>JADGOV010000081.1 GCA_017882785.1 Frankiaceae bacterium
CCGCTGACCTGCGGAAACACCGGTGGGGCGGGCGGGACTCGAACCCGCGACCGAGGGATTATGAGTCCCCTGCTCTGACCGGCTGAGCTACCGCCCCTACAAGATCGTCAAGCTCCCGCGACAGGACTCGAACCTGTAACCTGCCGGTTAACAGCCGGACGCTCTGCCAATTGAGCTACGCGGGACTGGTCAAGCGGTGAGGCTGCCATCCGAGGCTGGGAGCCGTCGGCTAGATTACCGCACGCGGCCGCCAACCCAGGCGTCGGCGGAAGCCGGGGAACCACGCGAGGAGCGCCACAGCGGCGCAGAGGAAGGGGAGGCCGATGCGAGCCAGGCTGCTCATAGGCGCCGGTTTCGCGGCGGGTTACGTGCTCGGCGCCCGCGCAGGCCGGGCCCGATACGATGCCATTCTGGGGACCGTGCGTCGGCTCAAGGACGACCCCTCCCTGCAGGGCACGGCGGGGCTGCTGCAGGCGCAGGTGGCTGGTGCTGTCGTCACGACGAAGCGGGTCATCGGCGGCACCGTGGCCGGCGTCGGCGGCCACGCGAGCGGGGCAGGGAACCCGCCGACGGGAGAGCCTCGCTCAGACCCTGGGCCGCCCACGCGTACCGGTTCCGGCGGCAACCGGTAGCCGGTGATCGCTCCGACTTGGCGGCGGGGTCAGGACTCCGTTAGCCGAGGACGTGCCAGTCTGCATCGAGAGCCTTCAACACGACATTGGCCGCCATGCGCGCGCCGTCGCGGCTCATGTGGATGCCGTCGCGAGCCCGGGCGACGACGGTCCGCCCGGCGTCATTCCGCAGGTAGTCGGAGTAGCGGCCACGGACGGACAGCCGGGTCGTGATATCGACGTAACGCACGCCGGGCTCCGTCCGGGCAGCCGCGGCGAGCGCGACGTTGAGCTGGCGATAGTCCCGAGCGAGTCGAGCCGACCGTGGCACGGGCATGCTCACCCAGTACACCCGCCGCGCGCCACCCTTGACCAGGGTGTCCATGATGATGCGCGTACGCCGTTGGTACTCAGTCGTCCAGGCTGCCGATCCGTCGCGTAGCGCCTTGCCGCTGGGCAACAGGATGCCCTGCCCGTCGTTGCCGCCCATCATCACGACCACGGCTTCCGGACGCCGGCCACCCATCACCCGCTTGGCTTCGGCGAACCAGTCGAAGAAGTCCGGCCGCACCAGCCCCGTGCCGTACCGGGTGTCCACTCGACCCTTGATGCGGTCCGCGGCCGACGTTGCTGAGATCATTGCCGGACCGAGGAACTCCGTCATCGAGTCCCCGGCGACGACCAGCTGGAGCGGGGCGGCGGCGGTGACGGCACGCGCCAGGGGCATCGCCGGCGCAGGGGGCGCCGGGGAGCGCGTCGTGGCGGCCGTCGGAGAAGGCGAGGGTGCAGCGCCGGCTCCGGCCGGCTCGGCGAGCAGCGGCGAGGAGTCAGCGCCCGACCCGTGGCCGAAAAGGCGGCCGACCTCGCGCCGTGGTCGATCCAGCCACAGCCCGTGGGACACGGCGTTCACCGGGTGGGCGACGCCGAGAACCAGGGTGCGTGTCAGACCCGGGCGCATGCCTTCGCCGGCCTTCACCATGGCCGCTGAGTTGAAGACCACAGCCAGCAGCAGCGCGACCAGCATGACCTGCAAGGCCCGCCCAGCCGGGGCGACAAGCTGATCTCCGGGGGGTGGCGGGGAAACGTCGGCGTGGGCGGCGGCGGCGGTGCCTTGCGCGTCCGCCGTGGTACCTACCGGGCCGTCCGCCGTACCGGCGGGCACCTGTGCTGTCGCCACGACACCACCTAGAAACGGAAGTAGATGAACGGCGCGACACCCTGGTTACCCACCATCGCGTCGAGCAGGACCAGCAGTGCGCCCAGCAGGAGCCCCTGCCGGAGATAGGAGAGCCGGCCGAAGCGGGTCTGCACCGCCGGCCAGAAACCGGCGGGCACGAACTGAACCCCCAGACCGGCGACGATCGCGAGCAGCACCGGCGGCGTGAGGAGCGGCGCCGGCCCGGGGGCCCAGGTGAGCAGCCGGCTGAGGAGGGTGAACGCGGTGGCCAGGTCCGGGGACCGGAAGAACACCCACGCCAGGCACACGAAGTTGAAAGTGACCAACCGGCGAAGTACAACCGGCGCGACTGCGGTGGCGACCGTGGCAGCCGGGACGCGCCGCGCGCCGCCGGCGGGCACGGTCCTCACGGCGCCGGTTCGCAAGCTCCGCTCAGTGCTGCGACCTTCGTCGTACGCCGGCCTGGGCGCGGGAATGCCGATGCTGGTGGACTCCCCCGATCTCGGGTCACGAGCCGGCGCGTCGCCGCGTCTCGGCGCCGGAATGAGCTCGCCCCCCTCGGCGCCGGTGAGGTCCACCACGTCTCGACGCCGTCGGTCAGCCCACCACCGCTCGACCACCAGGCCGGTGCCGTGCAGACCACCCCAGATGACGAACGTCCATGCCGCGCCGTGCCAGAGTCCGCCCAGGAGCATGGTCAGCATGAGGTTGCGGTAGGTCCGGCGTCGGCCGTGCCGGCTTCCGCCCAGGGAGACGTAGAGGTAGTCCCGCAGCCAACGGGACAGCGTCATGTGCCACCGTCGCCAGAAGTCCTGCAGGTTGACAGCGGTGTACGGGCGGTTGAAGTTGTCCGGAAACCGAAAGCCGAGCAGGAGGGCTAGGCCGATGGCCATCTCCGAGTACGCCGAGAAGTCGCAATAGATCTGGACTGCGTAGCCGTAGATCGCACCAAGTATCTCCGCGCCGGAGTGCTGGCCGGGGGTGTCGAACACGGGATCGACCAGCGTGGTGGCGATCAGGTCGGCGAGGATCACCTTCTTGATCAGCCCGCCGGCGATGAGGAAGAAGGCCCGCGTGGTCGGCACCGCCCGCGGGTTGCGTGGGCTGTCAAGCTGGGGTAGGAACTCACTGGCCCGGACGATGGGACCCGCCACGAGATGCGGGAAGAACGCCTCGTAGACCGCAAAGTCCAGCAGCGGGACGGGGCGGATCTTCCCGCGCCAGATGTCCAACACGTAGGACATCGCCTGGAAGGTGAAGAACGAGATGCCGATGGGCAACGCGACCTGGATCAGCGGCAACGGAGCGGGCAGCCCGACCTTCTCGAGCATGTTGTCCACGGACAGCACGAAGAAGCCGAAGTACTTGAACCAGCCCAGCAGTCCCAGGTTGAGCGCCACCGCCACGATCAGCACCCGGCGGTCCCGCCGCCGAGCCAGCAGCCAGCCGGCGGTGGCGTTGATGCCCGTCGAGGCGGCGAGCAACAGGCAGAAGCGCACGTCCGCGTACCCGTAGAACGCGTAGGACGCGACGAGGATGAACGGTTTCCACACCCGCGGGTGCGGCATCAGCAACCAGGACGCCGTGCAGACCACGAGGAAGAAGGCAGCGAACTCGATGGTCGGGAAGACCACTCGCGCCCCTTTCTTCCCCGTGACACCCTAGCCAGGCGGGCGAGGTCACGGTGGCAGGCGCGCTGGGACGGCGAACGTGTCGCCGCCGCCGATCGACAGTTCGGCGAGCGCTTCCCCCGCGCCGCCGCGGGCGCTCACCTAGACTTCGGGCTGACGGTTCGGGCTCTTCCCCGCCCGCGGAGTCCCGCGCACGGTGAAGGAGCGGTCCATGACGGCGGCCAGCCGGATCAGCGACGCTGACGTGGAGTTGGTCCGCGAACGATCCCCCATCGCCGAGGTCATCGGCGAGCATCTGCAACTGCGCAAGGCCGGCGGCGCCTCGTTGAAGGGCCTCTGCCCCTTTCACGAGGAGAAGTCCCCGTCGTTCACGGTGTCGCCCTCGCGAGGCCTGTGGTACTGCTTCGGCTGTCAACAGGGTGGGGACGTCATCAAGTTCGTCCGCGAACTGGAGGCGCTGACCTTCGTCGAGGCGATCGAGAAACTCGCGGCCCGTGCCGGGGTGGAGTTGCGCTACCAGCAGGGCGGTGCAGCGCCCGGCCAGCAGGCCAGTCAGCGCAGCCGGCTGCACGCGGCGCATGCCTCCGCCGCCGCCTTCTACACCGCCCAGCTCAGTGGGCCGGAGGCGGAGATCGGCCGACGCTTCCTCGCAGACCGGGGCTTCGACATGTCCGCAGCCGAGCATTTCGGCGTGGGCTATGCACCGCGCGCTTGGGATGAGCTGCTGCGGCATCTTCGAGAGCGAGGCTTCCCAGCCGAGGACCTCCTCGCCGGTGGTCTGGCCCGGCAGGGTCAGCGAGGGCCCTACGACTACTTTCGGGGTCGGCTCGTCTGGCCGATACGCGACCGCGGCGGTGAGGTGGTCGGCTTCGGTGCGCGGCGGCTGTTCGACGACGATGCGGTCGAGGCCAAGTACCTCAACACCCCGGACACCGTGATCTTCAAGAAGAGCCGGCAGCTCTACGGCGTCGATCTCGCCAAGCGGGACATCGCTCGGCGCATGCAGGCCGTCGTGGTCGAGGGGTACACCGACGTGATGGCCTGCCACCTTGCCGGCGTACCGACGGCGGTCGCCACCTGCGGCACCGCGTTCGGTACCGAGCACATTTCGGTGCTGCGGCAGTTGCTGATGGACCAGGACGAATTCCGCGGCGAGGTCATCTTCACCTTCGACGGCGACGAGGCCGGCCAGCGGGCAGCGCTGCGGGCCTTCGAGGACGACCAGCGGTTCGTCGCGCAGCTGTTCGTCGCGGTCGAGCCGGCCGGCCTCGATCCCTGCGAACTGCGCGCCGGCAAGGGCGACGCAGCGGTGCGCGACCTGGTCGCCCGCCGGGAACCCCTGGTGCAGTTCGCGCTGCGCAGCATGCTGCGCCGCTACGACCTCGAGACGGTCGAGGGGCGGGTCGCGGCCCTTGCGGCGGCGGCCCCGCTGGTAGCCAGGATCAAGGACCGGTCGCTGCGGCCCGAGTACGCCCGCCGCCTTGCCGGCATGGTCGGCATGGAGGTCGAACCGGTGATGACACGGGTCGCAGAGGTCGCCGGGCGGCCCACCTCCGGGCAGCGCACCGGTCGTGGGGCGCCGGGCGCCGGCCATCCCCCGGGTGCCGCCAGCGTCGTCACGAGGCCTGGACGACCCGACCCCACCGACCCCCGGTTCGTCGTGGAGCGAGAAGCGGTCAAGGTCGCCCTGCAGCAGCCCCAGAGCTGCGCGCTGTTCGACACCCTCGACGAGGATGTCTTCACCGCCCCAGTCTACGGCGCCGTGCGTGCCGCCATCGTGGCCGCCGGCGGCGTCGGCACGGCGCCCACCGTCGGCTCCGCCTGGGTGGAACGGGTGGCGTCGGGCGCAGCCGACGATCGCGTTCGTTCGTTGATCACCGAGCTGGCAGTGGAGTCACCGCGGGCGGCCGAGCACGCGCTGGACGGTTACGCCCGAGCCCTCTTGGCGCGCCTTGCTGAGCTCGCCGCCACCCGGCGGATCACCTCCCTCAAGTCGACCCTGCAGCGCATCAACCCGGTCGAGCAGACCGCGGAGTACAACCGACTGTTCGGTGAGCTCATCGCGCTCGAACAGCACCGACGCGAACTGCGGGAGCAGGCCATCGGCGAACTCTGAAGGGCTCGCCGGGGGGGCTCGCCGGGCGCGCCGGGGGGCGCCGTGCTGGCGCCGATCATGCTCAAACGTGCGTTCCCAACCCTGGCCGGACGTCCGTTCTAGCATGATCGGCGCAGGAAGGGGCCATGCGCGCACCAGCCCGACGCGTCAGACCACCCGCCGCATCCGCCGATGCTCGCCCCCGCCCACGACGAAGAAGACGTCGCTCTCGACGGTGAATCCGTACCGCTGATAGAAGCCCAACGCACTGACGCGGGCGTTACACCAGAGCAGGTGCCCGCCGGAGCGGGCGACGTGGTCCACCACCGCGGTGAGCAACCAGCCGCCGCAACCGGTGCCCCGAGCGTCGGCGGCGACCCCCATGCCGCGCAACCGCCAGCCCGGTTCGCCGGTCTCTGGATGCTCTTCGGCGAACACGGTGGCGACGCCGACCAGGTGTCCATCCGCTTCGTAGGCGGCCAGGTGCTCGGCCACGGCGTCCGTCGCGTAGTGGACAGCCTCCTCCGCCTCGTACGGGCGCAGCACCGCGCGCCGCATCGGCCGCACGGTGTCCGCATCGACGCTCAGGATGCGAACGGCGCGTCGAGTAGCGCCAGGATGCCCGGGACTCATGGTTGTCGAATATCCACGAGCCCGCCCGAACGGGTCAACTGGACACTCGCCGGCGGGACGCGGCCACTGCCGATCGGGCCGTCAGTCGTCGGCTCCAGGCGGTGGCGGAGGCGTCGGTCAGGGACGCCACCTGGTCGATCACCACCCGCAGTCGAGACGCGTCGTCACGCGCCTGATGCCAGGCACCGCGCAGCGCCGGTTCCAGGGCATCTGGCGCCTGGTCGGCAAGTGTGCTCACGAGCGCGCCGAGGAGTGCCCGTTGGCGCTCCTGCACGGCGACCCGCAGGGGCATCACGTAGTGCGCGGTGACGGCTTTGAGCAGTTCGCATTCGGCCCGGGCCAGGGGTGGGATGACGACGACCCCGGTGAACCGGGCCAGCGGATCGGGGCCGCAGGTCGCGCGCGTCGCCCCGATGGCGGCCGAACACAGCCGACCGATGAGGGCACTACTCATCCCTTTGAGCGACCGCAGTGCCGTCTGGGACCCGTCGTGGCCCAGCGGCCACCACGGCTGGGTGCGCAACTCCCCCAGCACCTCCGCCAACTCCGCCACGGAGGCGCGCCCTACTCGTGCCGCCTGGGCAACCACAGCATCCGCGTCGAGGCGGTCGAGTGGGATCGAACCGGCCTGGATGCCGTCCTCGAGATCGTGTACCGAGTAGGCCACGTCGTCGGACCAGTCCATGAGCTGCGCTTCGAAACAGGCCCGCCCGCTGGGGGCACCGGCCCGCAGCCACTCGAACACCGGCCGATCGTCGGGGTACACGCCGTACTTGGCAGACGAGGGTCCGGTCGCGTCCACCGCTCCCCGCCACCAGGGATATTTCGTCGCGGCGTCGAGCACGGCGCGGGTCAGGTTCAGCCCCGCGCCGTCGACCTTGGCCTCCAGCCGGGTGAGGATGCGCAGGCTCTGGGCGTTGCCCTCGAACCCGCCGCACGGCGCCGCGGCGGCGTCCAGCGCCGCCTCGCCGTTGTGCCCGAACGGTGGATGGCCCAGATCGTGGGCGAGGCAGGCGGCGTCCACCACGTCGGGATGCGCCCCGAGCGCTCGGGCGAGTTCGCGACCGATCTGCGCGCATTCGAGAGAGTGCGTGAGCCGGGTCCGCGGGAAGTCGTCCTCGCCGACGCCCACCACCTGCGTCTTGCCCGCCAGTCGCCGCAAGGCGGCCGAGTGCAGCACCCGGGCCCGGTCCCGGGCGAACGGGGACCGCGACCCGCTGCCGGTCTTCGTGGTTTCCGGCAGCAGGCGTTCCCGGGCCGCGGCGTCGTATCCGGTGGTCATCCCCTCGAGGCTACGGCGCGACAGTGCTCCTCGCGCCCGCGCACCGGACTCACACTCACACCGCCCCCGGCCCCTTGGCCCGGTCGGAGTGGAAGACGCGGTAGTACAGGTATCCGGCAGCCTCCCGCAGCACGTAGCGGATCTGCGTGGCCCGGGTGTGCACTGCAGGACCGGTACGGTCCGGTGACGTGGCCACCCGGAGACCGAGGTCGGAGGCCATCCGTCGGGCCCTCAGTTCGTGCCAGGGGTCGGTGACCAGGACGACGCTGCGCCAGTGGTTGCGACGCAGGACCACGTTCACCGCGCGCAGGCTGTCCAGCGTATTGCCGCCGGTGGGGACCGAGATGATCGCCGATTGCGGCACGCCGCGGGCGGCCAGCCAGCGAGCGCCGGCGGCCGCCTCGGTGAAGCGATCGGCCGGCAACTTGCCACCGACGGTCACGATGCGGGGAGCCACCCGAGCCTGGTAGAGCGACCGGGCGTGGGCGAGTCGCGCGCTGAAGACCGCGGACGGTCGCCCGTCGAACTGACTGGCGCCGAGCACGACGATCGCGTCCGAGCGCGGCCTCGAATCCTCCCTGGCGACCCGCCACACCGCCAAGCAGGTGACCCCGTAGATCAGCACAGCGGCCAGGACGATCAGTCCGAGCAACCGCACAAGCCAGCGGACGATCAGTACGGCCGCTCCGTCGGGCGGCCCGACAGCCCACCGGGCCGAGGACCCCTCGTCCGTCCGGTCACCACGAGGGGTCCCCCGTCCGGTACCCCGCCCGAACGCGAACCGACTCAGTCGTCAGCGGGTGTCACTGCCGGTGATGTCCGCGGCCGCCCGGCCTGCTTCCAACCTCGCCACCGGCACCCGGAACGGCGAGCAGGAGACATAGTCCAGCCCGACCTCGTGGAAGAAGTGCACCGACTCCGGGTCGCCGCCATGCTCACCGCAGACACCGAGGTGCAGGTCGGGCCGGGCCGCTCGGCCGGCCTCGACGGCGATCCGCACCAACTCACCGACTCCCTCCCGGTCGATCGTCTCGAAGGGCGAGACGCCGAAGATACCCAGCTCCAGGTAGCGGGAGAAGAACGACGCCTCCACGTCGTCCCGGGAGAAGCCCCAGGTCATCTGGGTGAGGTCGTTGGTGCCGAAGGAGAAGAACTCGGCGAACTCGGCGATCTCACCCGCCTGGAGCGCCCCCCGCGGCACTTCAATCATCGTGCCGATCAACGCGGGAACGTCGACGCCGCTCTCCGACGCGACGGCAGCCAGGATGTCCAGCGCTTCTTCCCGGACGGTCTCCAGCTCCTGGACCGCGCCGACCAACGGCACCATGATCTCCGGCTTGGGGTCCTTGCCCTGCTTGCGGCATTCGACGGCTGCCTCGGCGATGGCCCGCACCTGAAGGCCGAACAGTCCGGGAATGACCAACCCGAGACGGACGCCGCGCAGGCCGAGCATGGGGTTCTGCTCGTGGAGCCGGCGGACCGCCTCCAGGAGCACTCGGTCCTTCTCCTCCACCGGCTCGCCCTTGGCTTCCTTGACGGCGATCGCGACGGAAAGCTCGGTCATGTCGGGCAGGAACTCGTGCAGCGGCGGGTCGATCAGCCGGATGGTCACCGGGAGCCCGTCCATCGCGGAGAGGATGCCGACGAAATCCTCCCGCTGTAGCGGCAGCAGTGCGGCCAAGGCCGCCTCCCGCTCGGCGTCCTCGTCGGCCAGGATCAGGCGCTCGACGTGCTTGCGCCGCTCGCCGAGAAACATGTGCTCCGTGCGACACAGCCCGATCCCGGCGGCACCGAAGCGGCGTGCCCGCTGGGAGTCCTCAGGGGTGTCGGAGTTGGCCCGGACGCCGAGGCGGCGGGTGTTGTCGGCCTGGGTAATGATGCGGTGCACCGCCGCGACGAGCTCGTCGGAGTCGGCCGGCAGTGTGCCCTCGAAGTACTGGACGACCGGGCTGGGCACGACCGGCACTTCGCCGAGGTAGACCACGCCACTGGTGCCGTCGATCGAGACGACCTCGCCCTCCTTGACGGTCACCCCGGCCGGCGTGGTGAAGCTGCGGGCCTTGAGGTCGACGTCGATCTCCTCCGCGCCGGACACGCAGGTCTTGCCCATGCCTCGGGCCACCACGGCGGCGTGCGAGGTCTTGCCGCCACGGCTGGTGAGGATGCCCCGAGAAGCGATCATGCCGTGCAGGTCGTCGGGGTTGGTCTCCCGGCGAACCAGGATGACGTCCTCGCCGCGGTCGTTCCACTCCACGGCAGTGTCGGAGTCGAAGACGCACTTGCCCACCGCCGCACCGGGTGAGGCATTGACGCCCTTGGCGATCTGCCGGCGGGTCGCGGCCTCGTCGAACCGCGGGAACATCAGCTGCATGAGCTGCGCGCCGTTGACCCGCTGCAGGGCCTCGTCCGTGTCGATGAGGCCCTCGTCGACCAGCTGGGTGGCGATGCGGAAGGCCGCCCCCGCGGTGCGCTTGCCAACCCGGGTCTGCAACATCCAGAGCTTGCCGCGCTCGATGGTGAACTCGATGTCACAGAGGTCGCGGTAGTGCCGCTCCAGTGTGCTCATGATGTCCATCAGCTGGTCGTAGCACTCTTTGTTGATCTTCTCGAGGTCGGTGAGTGAGACCGTGTTCCGGATGCCGGCGACGACATCCTCGCCCTGGGCGTCCTCGAGGTAGTCGCCGTAGACCCCGCGCTCGCCGCTGCCCGGGTCGCGGGTGAAGCCGACGCCGGTGCCGGAGTTCTCCCCGATGTTGCCGAAGACCATCGCCTGGACGTTGACCGCCGTGCCGAGGTCTGCCGGAATGCGCTCCTGGCGGCGGTAGAGGATTGCCCGGTCGGCGTTCCAGGAGTCGAACACCGCGAGCACAGCCATGTCCAGCTGCTCGCGCGGGTCCTGCGGAAACTCCCGGCCGGTCTCCTCCTTGATGATCCCCTTGTACTTCCCGACGATCTCGCGGAGGTCGTCGGCGTCGAGATCGAGGTCCGCGGTGGTGCCCTTGCGGCTCTTGACCCCGTCGAAGGCCTCCTCGAAGCGACCCCCCTCGATGTCGAGGACGGTCTTGCCGAACATCTGCAACAGCCGCCGGTAGGAGTCCCAGGCGAACCGGTCGTTGCCGGCCTGCTTGGCCAGCCCCTGGACGGACTCGTCATTGAGTCCGATGTTGAGGACCGTCTCCATCATGCCGGGCATGGAGAACTTCGCCCCGGAGCGCACCGACACCAGCTGCGGGTCGTCGGCCTGGCCCAGCGATCTGCCCATTGTCTTCTCGAGGGTGCCGAGGTGCTCGGTGACCTGGTCGGCGAGCTCGGGTGGCACCGCCCCGCCGTGCAGGTAGGCCTTGCAGGCCTCGGTGGTGATGATGAAGCCGGGCGGCACCGGCAGGCCGATGTTGGTCATCTCGGCCAGGTTGGCCCCCTTGCCGCCGAGCAGGTCCTTGAGGTCCCTGTTGCCTTCGGCAAAGTCATAGACGAACTTCGGCTGGTCACTGACCACTGCAGGCTCCTCAGGTCATGCGCGGACGGCGTACGGCTTCGGGCAAGGTTACCCACGCCGTCGAGTATCGCGCCTGCAGGGCCAGTCAGCAGGTTCCCAGGCGTTCGCTGAGATAGCCGGCCACCGAATCGAGGGACACCCGATCCTGCACCATCGTGTCCCGCGATCGAATCGTCACTGCCTGATCATCCAAGGAGGCGAAGTCCACGGTCACGCAGTAAGGCGTGCCGATCTCGTCCTGGCGGCGGTAGCGCCGGCCGATCGCGCCGGCGTCGTCGAACTCGATGCTCCACTGCGGCCGCAGGCTAGCCGCCAGGTCTTTCGCGACCGGGCTCAACCGTTCGTTGCGGGACAGCGGAAGCACCGCGGCCTTGATCGGCGCCAGCCGGCTGTCCAGCCGCAACACGACGCGGCGATCCAGGCCGCCCTTGGTGTTCGGCGCCTCGTCCTCCGCGTAGGCGTCGAGCAGGAAGGTCAGCGCGCAGCGGTCGACGCCAGCAGCCGGCTCGACGACGTAGGGCGTGTAGCGCTCCTCCCGCTCCTGGTCGTAGTAGGAGAGGTCGACACCGCTGGCCTTGGAGTGCACGGTCAAGTCGTAGTCGGTCCGGTTCGCGATGCCCTCCAACTCTCCCCACTCGGCGCCGGTGAACTCGAAGCGGTACTCGATGTCCACCGTCCGCTTGGAGTAGTGGGACAGCTTCTCCTGCGGATGCTCGTAGTGCCGCAGGTTTGACCCGTCGATGCCGAGATCGGTGTACCACCGGGTGCGCTCGTCGATCCAGTACTGATGCCAGTCCTCGTCGGTGCCGGGCACGACGAAGAACTCCATCTCCATCTGCTCGAACTCCCTGGTGCGGAAGATGAAGTTGCCCGGAGTGATCTCGTTGCGGAAGGACTTGCCAATCTGGCCGATGCCGAACGGCGGCTTGCGCCGAGACGACTGCTGCACGTTGAGGTAGTTGACGAAGATGCCCTGCGCCGTCTCGGGACGCAGGTAGGCCAGACCGGACTCGTCCTCCACCGGGCCCAGGTGCGTGCGCAGCAGACCGTTGAACATCCGGGGCGTGGTGAACGCCCCCTTCGTGCCGCAGTGCGGGCAGGTCACGTCGGCCAGTCCCCCGGCCGGTGGCGCGCCGCGCTTGTCCGCGTACGCCTCCTCGAGATGGTCCGCCCGGAACCGCTTGTGGCAGGACTGACACTCGGTCAGCGGATCGACGAAGGCGTCGACATGCCCCGAGGTCTGCCACACCTCACGGGCGAGGATCACGCAGGAGTCCAGCCCGACCACGTCGTCGCGACCCTGGACGACGGCCTTCCACCACTGGCGCTTGACATTGTTCTTCAGCTCGACGCCGAGGGGTCCATAGTCCCAGCTGGCCCGCAGACCGCCGTAGATCTCGCTGCTCGGGTAGACCAGCCCCCGTCTCTTGGCGAGGCTGACGATCGTGTCCATGCGGTCGGCCATGGGCGTCTCCATCCGGCTGGCGGTCGGCGAGCGAGGCGCCAGGCTATCCCCTCTTCCCCCTCTTCCCCTCCCACGGGGCGAGTGCTACTCACCCCGCGGGCTGGCTACCCGCTCGGTCGCTATCCTGGCTGGTCGGCCCGCCCGGACCGTCGCCGAGGAGCACCTCGAAGGCGCTCGGCTGGTCGAGGGCTCGAAGGAGGAACCCGGAGACGGCGACCTTCACCGGGTAGGACCCCAGCGCCCGACGGTAGGCACCGACACTCGTCCACTCACTCACCAGCACCCAGGTCGTCGGATCATCCGCGGCCCGGCCAAGTCGGCTCCCGAGGTGCCCGGCACACCCGGCCAGCACCGCCAATGCGTCGCGGGCCTCGGCCCGGAACTCCTCCTCCACCGGCTCCGGGACGACGAAGTGGGTCAGGGCGAGCACCGGCCTAGGCTAGTGCGGTGAGCTGGCGAGCCGAACTCGAGCGGCGCAGTGTCCCGGTGCTGCGGCGCCTCGACGCGCTGCCCCGGTGGTTTCTCCTGGTCGCGGTCGTCGCCTTGCTGCTCGCCGGCCTGATGGTGCACGGCGCGCTCAGCGCCGCCGTTCTCCTTGTGCTGGCGGCTTTCCTCGGCTGGCTGATGGTGCTGTCATGGCCCGCGCTGGACCCTCCGGCACGCCTGTTGCGCGCCCTCGTCGCGGCCGCGCTGGTCGTGGTGGCACTTCGCCGGCTCTAGGTCGCGGTCTCCACCTGGAAGGAGAGAGCCGAGTCCATCCAGGGGTTGATGTGCTGGCGGCCACGGGTGGACACCGGGTTGTGGTAGACGGGCTCGATCTTGACGTTCGGGCCGACGACCTCGCCGGCCTGATCGGCGCCAACGGTGCTGGGAAGACGACCGCGGTGGAGTGCATCCAGGGTCTGCGCCGACCGGATGCGTGCATGCTGCGGGTGCTCGGGTTCATGGGGACTGCGGTGGCACGGCTCGTACGGGCCGAGCTGCGGCTGATGACCCGAGATCCGCTGGCACTGACCTTTGTGTTTGTCTTCCCGATCGTGACCATGCTGATCATCGGCGGCTCGTTCGGCACGGAGCCCGACCCCGCGTTCTCCGGTGTCACCCCCGCCCATTGGTACGTGGCGTCCTACCTCACCGACGTCATCGCGGCGACGGGGCTGGTCATCGTGCCGGTCCATCTGGCCTCCTACCGCGAGCGCGGCGTACTGCGGCGCTTCGCGGCCGCCGACTTTCCCCGATGGTCGTTCGCGTTCGCCGAGCTGGTGGTCGGGTTGGTGACGATTGCGGTCGCCGCGGTGCTGCTGCTGCTGGTTGCGGCACCGGTCTACGGCATCCCGGCAATGCACGAGTCGTGGCGCGTTGTGAGCGCTCTGGTACTGGGCGCAGTGGTTTCGTCAGCGGCGGCGTACTGCTCGGCTCGCTGCTTCCGTCCGCGCGGGCCGCGCAGGCCGTCGGGCGATCCTGTTCTTTCCGTCGTTTCTGCTCGGCGCCGGCGGGCCGCCGCCGCGGGTCATGGGATCGGCAGCGCGGCAGGTGGCAGACGTGCTTCCGCTGACCCTGGTCACCAACGCCGCGCGCAATCCGTGGCTGGGATTGGGGTCGGC
Organism: Frankiaceae bacterium; assembly: GCA_017882785.1. Lineage (GTDB taxonomy): Bacteria > Actinomycetota > Actinomycetes > JADGOV01 > JADGOV01 > JADGOV01. The sequence goes on from JADGOV010000081.1 coordinate 13,995, forward strand.
CACCGGGTCACTGGTGGTGGTGGCGCTGCTTGCCGTGGCGGTCACCGTCGCGGCGGCCCGCCGAACAGTGCTGTGAGATGGGCGCTGCGGAGTAGGCGCTGGACACGGTGGACGAACGAG
>JADGOV010000156.1 GCA_017882785.1 Frankiaceae bacterium
CCGGTCCAGGCGTGCTTCGCTGTTGGTGTCGAGGTGGAGTTCGTCGCCTTCGAGCCGCAGTGTGGCGCGGATGCGCTGCATGCCGTGTGTGGTCACGTGTTCGAACCACTGGGGGTCAGCGCCGTCGGGGTCGGACACCCGCAGGGTCGCTTCACACAGCCCGAGCGGGTCGCCTTCGGTAGACTCGGGCTCCCTGTGGGCACAGGATCGCCACAGCACGCCACGGTGAGGAGAGATATGGCGGAATACCCGCTGATCGCGGACCACGGCCTTATCGGCGACCTGCAGACCGCCGCCCTCGTCGCGACCGACGGGTCCATCGACTGGTTCTGCAGCCCCCGCTTTGACTCCCCCAGCATATTCGGCGCGTTGCTCGACCGCACGCGTGGGGGGCACTTCCGGATCTGCACGGCCGCCGACACGTTCGACACCAAGCAGCTGTACTTCCCGGACACGGCGATCCTCATCACCCGGTTCCTGACCGAGGCCGGGGTGGGCGAGGTCGTCGACTTCATGCCCGCGACGAGCAGCACCGTGGCGACCGACAATCACCGGCTGGTCCGCCTGGTGCGCTGCGTCCGCGGGCGGATGAACTTCGAGGTGGAGATCGCGCCCCGGTTCGACTACGGGCGCCAGCCGCACCGGTTGCACCTGACCGGGAACGGCTGTGTCTTCGCCACCGACGAGATCACGCTCACCCTGCACGCCGTCCGCGAGCCCGAGGACGATCGGCTCATCCAGCTGAAGGCGAGCGAGGCGGGGGACCTGGGGTTCTCGCTGAGTCTGGAGGCCGGCCAGGTGCGCGGCATGGTGCTGGAGACCGCCGCCGCGGGGCCGCCGCGCGAGATCAGGGTCGAGGAGTCCCAGCGCCTCCATGACGAGACCGTCCGCTTCTGGCGGTCGTGGCTGGCCACCTCGACCTACACCGGCCGTTGGCGGGAGACCCTGGAGCGCTCGGCGATCACCCTGAAGCTGATGACCTACGCTCCGAGCGGCGGCCTCGTCGCCGCGCCGACCGCGGGCCTGCCCGAGCAGGTCGGCGGCGAGCGGAACTGGGACTACCGCTACACCTGGGTCCGGGACGCGTCCTTCTCCATCTACGCCCTGCTCGGCATGGGTTTCACCGAGGAGGCGGTCGCCTTCAGCCGGTGGCTGGGGAACCGGGTGAACGAGAGCCGTAGCGGTGACGGCACGGCGCCGCTGAACATCATGTACCGGGTCGACGGCTCCTCGGACCTGACCGAGGAGATCCTCGAGCACTGGGAAGGTTACCGCGGCTCCTCCCCGGTCCGCATCGGCAATGGCGCGTCCGACCAGCTGCAGCTGGACATCTACGGCGAAGCGATGGACAGCCTCTACTTCGCCGACCAGCGCGGGTTGCAGATCGGCCACCGCGGCTGGCGGGGGCTCTGCACGATGCTGGACTGGCTGTGCGAGAACTGGGACCGGCCCGAGGAGGGCATCTGGGAGACCCGCGGCGGCCAGAAGAACTTCACCTACGGCCGGCTGATGAGCTGGGTCGCCTTCGATCGGGGGGTGCGTCTCGCAACCTCTCGAGCCCGCCCGGCCCCGCTGGACCGTTGGATTGGCCAGCGGGACGCGATCTACGCGCAGATCATGGAACGGGGTTGGAACGCGGACCGGCAGGCGTTCGTCCAGCACTACGGCGACAAGGTGCTCGACTCCTCCCTGCTGCGCATGTCGAGTGTGGGGTTCGTGGCGCCGACGGACCCGATGTGGGCCTCGACGCTGCGGGCGATGGACTCTGAGCTGGTGACCGACAGCCTGGTCTACCGGTATGACCCTGGCGCCTCCCCGGACGGCCTGCAGGGATCAGAGGGCACCTTCTCGCTGTGCACGTTCAGCTACGTCGACGCGCTGGCCCGGGCGGGCCGGCTCGATGACGCCCGACTCACCTTCGAGAAGATGCTCACCTACGCCAATCACCTCGGCCTGTACTCCGAGGAGATCGCGCTCACCGGCGAGCAGATCGGCAACTTCCCGCAGGCGTTCACCCACCTCAGCCTCATCGACGCCGCGATCACCCTGGACGCCAGGTTGAACGCTGTCACAGGGCCGACGGGCCGGCCGACACGCGGGCGGGTTCCGGACGGGTGAGGCCGCTGGACCGGTGGCTGTTGCGCAGCACCGGGGCGATGCGTTGGCACCTCGCAGCGAGTGTCGGCCTCGGCGTGGTCGCGGCCGCGGCCGTCATCGTCCAGGCGGGCCTGCTGGCCCACGTGATCGCGGCGACCTTCCTCGGCACTGCGGACGTGGCCACCTTGCGCGGCCCGCTGCTGGCCCTACTGGTCGTCGTCGGCGTACGCGCCCTCGTGACGTGGGCGCAGGAGGCGACCGCGACCCGGGCCGCCGCGCGGGTCAAGCAGGAGCTCCGGACCCGGCTGCTCGACCACGTCCTCGACCTCGGGCCCGGCTGGCTGGCCGGTCGACGCAGCGGAGACCTGGCCCAGCTCGCGACCCGCGGGGTCGACGCGCTCGACGCCTACTTCGCGGGCTACCTGCCGCAGTTCGTCCTCGCCTGCGTGGTGCCCCCGCTGGTGGTCGTGCGGATGGGTCTGGCCGATGTCCTGTCGGCAGCGGTCATCGTGGTGACCCTGCCGCTCGTGCCAGTGTTCATGGCGCTCGTCGGCTGGACGACACGGCGCAGCATGGACCGGCGCTGGTCGGACCTGCGGCGGCTGTCGCACCACTTCCTCGACGTGCTGGACGGTTTGCCGGTGCTGCGGGCCTACGGCCGTGGGCGGGCACAGGCGGCGACGGTGCGCCGGGTCACCGACGACTACCGGCGCTCGACCCTGGCCGTGCTGCGGGTCTCCTTCCTGTCCTCGTTCGTCCTCGAGCTGACCGCGAGCCTGTCGGTAGCCCTGGTCGCCGTCGAGGTCGGGCTTCGGCTGTTGGACGGCCGGGTCGGGCTGGAAACAGCCCTGTTGGTGCTGATCCTCGCCCCGGAGGCCTACCTGCCGCTGCGGCAGCTCGGCGCCGGCTACCACGCGGCCGCCGAGGGACTGTCCGCGGCGGCGCAGGTGCGCGACGTCCTCGACGAACCCGCCCCCCTGCGGGGCAGCACCGACGTGCCGCACGTCGCCGAGACCGGCCTGTCGGTGGAGAACCTACAGGTTCGCTACCCGGGGCGGTCGCGGCCGGCACTTACCGGGGGGACGCTGCGGGTAGGACCCGGCGAGCTGGTCGCCCTGGTCGGCCCCTCCGGTGCCGGCAAGTCGAGCCTGATCGCCGCGGTGCTGGGCTTCGTCACCCCGGCGGCCGGGCGCATCCAGCTTGGTGACGTCGACCTCACCGACGTCGACGCGGCCGCCTGGCGTCAGCAGGTCGCGTGGGTCCCGCAACGTCCGCGGCTCGTCTCCGCCAGCATCGCGGACAACGTGCGGCTGGGTGTCCCCGACGCCTCCGATGAGGAGGTCCTCGGCGCCCTGCGCGCCGCTGCCGCCGAGGAACTCGACCCCGCGCTCTGGCTCGGCGAGGACGGGAGCGGGCTCTCCGCGGGACAGCGGCAACGCGTCGCGCTGGCCAGGGCGCTGCTCCGCTGCACCCGCGGCGGCGGGCTACTCCTCCTCGACGAGCCCACGGAGCACCTCGACCCGGCCACCGAGGAGCGCGTACTCCGCACACTGGCCCACCGCGCCCGCGAACCGGAACGACCGCTGTGCGTCCTCCTCGTCGGTCACCGGGATGCGGTCGCCCGGGCGGCCGACCGGGTCGTACGGCTGGCTACGCCCGGGCCCCTGGTCATCGAGCTGGGCGTACCGGCGTGACCAGGCACCGGACCGGCCGCTCCGGCCGGCTCGGTGGCCCGCTCACCCGCGTCCTTGCCGTCGCGCCGTTGCCACGCGGGCGGCTGGTCGCCGGGGTGGCGCTGGGCACGCTCGCTCAGGGGAGCTCAGTCGGGCTGATGGCGATGTCCGCCTGGCTCATCTGCCGTGCCGCTCAGCATCCGCCCGTGTTCGCCCTGACGCTGGCGGTGGTGTCCGTCCGCGGGCTGGCCATCGGACGAGCGGTGTTCCGCTACCTCGAGCGACTCGTCTCCCACGACCTGGCGTTCCGTCAGCTCGCCGACCTGCGCGTCGCGGTCATCGACCGGCTCGACCCACTGGCTCCGGCGGGGCTGGCCGCGTTCCGGCACGGCGACCTGCTCTCCCGTGTGGTCGCCGACGTCGATGCCCAGCAGGACCTGCCGCTGCGGGTCGTCGAGCCGGCCGCCGTCGGCACGCTCGTCGGCGCCCTGTCGGTCGCTGTCACCGCGCTGCTGTTACCGGCAGCCGGACTGGTCCTGTTCGCGGCGTTCGCCGTCGCCGCAATTTTGGTGCCGCTTGTGACGGCAGTCGCCGCCCGTCAGGCGGACCGGCGGCTGGCGCCGGTCCGCGCCCGGCTGACGGCGCTCGTTGTCGAGACGCTACGGGCCGCTCCCGATCTGCTCGCCTTCGGAGCCGACCGGCGCTGGCTCGCCGGCGTGGAGGCGGCGGACGCGGAGTTG
>JADGOV010000157.1 GCA_017882785.1 Frankiaceae bacterium
CCTCGACGAACTGCCGCAGCTGTTCAATGTCGTCGCCGGCGACATGAGCCTGGTCGGGCCACGGCCCCCGCTGAAAAGCGAAGTCGACGGCTACCAGAACCACGAACGCCGCCGACTGCTCGTCAAACCCGGCATCACCGGTCTCTGGCAGGTGTCCGGCCGATCCGACCTGAGCTGGCACGACTCGGTCCAACTGGACATGTACTACGTGGAGAACTGGTCCATCACCGGCGACGTCGTCATCCTGTGGAAAACCGCGAAAGTCGTCCTCTCCTCCGCCGGCGCCTACTGAGCAACCCGCACCAGGAACACCCATCGGACGATGCTCCTATCGGGCAGGCCGAAGCTCACCAATGACGGGAGCCTGGCGGACACGGGCATAGTGGGGCCGCTCCTACGATGCATGGAAGATCCGCGCGTTCGCGCAGGTAACACGAAGAATTGGCCGTCCGAACGCAGCAAATCAACGCCCAGGCGGGTTCGGTGAGCAATTCTCAACGCCATGAGGTCGCCCGGTGATTATTGCGCGGTGCCGGGCCCACCGGTCCGCCGGTCCCACCCGTGGAATTGTGAATGGTCGCCCGCATCCCACGCCTCGCGCAGCCCAGTCGTGCTCAGATCCCAGTCCGGGCGGACCTCGCTGGTCGCCGCGCGCAGGTCACGCCAGAGGTCGTCGACAGACGGGCGACCCCAGAACCAGTAGCCGTTGTAGATGCTGTGAATGACCAGTCCCGGCTTGAGCACCAGCGTGTGCGGAATCATCGGGTCGTGCTCAGGGTCGGTGTACTCCTGGATGTCGAGGTCCTGCTGGATCGTCCGACCCGGGTCGGACAGGAAGGTCCAGTGGGCGCCGACCGACGCGCGGAACTCCTGCAGCGTGTGATGCTCGTCGGTCGAGATGGTGACCATCTGGGTGTAGCCCACCGCGACCTTCGACTGGAATGCCGCCAGCTCGAGGTGCTGCTGGTGCTCCTTCGGGCAGTAATGGCCGCGAGAGAGTGTGAGGATCATCGGATCTCGGCCCTGCAGCTCGCTGAGCCGGCGGACCGTGCTGGTGTGGTCGGGCAGCGCGTAGTCGGGGAACGTGCCGCCCGGGGTGATGTCGGAACGCATGTGTCAGGATCCCGAGAGGAGTTGCTGGCCGCCGTCGATGTCGTAGGTGGCTCCGGTGAGCGCCGTGTTCGTCATGATGTGCACGGCGAGCGCAGCGACATCGGCCGGCCCGACCACCCGCCGGATGGGCAGCGAGGCGCGGAGCTGGTCCCGGCGCTTGTCCAGGTCATCGCCGAGCAGCGACGCGGACAACGGCGTGTCGACGAAGCCGGGGGCGATGAGGTTGACCCGGACCGGCGCCAGCTCGAGCGCCAGGTTGGCGGTCAGGGCGGGGAGCGCTGCGGTGCCCATGCCGATGATCGCGAGGCCGGGGGCCGGCCGGCGGGCACCGGTGCCGCTCACGAACAGCAGCGTGCCGCCGGGCCGCACCGAGTTGACGGCGTGCCGGGCCACGGCGATGGGCAGCCACAGATGCTCGTCGAGAGAGCGGCGCGCCTGCTCGATGTCGATGTCGGCCAGCAGCGCGTAGTACGGCCGGCCGGCGGTGACCATCACATGGTCGATCGGGGTGGGCAGTTCCTCGAGGAAACGATCGAGAGCGTCCTGATCGGTGGCGTCGAAGGCCGCACTGCGCAGCGCGCCGACTTCGGCCGCGGCCCGATCGAGGCGGTCGGGATTGCGGCCGGTCAGAATGACGTCGGCGCCCTCGGTGCGGGCGAGCCGAGCCGTCTCGAGCCCGATGCCGGCGCTGCCGCCGATCACCACGACTGTCTGCCCGGCGAGCTCCGGTCCGCGGTGGGTGGCTGGGACGGCGTATGTGGTGCTCACGAATCCTCCAGGGGTTGCGGCTGTCGCGGCACAGTCGGCACCGCCGTCAAAGGCCGGTGCAGAACCGTGACGGCTGTGCCTACTGAGCCGAGAGTGTGGGTTCAGTGCGCGTTCGCGTGGACCGGTTGGCGGTCCGCCGTGATCTCGCTGCGCAGCGACTTGAGCGCGCTGACGAAGATCTCCGAGAAGGTGGGGAACGGTTGGATGACGTCGCGCAGCACATCCAGCGGCACCCGGGCGCGGATGGCCAGCGTGGCCTGCTGCAGCCACTCACCCGCCTCGGGTCCGAGCGCGTACGCGCCGGTCAGCCGTTGGCCGTCGCTGAGCAGCGTGAGGAAGCCGTTCGACTCCGCGTAGGCGTGGGTGTAGGTGGCGGTCTTGGCCACCTCGGACACCAGCGCGGTCGCGCTGAACCGGCCCTCGCCGGCGCCCACCGCGGCCGCCTGCGGGTCGGTGTAGACCACGTCAGGCACGGCGTCGTAATTGGCCTCGCGGGGCTCACCGAGAATGTTCGCGGCGGCGACGTCACCCTGGTATTTGCCGACATGGGTCAGCAGCCGAACCCCGGTGACGTCACCGATCGCCCACAGTCGCTCGCCGGCGCGCAGGTGTGCGTCCACTCGGACGCCGTGCGCGTCGAACGTGGCGTCGGTCGTTTCCAGGCCAACCCCCGCCACCCGCGGGCGCCGGCCGGTGGCAACCAGGAGCCGGTCGCCGTGCAGGTCACGGCCGTCGTCAAGCACCAGCACGTAGTCGGGCCCGTCCCGCCGCGCGGCGGTCGCATGCACGCCGAGCAGTAGCTCGATGCCGTCGCGTCGGAGCGCCTCGCCGAGCGCCTCGCCGAGCGGCGGGGCCTCACGGGCGAGCAGATGTCCCGCGCCCTCGACGAGGGCCACCTCGCCGCCGAGGCGGCGCACGGCCTGCGCCATCTCGACGCCGACCGGCCCGCCGCCCAGGATGAGCAGGCGGCGCGGGACGGACTTCATCCCGGTCACCTCGCGGTTGGTCCAGATCCCGTCCAGCTCGCGCAGGCCGGGAATCGGCGGAATGACCGGATCCGAGCCGGTCGCGAGCACCACATGCGCTGCGGTGTAGCGCTTTGCGTCGACCTCGACCGCGCCGGGTCCGGCCAGCCGACCGGTCCCGCGGATCAGGTCGATGCCCTTGCCCGCCAGCCAGGCCTGCTGCCCGGCGTCGGAGTAGTCCGAAACCATGAAGTCCCGCCAGGCCAGTGCGGCCGCGACATCGACTTCCGCGGTCGCCGCGACCTCTCTCGCCTCGTGCACCGCCTCACCGGGACGCAGCAGCGTCTTGGACGGGATGCACGCCCAGTACGAGCATTCGCCGCCGGCCAACTCCCGCTCCACCACCGCCACCCGGAGGCCACCGTCGGCCAGCTCGCCGGCGCAATGCTCACCCGGCGAACCGGCACCCACCACGATCACGTCGTAGTCGAGGCCGTTCATACGCCGACCGTCTGCGCGGTCCGGTCGGCCACCATGTACTGCGCATACCAGTCCGGCCAGTCCGGGTCTGCCTGCCCGGTCTCCTCCTCGTGCTTGCCGTGCGCGGCGGCGGCGCGGCGCAGCGCCTCGGACAGGTCGGCGGCTGAGTCGTAGACGGCGGGTGCCGACGTCACCCGGCCAGGCAGGCGTGTGGTGACTTCCTGGACGAACCAGGTATTGCCGTCCGGGTCGCTGAACGAGACCCACGAGCCATAGCTCTGGTGGTCCGAGGCCGGGCCGTCGACCCGTGCCGATGTGCCGCCGTGGTGGAACACCCCGCCCGCGTCATGGAACACCCCGCTGACGTCAGCGCCTCCGCCTGCCAGCTCGGACCGGGCCGCCTCGATGTCGTTGACCACCAGCTGCAGCCCCTCCGCCGAACCGGGGGCAGCCGAGGTGACCCCGGAGCCGAAGATGACCGAGCAATCGGAGCCCGGTGGCGTCAGCTGTATGACGCGGAAATCCGCGCTGGTGGCAAAGTCGGCATCCTCCCGCCACCCGAGCGCGATGTAGAAGTTCTTGGCACGGTCCACGTCGGAGACCGGCACCACCACAACCTCCAGCTTCATGTCCACGGCCTCGGCTCCTCTCCTCCTCGATGCCGGTGGCCAGGGTCAACGCCACCGGGATTGGCCTCGCGCTAACGATCTCGCCGTTCCGTGTCGAAGTCCATCAGCCAATGAGGCATCTTTTCGTCGCGCGTCGACTGCCTCAGGGACGGCCGAAGGGTGCCTCGACGTCGTCGTAGATGCGGGCCCAACAAGCAGTCCGTCGGTACCCCTCTCGTAGACGGCGAGTCCCGCCTGCGGCGGCAGGTCGTCAGCGCCCCAACGGATGCAGTTGTATTCCAGGGCGCATCGCACACCGTCGTCGGTGACCGCGCAGCGCTGCAGGCCGATGCCGCCCGCGGTGAATTGCCCGGTGAAGTACGAGCGGAGCTGCGCGGTGCCGCGGTGGGTGGGGTTCGGGCCCATGGGCTCGCGGACGTACCCGTCCGGCGCGAAGGTCTGCACGATCGCCCCGGCGTCACCGGCCTCCAGCGCGGCCAGGTAGCGGCTGACGACATGGGTGGGATTGATGTCGCCGGGCGCGAGAATCGG
>JADGOV010000024.1 GCA_017882785.1 Frankiaceae bacterium
GCCGACTCGGACTACCTCTACGAGGGCGGCGTCTTCACCCCCGACGTGGTGGAGACCTGGGTCGACTACAAGCGGTCGGCGGAGGTGGACGCGGTTCGGCTGCGCCCGCACCCGTACGAGTTCGCGCTGTACTACGACATCTGATTCAGGGTTTCGACCCCTGTCAATATTTACCGAAAACGGCGGCTGAACTGCGGAAACGTCTTTCGACGTCTTCCAGCGTCAGCCGCCGTTTTTCGTTGTCGTGCGGACCCGCTGGGAGCCTCCATCACCACCCGACAACATTTGTTCCCGCAAAACGGTACAATCGTTGTCGTGGCTGACTCGACCCTTGCTCGCCTCGGCTCCATCGCGGAACGGCGGTGGGGCCTGTTCACCACCGCCCAGGCCGAGGCCGCAGGGGTTGCTCGCAAGCAGCTCGTACGGATGGCAGCCTCCGGCGCGATCGAACGACTCGCACACGGGGTCTATCGCACGGCTGGCGCTCCCCCACAGACCCACGAGGCCATCTACGCCACCTGGCTCGCGCTCGGCGGCGCCACGGCTGCCCGGACCGAGTCAGGGGTCGCCCCGCTCGTAGCCGCTGGAGTGACTGCCGCCGTGGTGCAGGAGATCGGGGACTTCTTCCTCGACGGACTCGACTTCATCGTCCCCGCGCGCAAGGGCACCCGGCTTCCCGACGTACGGCTACGCATCCGGCACCTGAGCCCCGAGGATGTCGTTCCCGTCAACGGCCTACCCACTCTCACGGTCGAGCGCACCATCACCGACCTCGTCGAGATCGGCACCGACACGTCACTGGTCGCCGACGCGCTGCGCGATGCCGTGCGCATGGGGAAGGTCGTCGCACCCGAACGCCTCCTGTCCGATCTCTCGGCCCTCGCCTCACGTCGAGGCAACGATGCTGATCGCCTCGCCGAGGAACTCATCGGACTGGTCGGCGCACCTGTCGAACGAAGCGATCGTGGCTGAGGAACCGGGCTACGGCGACTGGCGCTCTCTGGAGCTGGCCATCAAGGATGCCGCCAAGAAGCGCCAAGAAGAAGGCGCAGCAGGCCGGGGCCGGCGTCAGCTCGGCGACCGTGGATGCGCAGATCCGCCAAGCCCGCTACGACCGATTCCTCTCCCGCGTCTTCGCCGAGGGTGAGGCATCGGAGTGGCTGCTCAAGGGCGGGCTGAGCATGCTCGCCCGGGTCCCCCGGTCTCGCACCACGAAGGACGTCGACCTCGCCGCCCAGCACGCTGCAGACCTCGGAGAGGCCGAGCGGACTCTGTCGGCTCTGGTTGCGGTCGATCTCGGTGATCACCTGTCGTTCAGGCTGATCCGCTCGATGCCGACCGGCCTGGACGACAACCAGCCCGGGGTAGAGACCCGACGCCTCGTCTACGCGTGCCTCGACGTCGACCACGACACCCAGATCGACACCGTGACCGTCGACATCGTCGTCGGCCCGGCTCCGGTCGGGAGCCCGGAGGTCGTCGACCCGGCCAACCGGCTGCACCTACGCCGACCGCTCGTCACTCGCCCCTACCGGCTGTTCCCCGTGGCCGACCAGATCGCCGACAAGGTCTGCGCCACGATGAGCACCAACTACCCCGGCGGCAAACGCAGCAGCCGGGTAAAGGACCTGGTCGACCTCGTCGTCCTGGCGCACTCCCAGACCGTCGACCTGGCCGAGCTGCGGTTCGCGATCGCCAACAAGCAGGCGATCAGCGGCATGGAACCGTTCGACCACTTCGACATCCCCGCCGACTGGCGCCGTACCTACCCAGCGACGGCCAAGGGAGTGCCGTCGGCGCAGACGTACAAGGCCGACACGGCAGCAGCCCTCGCCGCCTCGTTCGTCGGGCCAGCCCTGGAGAAGAGCTCGAACACCGGCACCTGGGACCCCCAGAACCTCCAGTGGAGCGCGACGGCGAGCGTACCCAGAGCCTACCCAGCAGATTCAGAATGAGCGTTTGCGCAGGTCAGCGCGGGGTGGTCAGTCACTACCATCTGAGCACTACGACATCTGAGCAAGGAAGCCGACGTCGCCGCCGAACACCGATCGGGCGGCGGCGGCGGTGACCTCGGCACCGACCGCCGCGGCGAGCGTGTCCCGCATGGCGTCCAGATCGGCGTCCAGATCGGTCGCGTCGGCTGGGGCCACGGCCTCGTCGAAGTCGACCAGCCACACCCGCCGCTGAGCGTCGACCAGGACGTTCTCCGGCGACAACGCCCGGTGCGCCAGGCCCACGGCGCGTAGCCGGCTGACCTGCCGCCAGGCGTCGCGGGCGAGGTTCCCGCCGTCCCCGACACCATTACCCGTCTCGCCGCAGCCGGCGACGGCGATCGAGCGGGCATCCACCCAGGGATGCACGAGCAGACCGGTGCCGTTGCCGTAGCCTCCTACGGACAGGACCTCGGGCACGCGTACGCCGGCCGCCTTCGCCAGCTGCCCCATCGCGGCCTCCCGGCCGACCTGCTCGACGGGAGTGCCTCCTCCTCGAGGAGGTCGGCCGCTAGGCTTCCGGCCGCCCGTGAGGGCCAGCCACATCCGGTAGAGCACATCGACGTCTCGCCGCTCTCGCGGGACGACCTTGAGGAACAGTCGCCTCCCGTCCACGGTGTCCGCCACGAAGGGGGCCGAGCGCCGGGCGTCGAGGTCGACGGCCGTCAGATCCGCAATAGCGTAACCCCGTTCGGCAAGCGCGCGCCGCAACCCCCGCACCGAGGGCCGGCCCGTCGGTGCGCCCAACAGCAGGTGGGTCAGCGCACCGACCCCCCAGCCCAGCGCGGCGCCACCGAGAACGTCGAGCGGCAGGTGCGCGCCCACGTAGAGCCGACTCACACACACCACGCCGGCCAGCGCCCACAACACCCGTCGGGACCGGCGACCCACGTAAGGAGACAGCAGCGTGGCCAGCGCGACGGCCACCGCAGCGTGTCCGGACAGGTAGCCCGATCCGCCGGCCGGGGCGCCGCGGACGTGAACCCCGGCGAGCAGCACATCCGGCCGAGGGCGGACGATGACCGTCTTGATCACCTTTGCCAGCAGCCAGACTCCGCCACCGGCGATGCAGATCTCGGCCGCCAGCCGGAAACGTCGATACGCCAGCGCGCCGGCCGCCGCGACGGGCACCGCGAGGATGTTGCCCATCTGCATGACGGGCCACAACAGCCCGATCCAGGCGTCCGGCAGGTCGTTGAGCAGCCGGAACAGGTCCGCCTCGGTGATGGCGACCCGCTCCCGGTGGACGAAGACCGCGGTGATCACCAGCGTGCCACCGGCCAGGACGACGCGGACCGCGTCGCCGGGATGCCGCGGCAGGGCCCACCCCGATCCGCCGCCCGCTGCCCCCCTGCCGTCGGGTGGGCTGGGCGGCCGGGCCCGGCGCCGCCCGACGGGACGCCGCGGGGCTGGACGGGTCACCTGGTAACCCTGGGGTCGAGCCGCAATCTGCCGTCGGAGCGCTCGGCCAGCGCGGCCTGCAGCGATCGGCGTGACTCGTACCCCAGAACCAACGGCGCCTCCCCGGCCACCTGGCCGGTCACGTCAGGGCTGTTCGAGGTGGAGGTGAGCCGGTAGGTGACGCAGCCGCCGGGAAACACGTCGTGATAGACAGCCTCGAAGGTGGTGCCGCTGGGCGGACGCTGGAAGCGGCGTACCCGGCTGTCGGCGGAGTCGATCTCGGTGGCTCCCCGCACGTCACAGCTGGCGACGAGCCGGGCGACCAATGCCCCACTCCCCGCCCTGTCGTTGTCGAAGGTGTAGGTCGATTGCCCGCTGCGGGCCGCGACATGGTCCAATCGCCAGCCGGCCGGCAGGGTCAGCACGCAGGGCAGCAACGAGGAGGAGGGCACCGACTGGGCCGTGAGCCACATCGGGGCCAGCTGCCGGCAACTGAGGGCGGAGACCCCCAGCGAAGTGATGTCCTGCTGTCGGAAGGTGAACAGCGACCTGCTCTGCACGATCAGTAACGCTGCCAGCAGCACGCAGATCCACAAGCCGACCCGCCGCAGGTTCCAGCGTTGGATCGCGACCGGGGCCGGCGGTTCCGGCAGCAGGCGGATGAACTCGCCGTGCAGATCCCGGCCCTGGGCCCGCAGCGCGTGCCGCAGCTGCGACGGCAGCGCCAGCCCGCGGGCAGCGGCGAACGCCTCCCCGATGTCGGCCAGGCTGAAGTACTGCTGCGCGCGCTCGTAGACCCGCTCCGTGCTGCTCTGCAGGGCCAGGCACAGCATCATGTTGGCCAGGTCGACGGCCTGCCGCCACGGGCTCGGCCGCAGCTCGGCGAAGGCGACGTCGATGAGCAACATCCGGCCGTCCCGAACGAGCAGGTTGGAGGGCTTGATGTCGCGATGGGCGAGGCCGGCATCCCAGAGCTGCCGGACGATCCGCAGCCCGGCATCGATGACGTCGTCATCGACCTGCACCTCTCCGAGCTCGACGGCGCCCTCGAAGAACTCGGTGACCAACAGGTACTCCCGCTCGGGAGTCAGCTCGGCGACTCCGCCGGGCGCCGGCGTGGGCAGGCTGTGGTCCCGGAACAGGCGCAGGGCGTAGTCCTCCTGCTGCACGAGCCGACGCACGGTCGTGAACGGCTTCTCGTCCTCCAATCGGCCGTAGAGCAACTCACGGCCCAGCTTGTACCAGCGGTCGGAACGGAGGTGGTTCTCGGCGTACAGCTTGCCGAACAGGCTGGTGTCCGGGTTGCCGCGCACCCGGATCCGCAGCGGCGTGGAGCCCGCGGAGCCGGCAAGTCCGAACGGGGTGATCTCGCCGACGACGAGGCCGAGCTGCTCTTCGAGGGCCCGCTGGATCGCGGCACCGCGGGCGCCGCCGACGTCGAGGTGCGCCGACCGGCCCCGCTTGTAGGTGATCGGGAACGCCTCGTTCGGAGTGAACATCCGGAACGCCACCAGCGGAATGGCCACCCCGATGGCCGCGCCGACGGCCACATCGACCGGGGTTTCGACACCGAGGCTGATCCGGGCCAGGGCGACCAGTCCGACGAGCACCACCCCGGCCCACTTGCCGTAGTTCCGCCAGCGCCCCTCGGGCACCAGCGTGTACAGCGCCGCCACGATCGTCGCGGACAACGCCGCCACCTGCAGCGAGGGCAGCGCCCAGCCGCCCCAGCTGCCCCGGATCGGCACGTCGAACGGGCGGGGGCGCTGGGCGGCCGGGACGATCACCTCGAAGAGCAGGGCGGCGATGTTCCACGCCACGAGAAACACCACGAGATGCCGCAGTCGCCGCAACACCAGCAGCGCGACCACCAGCGTCCACAGCAACACGGTGAGCAGCGGCAGCGCCGCGGCCGCCGCCAGGCACCGGGTGAGCCTGGCATATCCGGGAACCGACACCGCGCTCAACCAGCGCACAACAGCGTCGTCGGCAACGGTGATCGCGACGGCGGGTCCCCGCCAGCCCGCGGAGAACACCGTGACCGACACCGTCACGAGGATGAACGCGGCGACCAGCCACCCCACGCCACTGCGGCGCACATGACGCGGCAGGGGTGGCGGCTCTCCCGACGGACGCCGCCGCCGGGCAACAAGCTGCAGCCCGCCCATACGCTGCCTGCTCGGATGCGATGGGTGTGCCGGACGGGCGGAGTCGAACGTGCCAGGTGCCTCCACGCTGCTCACTGCCTCAGCTGTTGGCCACAGGTAGGATCCCGTGGAGACTACCCCGTGCCGCGCACCGGCAGCAGGACTGCGTTGTGCGGCTCGTGCGTCCGCGGGTCAGCTGTAGCGGCCCCGCAGCACGCTGTGACTGGAGTGCCGGGGGTTGCCGTCGTCGCGCTGCAGGCTGACGTCGACGGCGGCGTAGGCGGTGACCAGCGCGGCGGGGAGGTGGAAGCTCGCTCGCCCGTCCGGCGCGAGCACCCCGATACCGACCATCTTCGAGGTCGTCGGCTCGAACAGCCAGACCTCGTAGAACTGGCCGGGACCGGGCGCGGTCAGGCCCTTGGTAGCGACGGTCATGTCGGTGCGCCGCCCGGGTAGGCGCATGGTGACCACTCCGCGAGCGTCGCTGCCGGACGTGGCACGCAAGGCCGCGGTCTGCACCGAGGCAGGCGACGCCGGCCCCCCGGCGTCACGGGTCACCCATGCGATCCCACCAGCGGCCAGCAGCGCGATGACCGCGGCGGCCGCGGCCAGCCGGGCACGCGGCCGCCGCGGCGTCTGGAGGGGCGGCAGTTCGGCGTCCAGCGCCGCCAACGGCTCGGCCGCCAGGTGATCGTGCGCCCGGAACGGGCTCGCCTGCCCGAACACCCGAGCGGAGGAGAGGAGCGCGCCGGTGGCCGCGGCGGTGCTGACGAGGCTGCGACGACAGGCATCGCAGGCCTTGAGGTGCGCCACGACCTGGGTCGTCTGCTCGCGAGGGAGGTCGCCACTCAGGAGCGCCGGCAGATCGTCCGGGACATGCTCGGTCATGATCCCTCCGCACCGTAGCCGAGTGATCCGGCCAGTCTGCGCAGCCCGCGCGCCGTCCAACTCTTGACCGTGTTCAGTGGCACGCCGAGTTCAGCGGCGATCTCCCCCTGGGTGCGGGATTCGAAGTAGGCCAGGTGCAGGGCCGCGCGCTGGCCCGCGGGCAACGAGGCCACGGCTGCCCGAACCTCAGCGGCGAAGGCCAGCCGGTCGGCGACGTCGCGACCGTCCTCGCCGGCCAGTCCGCGCAGCGTGTCGATGGGGACGACGGTGGCGCGCCGCTGTCGCAAGGAGTCGATGGCGCGCTTACGGGCAATCCCGAGAACCCACGCCTCGATGCTGCGGGTGGGGTCGAAGCGGTCGGCGGAGCGCCAGACCTCTATGAACACCCGTTGCAGCACATCCTCCGCGTCCTCCCGGCCCAGGTAACGGCGCAGGTAGGACAGCACGAGCGGGCCGAGCGCCGCGTAGCACTCCTCGAGAGCCAGGCGATCACCGGTTGCCAGGCGATCACCGATCGCGCTCGGCCCGCTCGTCATGACCCCTCCTACCGCGTCAGCGACCCAGCACGGCGGTGACCGTGGCCGTCCCGACCCGAAGGCCGGCGGTGAAGACCGACGTGTGCAGGGCACCGTTGAGGCCAGTTGCGGCACCGGCGGTCAGGGTGGCCCCGACGTTGTCGACCCGAACGCCGGACGAGGTGGGCGTGATCGTGGCGTTGTTGAGGTTCAGGTCGAAGACCGGGATGCGGGCGTGGAGGGCCGGCACGTACCCCGTCAGTCGCGGAGCGTCCCCGAGGACGACGCGGAAGCCCTGAACGGTCAGCGACCGCTTGTTCCCCAGATTGTAGAAGTGCAGCCCTCCGGAGTGACCGATCGCACCGCTGACCTTCGCCAGGTTCAGCGAGCCGCCCGTGATCGGGAAGGTGTAGCGAACGGTCGGGCCGGCGGCGCCGTGCGTGACCGAGGCGGTGTCCGCCGCAGAACCGGCGGTGACGGCCCCGGCCGGGGCGGCGAGCGCGCCGGCGAGCAGCGGGGCGGCCAGGGTGGCCGCGGCGGTGCGGGTGTTGCGTGACCTCACGGGTACTCCTCGGTAGAGACGCTGACCTCCGGTCCTTCGTACGGTCGATATCCGATGGTTGCACAATCTTTGCATAACTTTGCGTCATCCGACTGGCGCCCTCGGTGTGGCCGCCGCCGCGACGCCTGCTTCTGCTGCCAGCTGAATTGTCGGAGCCGGGCATAACGCCATGCTTCTGGCACACTGTTCAGATGGGTGATCGACGAGGGGTGCTGCGCCCGCAGCGGCCACAGCGGTGGACGGTGACGCGTCGCCCCCGGATCTGGGAAGAAATCCTCTTCATCGCGCTCGCGTACGAGCTCTACTCGCTGGTCCGCAACGGGGTGCCGACCCACGAGGCGACGGCCTTTGCGAATGCGTACGCCGTCCTCGGCGTGGAGAATGCGCTGCGGCTCGGCGTCGAGCCGGCGGTCAACGGCGCGCTGGCGGGCGCCGCCTGGCTCTCGACCGTGGCCGCCTACTGGTATGCCACCATGCACTTCGTCGTGACCATCGCGGTGTTGGTCTGGCTGTGGCGGGTGCATCCGCTGCGCTACCGGGCGGCGCGCTCGGTGCTGATGACGACCAACCTGGTTGCGCTTCTGGGGTTCTGGCTCTTCCCGCTTGCCCCACCGCGGATGCTCCCCGGCTTCGTCGACACCGTGGCCCGCGACCACATCTGGGGGTCCTACGCCTCCAACGGAGTTGCCTCGGCGTCCAACCAGTTCGCCGCGATGCCCTCGATGCACGTCGGCTGGTCGCTGTGGTGCGGCATCGTCATCGTCAGCCTGTCCCGGCGATCATGGGTCCGGGCGCTGGGCGCGCTCTACCCAGTGATCACGGTCGCGGTGATCATCGGCACCGCGAACCACTACGTGCTGGACGCCGTCGGTGGGGTGGCGGCGTTGGCGTGCGGGTTCATGGTGCAACGGCTGCGCACCGGTCAACCGGCGTTCGGCACTCCGGTGCCGGTGTCGTCCGCCCCGGCGTCCCCGCACCCCGGCGAGCTCCGCGACGCGGCCTGACGGACCGGCCCGTCAGCCTGCCCGGAGGAAGGCGCTGACCGTCGCAGTCGTCTCACCAGGCGCCTCCTCCGGCACGAAATGACCGACGCCCGGCAGCGTGACGAACTCGGCGACGGAACCCAGCTCCCGGGCCACTGCTTCCCCGACGCGTATCGGGAGCACCGGGTCGGCCGCGCCCCAGAGCACCAAGGCCCGCTCCGGGCGGGGCCGACCCAGGCCCATCGAGGGCGGCCGTGTTGCCCGGCGACCGCGCAACGCCGACGTGTCGAGCAGTCCCGCCAGCGGCCGCGAGGACACCAGGCGGTTGCGGGCAGCCGCCCGGTAGTAGCCCAGCAGAGCCGAGACCCGGGACGGGTCGTCGTAGGCCGTTGCGTAGTACTCGAGGACGTCGTGGTCAATAGGGGTCCGAGCCCGCCAGCAGTAACGGATCATCCCCCGGACCAGGTCTCGGCCGCCGAGCGCGAACGCGATCTCGGGTGCCAGCGGGAGGGCGAAGAAGGGGATGTGCGGGGCGCGGCGATAGTCGATGTATCGGTACGGCGCACTGATCACGACGAGCCGGCGGACGAGCTCCGGGCGGGCGCCGGCCAGGGCAAGGGCCAGCGAGCCGCCCCAGTCGTGACCGACGACGTCCACCGGGCCGTCGACCACGTGCACGACCAGCGCGGCCAGCTCCCGGACGATAGTGCGGATGTCGTAA
Source organism: Frankiaceae bacterium (assembly GCA_017882785.1). Lineage (GTDB taxonomy): Bacteria > Actinomycetota > Actinomycetes > JADGOV01 > JADGOV01 > JADGOV01. Next base: position 9,209 of record JADGOV010000024.1, read on the forward strand.
GGCCCGGCGACCTCGCTGCCGCCCAACCCCTTGAGGTCCGGCGCAATCACCACCCGATCGGTGGCCAGCTCCGGCAGCAGATGTCGCCACATCGCGGCGGTCTGCGGCACGCCGTGGAGCAGCAACGTCGGAGGCGTGTCCCGTCCGCCAGTGCCGTCACCATCACCGTCATCGTCCCTGGCTCCGACATCGGCACCGGCACCGTCACCGGGGTCGTGGTCGGCGCCGGAGTCCGCGGCATCCGCCCGGTAGACCCGTAACCGGACGCCTTCCACGGCGACGTCCCGGCACTCGGTTCCCGGCAGCACGATCACTGGGCGAAGACCCTCTCCACGACGGCCCGGGCACGCCGGGTGACCCGACGGTAGTCCTCGAGGAGCCGTGCAGAGTCCCGCGGGGGGTAGCCGAGCGCGCGGGCCACGCCCGCAAGCTGTCGACCGGTGGTGGGTACGGAGTCCGAGGCCCGGCCGCTGACCAGCATGGTCGCGTTGCGGATCCGACTGGCCAGGCGCCAGGCCGCCGCGAGCGCCTGCGCGTCGGCGGCCGGCAGGAGCCCCGCTTCCGCAGCCGCCGCCAGTGCCGGCAGCGTGGCGGTCGTGCGCAGTCCGGGCCGCTCCGCGGCGTGCCGCAGCTGAAGCAACTGGACCACCCACTCCACGTCGGCCAGTCCACCGCGGCCCAGCTTGGTGTGCAGCGCCGGATCGGCGCCGCGCGGAAGTCGTTCGTTCTCCACCCGGGCCTTGAGCCGGCGGATCTCGCGGAAGGCCGTCGTGCTGATGCCGCCCTTGGGCCAGCGCATCGGGTCGATGGTCGAAAGGAAGCGGGCAGCAAGCTGCTCGTCACCCGCGATCGGGCTGGCCCGCAGCAGCGCCTGAGACTCCCACGTCGCCGACCACCGGGCGTAGTACGCCGCGTAGGAAGCCAGGCTGCGGGTCAGCGGTCCTTGCCGGCCCTCGGGTCGCAGATCCGCGTCGACCACGACCGGCGGATCGGCTGCCGGAATGGCCAACAGGCGTCGCACCTCCCCCGCCACCTCAGTGGCCGCCTGGGCCCCCACGTCGTCCGCGACGCCGGTCGGATCGTGCACGAAGAGCACGTCGGCGTCGCTGCCGTACCCCTGCTCCCGACCGCCGAGACGCCCCATGGCAACGATCAGGACGACCGCCGGAGGGTCGCCGCCGCGCTGCTCGGCGACGCTGCACACGGCCGCGTCCAACGCCGCCGCCAGCGTCGCGGCGGTGATGTCCGCCAGCGCCGTACCCACCTCGGGAAGGTCGATCAGGCCCAGCAGATCGGCGCAGGCCACCCGGAACAGCTCCTGTCGGCGCAGGCTGCGCACTGCGGACACCGCCGCTTCAGCGGAGTCGCTGCGCGCCGCGGTAGCCCGAAAGACCTGCTGCAACGCCTCCGCCGAACGCGGCTGCAGCTCCGCGTCGTCGCCGAGCATCGCCACAGCTTCCGGCGCGCGGGCGAGCAGGTCGGCCACGTACCGGCTGGTGGCGAGCAGCCGGGCCAACCGCTCGGCCGCCGCCTGCTCATCGCGGAGCAGCCGCAGATACCAGTGGGTACGCCCGAGCGCGTCGCTCACCTGGCGGAAGGACAACAGCCCCGCATCCGGATCGGCCGCGTCGGCGAACCAGCCGAGCATCACCGGCAGCAGGGTGCGTTGGATGGCGGCCCGCCGACTGATGCCGGACGTCAGCGCCTCGAGGTGGCGCAGTGCGCCGGCCGGGTCGGCGAAGCCCAGTGCCACCAGCCGGTCCTGGGCGGCCTCCGGGGACAGCCGGGCCGCGTCGGCCGGCAACCGGGCGACGGCGGTGAGCAGTGGCCGGTAGAACAACTTTTCGTGCAGCCGACGGACCTCGCGGGCCTGCCGGGCGTGTTCGCTGCGCAGGGCGGCGACGGCGTCACCGCGGAAACCGGCGGCCCGCGCAAGCCACCGCAACGCGGGGTCGCTCGTGGGCAACAGGTGCGTGCGCCGCAGGTGCTGCAGCTGCAGCCGGTGTTCCAGCAATCGCAGGAACTCATACGCCGAGGCCATCGTGTCGGCGTCGTGGCGACCGACGTAGCCGCCCACCGAGAGCGCCCGCAGCGCGGCCAATGTGCCGCCGACGTGCAGAGTGGGATCGCTGCGACCGTGCACCAACTGGAGGAGCTGGACGGCGAACTCGACATCCCGCAGGCCACCCGGGCCGAGTTTGAGCTCGCGGTCGGCCTTGCCGGCGGGCAGCGTGGCGGCCACCCGCTGCCGCATCGCCTGCACGTCCGGCACGAAGTCGGGTCGGCCGGCGGCGGCCCAGACCATCCGGTCGGTCATCGCAACGTAGGCGGCGCCGAGTTGGCGATCCCCGGCTATGGGTCGGGCCTTGAGCAGCGCCTGGAACTCCCAGGTCTTGGCCCAGCGGAGGTAGTACGCCTCGTGACTGGCCAACGTACGGACCAGCGGTCCGGCCCGGCCTTCGGGTCGCAACCCCGCGTCCACCGGCCACAACGTGCCCTCAGCGGTGGTCGCCGAGCAGATCCGCATCATGGCGGCGGCGAGCTGCTCGGCTGTCCGCAGCGCGGCCGCCTCCGAATCTGCCCCGGCAGCTGCCCCCGCGTCTCCCGGGGGCGAATCCGGCGCCGCGAGGAAGATCACGTCCACGTCACTGACGTAGTTGAGCTCGGCGCCGCCGCACTTTCCCATGCCGATGACGGCTAGCCGGCACGGCGCACCACCTGCGGGCAGCTGCGCCCGCGCGATGGACAGCGCCACCTCGAGCGCGGCCCCGGCCAGGTCGGCCAGGACCCGACCCACCTGCTCCAGCGACAGGCTGCCGGTCAAGTCGCGAGCGGCCACACCGAGCAGCTGGCGCCGATAGGCCACCCGCAGGGCGTCCACCGCGGCCGAGGACGCGCCGTACGGAGCGACCGCCTCCTGCACGGTCGCGGTCAGCTGCCCTGCGGTAAAGCCGGTCGCTCCCTCGGTCGGTGAATCGGGCACCGCGAGTGCGCGCCAGTCCCCGGGATGGCGGGCCAGGTGGTCTCCGAGCGTGGCGCTGGCGCCCAGTACGGCCACCAGCCGCGCGCGCAAGGCCGGATCGGTGTGCAGCGCGGCGAGCAGCGCGTCCCGGTCATCCGCGGCGTCCAGCAGACGCTCCAGCGCGCGCACGGCAAGATCGGGATCGGCGGCGTCGGCGACGGCCGGCTCGATCTGCGGGTCCTCGAGCAGCCCGATTCGCACCAGAGCCCGCTCTGTGCCGTCGGGATCGCGGAAGCCCAGCCGGACCAGCCGGCTGGAGGCCAGTTCGCCTCGGGGATGCTCGCTCACGGCTCGAGCCGGTGTTGGCGACGCTGGGCAGCCGCCGCAGCGGTCACGGCGAAGCGGGTCGCCATGGGCCGCCAGGTGTCGATCAGCTCCTGCTGTCGGGAGACGAACGCATCGAGCAGGGCAACCGCATCCAGCCCGTTGGCGCCCAGCGCGCCGGGGTCGTGCGCGGCCCACGAGGCGGCAATCTCCGGCGTCACCTCCGGGTGCCACTGGATACCCCACGTCGAGTCGCCGATCCGGAACGCCTGACAGGCATACCTTGGTGACGACGCCAGCACGACCGCGTCCAGCGGCACTTCCGCCACGCCGTCGTAGTGCCACTGGATCGCCGGCACACGGGGCGGCAGCGTACCGAGCAGGTGATCCCCGACCGCGGCCGCGGCCATCGACACCTCGCACAGGCCGATCTCCGGACCCGCCGGGTCGCCGACCTGCACCCGGCCGCCGAACTGGACCGCGAGCAGTTGCGCCCCGAGACAGACTCCGAGCGTCGGCACATCGGCAGCCACGGCGGCGCTGAGCAGCGCGCGCGTGGGACGCAGCCAGGGGGCGCGCCCCTCCTCGTAAGCGGACATCTCCCCGCCGAGCACAATCAGCGCATCGCCGGGAACCGTACTGGGCACCGGCTCCCCCTCGTACGGCCGGATCACGTCGAGCTCTAGGCCGGCGGCCGGCAGCCACTCCCCCAGCCAGCCCGGCGGGTCACTGCCGGCCAGCTGGATGACGACCGCCCGGGGCATGACGCGACCTCGCTCTCCGTCGACCGACCATCCCGACGATCTCACCCGACCCGCGGTGGGTTTCCCGTGGTGCCAGCCCCGTCCCGTGGTGCCAGCCCCGTCTGCGCCGATCATGCTAAGACGTACGCTCGGAAGCGGCGGTGAACGGCCTTTCGAGCATGATCGGCGGCGAACCCCGGGAACCCAGCACCCGCTACAGCAGCGGCAGGTAGCGCTCCAACTCGAAGGGGGTGACCCGGCGCCGGTATTCCGACCACTCCTCCTTCTTGTTGCGCAGGAAGAAGTCGAAGACGTGCTCGCCGAGGGTCTCCGCCAGCAGCTCCGAGCGTTCCATCACCGAGGTGGCCCGGGCCAGCGAGTCCGGCAGCGGCTCGATTCCCAGGGCGACCCGCTCGCCGTCGGAGAGCGTCCAGACGTCGTCCTCGGCGCCCTCGGGGAGGTCGTAGCCCTCCTCGATGCCCTTCAGTCCGGCGCCCAGCATGACCGCGAAGGCCAGGTACGGATTGCACGCCGAGTCCGGCGAGCGGATCTCGACTCGGGTGGCCTGACCCTTGTGCGGCTTGTACATCGGCACGCGCACCATCGCCGAACGGTTGTTGTGACCCCAGCACACGTACGCCGGCGCCTCGCCGCCGCCGTAGAGCCGCTTGTAGGAGTTGACCCACTGGTTGGTCACGGCAGTGATCTCGGCGGCGTGCGTGAGCAGGCCTGCGATGAAGGCCCGGCCGACCTTCGACAGCTTGAAGGGGTCCGCCGGATCGTGGAAGGCGTTGCGATCACCCTCGAACAGCGAGAGGTGGGTGTGCATCGCCGAGCCCGGCTGGTTCTCGAACGGCTTGGGCATGAACGAGGCGTAGACGCCCTGGTCGAGGGCGACCTCCTTGACGACCAGCCGGAAGGTCATGATGTTGTCCGCGGTGGTCAGCGCATCCGCGTACCGCAGGTCGATCTCCTGTTGGCCCGGCGCCACTTCGTGGTGACTGAACTCCACCGAGATGCCGACCTGTTCCAGCACGTCGATGGCGCGCCGGCGGAAGTCGTGGCCGGCGTCGTGCGGGGTGTGGTCGAAGTAGCCCCCGGCATCGACCGGCGCCGGTAGGTCACCGGGTGACTGCGGCCGTCCCCGCAGCAGGAAGAACTCGATTTCGGGGTGGGTGTAGAAGGTGAACCCGGACTCGCTGGCCCTGCCCAGCGCGCGCTTGAGCACGTACCGCGGGTCGGCGTAGGACGGCGACCCGTCGGGCAGCAGGATGTCGCAGAACATCCGCGCGGTGCCCGGCTCCCCGCGGCGACCCGGCAGGACACCGAACGTGGACGGATCGGGCCGGGCCAGCATGTCCGACTCGTGGACGCGGGAGAAGCCTTCGATCGCCGACCCGTCGAACCCGATGCCCTCGGCGAAGGCGCCCTCGAGCTCGGCGGGGGCCACCGCCACGGACTTGAGGAAGCCGAGCACGTCGGTGAACCAGAGCCGGATGAAACGGATGTCCCGTTCTTCGATGGTACGAAGGACGAACTCCTGCTGCCTGTCCACAACCGAAGGTTACGGCGTCAGCGCCGCTGCCGACGGCCCACCGGGCGATGATCCCGCCGGGAAGTCGGCTGTCGGGTTGTCGGGCCGCGCCGGCAGCCCTGACGCAGCCGACACGCCGCGGCCAGCGCCGAGGAGTGAGTAGACCCCCCGCACCCGACGGGCCAGCACGTCCCAGTCGTAGGACGGCGCGCGGGCCCGGGCCTGGGCGTGCATGCGGGCCCGCCCCCGCGGGTCGGCGAGCAGGCGGTCCAGCGCGGCGGCGAGTGCTGCCGGATCGCCGGGCGGCACCAGCAGGCCGGTTCGACCGTGCATGACAACCGCCGGCAGGCCGCCGGTGGCCGCGGCAACCACCGGCACACCGACCCGCATCGCCTCGACCGCCACCACACCGAGTTCTTCGTACCGGCTGCATACCGCCAGGACGTCCGCCGCCGCGAGCACGCCCGGTATCCGGTCATGGGGCACCGCGCCGAGCAGAGCGACGACATCGGCCAGTCCCTGCTGGCGTACGACGTGTCCAAGGAATCGTCGCTGCGGACCGTCGCCCACCACCACGACCGTGGCGCCGGCGGTCCTGAGCAGGGGCGCAGCCCGCAGCAGGGTCAGGACATCCTTGCGCTGGTCCAACCGTCCGAGCGAGAGCACCCGCGGCCCCGGCAGGGCCGCCACCTGGCCATCCGGCATCCGCCCATCGAACACCGCGGGCTCGAAGCCGGATGGGATCACGTAGACACGGTCACCGGGTATGCCGTCCTCGACCAACGCGGCGGCCGTACGGGGAGTCAAGGTGATCACCGCGTCCGCCCGGGCCAGGACACGCCGCTCCATCGCGCCACCCAGCGCCTTGCGTACCACCGACCGGACGTCGTCCGGGATCGTGGTGTGCTGAAGACTGGTGTGCAGCGTGACGACCAGCGGCACGTCCAGCCGGCGAGCCAACGACGCGGCCATCGGCAGTAGGCCGACGTCCTCACCCTGGTGCGCGTGGATGAGGTCGACTCCCCCGTGAACGTGGCGCAGCGCAAGCCGGGCCACCGCCGGGTAGAGGTCGCGCAGTGCCGGTCCTCGTGACCCCACGCCCGGCAGACGCCATCCGCCCACCGGGAGGCGATGCACCTCGCTGCGCGTCCCGAGTGATTCCCGTGCCGCTGCGCCGGGAGAACCTGCCGTGACGATCCGCTGCGCCACACCGAGCCGGTCGAGGGCGCGGGACAGCGCACCCGCGTGCGACTCCATGCCTCCGACCGGGCCGCCTGGCTCCGGAAGCACCGTCGTCGCGGGGAAGGCGGCGCACAGCCGCAGGACGCCCATCAGCCGGCCGGCGCCGCGGCCGGACGGGTCAGGGCGCGACGCAGCGTCCCCGGTTCGTCCGTGATCACCGCACTCACGCCGGCGATGTCCAGCAGCCGGGCGTCCACCGCCCGATTCACCGTCCAGCAGCGCAGCGTGACTCGCTGCCGTACGGCCCGCTCGGCGATGCTGTGGTCGGCGAGGACTGTTGCCACGTGGGCATGAAGCCCGGAATGCCCCCCGGCCACAGCCCTGTGCAGGGCCACGACGGCGGGCACATCGGATCCGGTGACCAGTGCCCGGGACAGCATCGGCTCACGGCGGGCCAGGACCGAGAGCACACCCGGGCAGGACGAGGACACCACCGCCTGTTCGCGCACACCGCCTCTACGCAACGCCAGGACAGCGGCCGCGGCCAGTGCCTGCCCGTCCCCGTCCACCTTGAGTTCCAGGACGAGCAGCCCGCGCCCCGCCGCCACGCCCACCACGTCGGTCAGCGTCGGGACGTGATGCCCACCGGGCAGCCGCACACCGCGCAGCGTCGCGTAGGTCGAGGTCCGCACCTGCTGCCCCACCCAGGCGATGCGCCGGAGGTCGGCATCGTGCAGGCAGACCGCGATCCCGTCGGCAGTGAGCCGGACGTCGACCTCCACGCCGTCGGCACCGCCGGTCAACGCCGCGTCGACGGCGGCCGTGGTGTTCTCCGGTGGTCCGGCCGGCCAGACCTGCCCGCGGTGTCCGATGATCTGCACGGTCATCAGGGTGGCTCGTGCCGGAAACCGTGAGTTGGCGCGCAAGAGAACGGCGGCCGACAGGTGGGGGACGTTTCGGCCTCGCGAGGACGAGGCCGAGCCGCGGGACCCGATTAGGCTCGATGCCGTGCCGATGCTCCGCGTCTCACTCGCCCAGGTCGACGCCGTGGTCGGCGACCTGGCCGGCAATGCCGACCTCGTGCTCCGGTGGTGCCGCCATGCCGCGGACCGCGGCGCGCACCTGGTCGCTTTTCCGGAGATGGTCCTCACCGGCTACCCGGCGGAGGACCTGGTGTTGCGGCGCTCGTTCATCGACGCCTCCCTGCGGGAGTTGGCAGGATTGCCAGCGCGGTTGGCGGCCGATGGGCTTGCGGACCTCGCCGTCGTCGTCGGCTACCTCGACCGCCGGCCCGACGCGCTACCCCGGATCGGGCGCCCGGCCGGCGAACCCCAGAACGCGGTGGCGCTGCTGCACGGCGGGCAGGTGGTGGCCCGCTACGCCAAGCACCATCTGCCGAACTACGGCGTGTTCGACGAATACCGCTACTTCGTCCCGGGATCCTCCCTGCCGATCGTGCGCCTGCACGGCATCGACATCGCCATGACCATCTGCGAGGACCTCTGGCAGGACGGTGGCCCTGTCAAGGTGGCCACGGTGGCCAACGCCGGGCTGCTCCTGTGCGTCAACGGGTCACCATATGAACGGTCGAAGGACGACACGCGACTGGCGTTGGCCCAGCGACGGGCCGTCGAGGCAGGCGCTCCACTGGCGTATGTGAACCTCGTCGGCGGCCAGGACGAGCTGGTGTTCGACGGCGACTCGCTCGTGGTCGACGCGACCGGCCGGCTGCTGGCCCGAGCACCACAGTTCAGCGAAGGGCTGCTCACCCTCGACCTGGAATGCGCGCCGGCGTGGGACGACCGCGTCGGCACCGTGCCGGCCGGCGGCGGGACGGACCTCGCGGTCGTTCGCATGACGGTCAGCAGCGAGCCCCTCCCCCCACCGGCGGGCCCGATCAGTGGCGGGATCGCCGATCCGCTCCCGGAGGACGCCGAGATCTACAGCGCGCTGGTCACCGCGACCCGGGACTACGCGCGGAAGAACCGCTTCGCCTCGGTGGTCCTCGGGCTCTCCGGCGGCATCGACTCCGCATTGGTCGCCACGATCGCCTGCGATGCGCTCGGGCCGCAGGCCGTGCACGTGGTCGGTATGCCGAGCCGGTGGTCCTCGGACCACTCCGTCTCCGACGCCGAGGAACTCGCCCGCCGCCAGGGCCTGGCTTGGGTGCTGCAGCCGATCGCGCCGATGGTGGACGCCTACTCCGCCCAGCTGGACCTGCACGGTCTGGCCGCGGAGAACCTGCAGGCCCGGGTGCGTGGCACGCTGCTGATGGCGATGTCCAACGAGTCCGGCCACCTGGTACTGACCACGGGCAACAAGAGCGAGCTGGCGACCGGTTATTCCACGCTGTACGGGGACTCCGCCGGCGGCTTCGCCCCGGTGAAGGACGTGCCGAAGACGCTGGTCTGGCGCCTGGCCCGCTGGCGTAACGCCACCGCGGAAGCGCGGGGGGAGGTCGCGCCGATACCCTCTGAGTGCATCAGCAAACCGCCGTCGGCGGAACTCTCACCAGGTCAGCTGGACAGCGACAGTCTGCCCCCCTACGACGTACTCGATCAGCTGCTCATCGACTACATCGAGCGCGACCTCGGTCATGACGCCCTGCGGGCCGCCGGGCACGACGCCGAGCTGGTGGAACGGGTGATCCGGTTGGTGGACGCAGCGGAGTACAAGCGGCGGCAGTACCCCCCCGGGCCGAAGATCTCACTGCGGGCGTTCGGGCGGGACCGCCGACTGCCCATCACCTCACGATGGCGGGAGCCGGCCGCACCCGAGGTGCGCGAGCCGGAGACCCTCCCGGAACCCACGCCAACCTGAGCCGACGGCTGGTCGAGGGCTAGTCGAGGGCTAGCCGAGGGGTAGCCGAGGGGTAGCGGGAGCTTCCGGTCCTGTCGCCGGCGCCGACTACCGTCAGCGGATGCCGTGGCGGGGGTTCCAGACAGGTCGCAATTGGGTGACGTCGCACCTGCTGGGGTCGCTGCTGATCGTCGGGGCGGTGACCGCCGCGGTCGGCGCCTTCGTGGTGAACAGCGCTCTCGGACCGGCAGCCGGTCCCCGGCGCCACTGGCTGGTGCTGCTGGGCGGCAGTCTGACCGCGGCCACCATCCTGCTCGGTGCCATTCAGCAGCACCGGACCAGCCGCCGACTCAAGACTGCGGAGGAGGTGGCGGTCGAGGCGGAAGAGGATCTGACGCTCACCCTCAACGCGGCCCTGGCCCCGATCACCAACTACCTCGGCGAGTTGGCCGACACGGCCCATCCCGCGAGCCGTCACATCATCGTCGGTCAGCTGCTCCAGGCCGTGGTGGACGCTGCGGTCACCTTGACCGCTTCCGGTTCCCGCAGCACGTTCTACGTCCGAGACACCGCCGGCAAGGCGCTGTCCCGGGTGGTGTGGGCCGGGCGCTCCCGACTGCCACGACCGGGCTTTCACTCAGGCACACCGGACGGGGAGTTCGTCCTCGACCTCGTCGAGCGAGCCGAGTTGCTCGTCGTGGACGACGTCGCGGCCCATCCGATGGTGACGCCGAGTGAGTACGCCGGGTATCGCACGGTCATCGCCGTCGCGGTCACAGCGGGCGAGCGACGGCTGGGGCTGCTCACCGTGGACGCCCCATTGCCGGGGGACCTCACCCGGACGGACGTGGAGTTGGTCAGGGTGCTCGCCAACCTGCTCGGCTCCGGGCTGGCTCAGGCGTCGTGATGCCCCCGGTGATCGTGATCCGCCGCGCGCCACGGGGAGGCTTCCACGCGAGCGCGGCGGTATTCTGGCAACAGGTGAAGGGAGAGTCCATGGTGCGACGGGAGAAGGTCTTCAGTCTCCGCGGGCGCCGGTGGGTGAGCGGCGCCCTGCCCGCGGAAGAGTATTTCGCGCAGGCGCGGGAGCAGGCGCGGGAGCAGGCGCGGCGGACGGTCGCCGACCGGTTGGCACGCGGCGACCGCCCGGCGCGGGCGATCAACGGTAGCTGACCGAGCCTGTCCCCGCCGCTGAGGACGCTGTGGCGGGCGCCCGATCCCGCTGCCTCGCCTTCCCCGGAAGCCATCGCCAGACCACGACCGCGCCGAGGAAGGCCACCACCGCCGAGCCCAGGGACGCGAGATGCATCGCGTGGATGAACGCCGCGTTCGCCGGCGCCAGCAACGCGTCGAGTCGGCCCCCGGCGCCGCTCACGAGCGCCTGCGTCGCACCGAGGGACTCCGCGGCGGCGGTCCGCACCGGCGCCGGAATCGGCAGGTGCTCCAGGACGGCGTTCATCCGACCTCGGTAGGCGGCGGACAGGATCGAGCCGATGATCGCCACGCCGAGAGCGCCGCCGACCTGGCGAACGGTGTTGTTCACCGCTGACCCGGCGCCGGCCCGTTCCCGGGGCAGGGTGGACATGATCGATTCGGTTGCCGGCGCCATCGTGTTCGCCATCCCGACTCCCTGGACGAACAGCAGCCCCTCCAGTACCCAGATCGAGGTGCTCCGGTCGATGAGCTGGTACATGAGGAAGGCGACGGTCACCAACAACAGCCCCGTCGTGCACACCGCCTTGGCGCCGAAGCGCTTGACCATCGCGGCGCTGCGGGGGGCGAAGACAGCGAGCGCGATCGCGATGGGGAGCAGCCGCACACCGGCCTGGAGCGGGGTGTAGCCCCTCGCGAACTGCAGGTAGAACGTGAGGTAGAACGTCGCCCCGAACAGCGCGAAGAAGGCCGCTGTGACCGCCGCGCAGGCCGCGGAGAACGCCGGGTTGCGGAAGAGCGAGATGTCGAGCGAGGGGTACGGGCTGTGTCGTTCCACGATCACGAAAACGGCGAGGACGACGACCCCGGCGAGCAGGGAGCCGACCACCAGGGGCTGCCCCCACTTGCCCAGCTGGCCACCCTTGATGATGCCGTAGACCACCAGCACGAGGCCCGCCATGGACAACAGGACACCCAAGACGTCGATGCCCTGTGGATGGGGATCCTTCGACTCCGGCACGAGCACTGAGATGGCGACCAGGCCGAAGAGGACGAAGGGCACGTTGATCAGAAAGACGGACCCCCACCAGAAGTGCTCCAGCAGCGCACCGCCGGTGATCGGTCCGATGGCGACAGCCAGCCCGGTGAAACCGGCCCAGATCCCGATCGCCTTGCCGCGTTCGTCGGCATCGAACACGTTGGTGATGATGGACAGCGTCGAGGGCAGGACGGCCGCGCCGCCGATGCCCATCAGCGCCCTCGTGGCGATGAGCATGACTGGTGAGGTGGCGAAGGCACACAGCGCGGAGGCCGTGCCGAAGAGCACCATGCCGATCATCAGGATCCGCTTGCGGCCGAAGCGGTCGCCCAACACCCCGTAGGTGAACAGCAGCCCGGCGAAGACCAGCGTGTAGGCGTTGACGAACCATTCCTGCTGACTCTGGGAGGCGTCCAGCGTCTCCTCGATGGTCGGCAACGCGACGTTGAGAATCGTGTTGTCCAACACGACCACGAGCAGACAGACGACGAGGACCGCGAGGATGTACCACCGGCGGTTGTGGATGGTCACCGAGTCCATGTCACCGAGTCCATGTCACTGGGGTCACTGGGGTCCTAACGGGCATCAACGGGTATTACGATACGGACCAGTTCCGTATTTCCCCCTCCTTCTGACCTCTGCGGACCTGCGCAAACCCAGCCGTGCGACCATAACCCGTCCGGGGACGCCTCGAGGGTGCCCCGAGGCCGGAGGTAGACGTGACCGAGCAGACGCTGTACGGGCCAGGCCGCAGCCGACGGGTGCGTATACCGCACCTGCAAGCGGCCAAGGAGCGCGGGGAGCGCTGGCCCATGCTCACCGCCTACGAGCAGTACGCGGCGAAGATATTCGATGAGGCCGGTATACCCGTGCTGCTGGTCGGTGACTCCGCGGCGAACAACGTCTTCGGCTACGACACCACCCTTCCGGTCACGGTGGAGGAGCTACTCCCCCTGGTCCGGGCTGTGGTGCGCAGCACCAGCCGGGCCCTGGTCGTCGGCGACCTGCCGTTCGGCAGCTACCAGGTCTCCCCTGCCCAGGCACTGGACACGGCGGTGCGTTTCCTGAAAGAGGGTGGGGCGCACGCCGTGAAGGTGGAGGGCGGGGTCGTCGTGGCGCCACACGTACGCGCCCTGGTCGACGCGGGAGTTCCCGTGATGGGCCACCTGGGCTTCACGCCCCAGAGCGAGCACCTCATCGGCGGCTACCGGGTGCAGGGCCGCGGTGCCGGTGCCGACGGCCTGGTGGAAGCCGCCGTCGCGCTGCAGGCGGCGGGCGCGTTCGCCGTTGTCCTGGAAATGGTGCCGGCGGAGCTGGCCAAGCGGGTCACCGGGGAACTCACCATCCCGACCATCGGCATCGGTGCTGGTGTGCACTGCGATGCCCAGGTCATGGTGTGGCAGGACATGGCCGGACTACGGCCGGACCCGGTGCCGCGCTTCGTCAAGCGGTACGCCGACCTACGCACGGTGTTGACCGACGCTGCCCGGACCTTCGCCAGCGAGGTACAGGGCGGGACGTATCCGGCAGCCGAACACGGTTACGAGTAGGGATTCTCGCCAATTAGTAACTGTAAGCGATTTGGTGATTTCATTCCGTAGCCACTGCCCTATGCTCGCCTCGACATCCTCTGCGCATCGGGCCGTCGGTGGTACTCGCGGGGAGGCCCGCCGTCCCGCAGGGAGCCTCGATGCAGTCCAGGTCGTCCGATTCGTCGGGGGCGCGGTCGTCGGGGGCACGGACACGGCGAACCTGGGCCGTGCTGCCCGTTACCACTGCGGCCGTGGTCGCGGCGCTCACAGGTGCCGCAGCCGTGTCGAGCCCGGCGCGCAGTGCGACCGATGCGTGGAGCCCGCACGGTGGCACCCACCGTTACCTCCTGACCGCGCGCGGCGCCGCGGACCTCCCCGCATTACGGGCGAAGGCCGCTGCCGAAGGCGGCTCCGTCACGGCGGAGATCCCGGACCTGGCCGGAGCGGTCATCGTCGCCTCCCGCCGCGTTCGCAACGCGTTGGCGGCGGACCCCCGGACCCTCGGGGTCGGCACCGACGATGTCCGCCCCATCGCCGAGGCGGACCCGGGCGTGCGCCCTGCGCAGGCCCCTGGTCTGCTCGGCGCCCACGCGGTCTTCCCACCCCCAGCCGCCACCCCAGCCGATACCGGAGCCGACACCGCCGGCGCGGCGGACCCGGCGTTCGGCTATCGGGGACTGCAGTGGGACTTCCGCCGGATGGGACTCCTCAAGGGCTGGGCGCGTACCGCGGGGAGTCCCGCCGTGACGGTCGGCGTCGCCGACACCGGCCTGGACTTCACCCATCGTGACCTGGCCGGCCAGGTCAGCGTCGTGGTGGACTTCGCTGCCGACGATCCCACCTGCGCCACGACCCGCGGGGTCTCCGATCGCCAACTCGCCGAACAGTACGGGGGGCCGGCCAACGGCGACTGGAACGGTCACGGCTCCTGGGTCGGGGGGAACGTCGCCGGGGCGCTCAACGGCGTCGGCCTCAACGGCCTGGCCCCTCGCGTGCGCCTCGTGAGCCTCAAGATCTCCCAATTCTGTGGCTCGACGACGGACGCGACGATTCTGCGCGCGATCCGCTACGCGGCTCTCCACCGCATCGACGTCGTCACCATCTCCTTCGGCGGCTTCCTCGACCGACGCGATCCGGCCGGCAACGATACCTACCGGGCCTACGCCGCGGCGGTGGCCTACGCCCGCAGCCGCGGCACGATCGTTGTGGCATCAGCCGGCAACGACCACGTGCGGGTGGGTCCGGGTGGTCGGGTCATGAGCCACGGCACCATCACCACACCGGGCACCGACGTGGCCTCCGACGTCTACGGCGACTACCAGGTGCCTGGTGGGGTTCCCGGCGTTGTCGACGTCTCGGCCACCGGCAACCTCGTCAATCGACCGTCCTCCCAGTGCCCGGCAGGCACCATCGGGGCTGCCGACGACCTCAACGCGACGTGCAAGCCGCGCAGCGACCGGCACCAGGCGCCCACCGTCGGGACCCAGGACCAGCTGTCCTACTTCAGCAACTTCGGTCCCCGGATCGACCTCGCGGCCCCCGGCGGGGCCCGCAAGTTCAACCTGCCGTACTGGGACCGGGGTGGCACGCCGGGCTTTCCGTACACCGCTGGCGACCTGACCCGGGTGTGGGAGGACTTCAGCATCACCTCGAACTGGGCACTGGAGATCCCCTGCTACACCTTCACGCGGGGTTCCGGCTTTCCCCAGGGGCAGTGCTACACCGCACTCCAGGGCACGTCGATGGCCGCACCGCACGTCGCTGCCGCCCTGGCGCTGACGGCGAGCGCCTCTCCGGCTTGGCGGCACCAGCCCTCGGCGCTGATCGGCGCGGTGAAACGCAACGCGCTGCCCCGGCACAACACCACCCAGGTGCTCTCGGCTACAGATCGATCACCGGCCGATCTGGACGGCACGCCGTGCGAGAGCGGCTACTGCCATCTGGGCGGCGCGCGGATCTCCGACGCCGACGCCTACGGGGCCGGGTTGGCCCAGGTACCCACGGCTGACCGGTCGCCGCCAGCTGCCGCTCGGGTCAACGGGTCTGCTCCAGTTGCCGGCGCAGCAGCTCGGGGGCGGTCACCAGGGACGGTCCGTACCAGGTGAGGTGGCGTCCGCTCACGCAGGCCACCGGCGTCGTGCGGAACGCCTCGGGCCCGTCGTCCCAGGAGAAGGCGTAGGGCTCGTCGGGAAGGACGACCAGGTCGACCGGCGGCAGGTTGGCCAGGGAGATGCGCGGATAACGATCCGCGGCGCCGGCCAGCACGTTGTCCACACCGAGGCGTCGGAGCACGTCGCCGGCGAAGGTGTCACGCCCCACCGCCATCCACGGCCGACGCCAGATCGGTATCACCGCGCGGCGCCGGGGAGTGGACCGTACCTGCGGGCCCGGCGGTTGCCAGGCGGTCACCGCCTCCTCCAGCCACGCGGGCCTGGGCAGCTGGAGTGCGCCGAGCATCCGGCCGAGCGAACTCAGGCCGTCCGTCACGGACCGCGGCGCGGTCACCCACACCACCACGCCGGCAGCCCGCAGCGCGGCGATGTCCGCCTCGCGGTTCTCCTCGTCGTTGGCCAGGACGACGTCGGGCCGCAGGTCGATCACGGCCGCCAGGTCGGGGTTCTTCGTGCCGCGGACCCGGGTCACCTGCAGCGTGGGTGGATGCGCGCACCAGGCCGTGGCGCCGACCAGCAGCTCGGGAGCCGTGGCGGCGACGGCCTCCGTCAGCGAGGGCACCAGCGAGACGACCCGGGCGATCGAAGGCGGTAGCGCGACCGGTGTGCCGAGGTCGTCGCGCTCAGACGTCGGTGACCCGGAGTCCGGCATGGGCCTTGTACCGTCGATTGACCGAGATCAGATTCGCGGTGAGCGCCTCGACCTGACCGGCGTTGCGCAGCGGCCCGCCGTAGATCCCACGCATGCCGGGGATGCTCGAGGCCAAGCCGGCGACCAGGTCGGTCGCGGCCCGGTCATCGCCCAGCACGAACACGTCGGTGTCGACCTCCGCCCGCGCGAGATCGAGCAGGTGAACCGCCGAAACGTGGTGGAAGGCGGCCACCACCCGGCTGCGCGGCAAGGCGGCGGCCGCCTGCTCCGCGGCGCTGCCCTCCTCGACCCGCACGGGGTACGCGCCCCGCTTGTCGAAACCGAGTGGGTTCACGCAGTCCACGACGATCTTTCCGGCCAGGTGCTCGGCCATGTCGTCCAACAGCGTCCGGTGCCCCTCGTAAGGCACGGCGACGATGACGACGTCGCCCTCCCGCGCGGCTGCCTCATTGGCGGCACCGGTGATGGCGAGGCCGGGCTCGGCGGTGGTCAGGTCGGCCGCAGCCTGGCTGGCCCGCTCCGGGGTGCGGCTGCCGAGGATCACTCGACGCCCGCCGGCCGCGAGCCGACGGCCCAAGCCCCTTCCCTGGTCCCCGGTGCCGCCCAGCACGCCGACGGTCACCGGCACCCCGTCCGCGCCAAGGGGAAGATCGACCACTCGCCTATCTTGCCAGCTGCTCAGGCCCGTC
The DNA here is from genome assembly GCA_017882785.1 of Frankiaceae bacterium. Lineage (GTDB taxonomy): Bacteria > Actinomycetota > Actinomycetes > JADGOV01 > JADGOV01 > JADGOV01. The sequence continues at coordinate 25,988 of JADGOV010000024.1, forward strand.
GGCGGAGGTGCCTAGGCGGATCGGCGTATCGGCGAATTGGGCCGATCGGCCGTACGCATCGGCCCGCCGCCACCCGATAACGTGATCATGACGCTGCTACTCGCTCTGGTCGTGGGCTGGTGTCTGGCCTCTGCGACGATCGCGTTCGGGCTCGGGCCGCTGCTGCAGGGCGCCGCCGCTCTCGCCGATGTCCACGAGACCCCTGTCCGGCGATCGAGCGCACCGCCACCGGCTCGGGGGTGCGGTGCCACCGCATCGATCCGCCTCCCCAGCCCCGGTCTCGCAGCGCCCGAGCCGGTCGCCGACGCCGGTCCGGCGCCGATTCGGCCCTGAGGAACCGCGCCGCGCTGCCGGCTGGTGTGATGGGTGCATGCGCAGCGACCTCCTCGGCAACAATCTCGAGCAGCAGACGGCCGACCACTTCGCACTGCAGAACCCGCGCATGCTGCGGGTTCGCCTCGCCGGCGAGCTGATGGCCCGGCAGGGTGCGATGGTGGCCTACCAGGGCGAGATGGACTTCGCCTACCAGGGCTCCGGCGGGCTGGGCAAGATGTTCAAGAAGGCGCTCACCGGCGAAGGCGTACCGCTGATGCGGGTCAGCGGCCGCGGCGACGTCTTCCTGGCCGACGGCGCCAGCGAGATCCACGTCCTCACACTCGACAATGAGTCGATCACCGTCAACGGGCGCAACGTGCTGGCCTTCGACCCCGCTCTGAAGTGGGACATCCGCCGGGTGGAAGGTGTGTCGGTAGTCGCCGGCGGCCTGTTCAACACGGTGTTCACCGGTACCGGGCAGATCGCGGTGACCGCCCACGGCACGCCCGTTGTGCTCTCGGTCGACGCACCCACCTTCGCCGACCCGCAGTCCGCCGTAGCCTGGTCCAGCACCCTGACCGTCTCGGTGCGTCGTACCGCCGGTGCGAGCGCGTTGATCGGTCGCGGTTCCGGGGAGGCGTTCCAGCTCGGGTTCAGCGGATCGGGCGTCGTGATCGTCCAGGCCAGCGAGGGGCCGACGGTAGCACCGCATACTCACTGATTCGGGGCGGAACCGGCCCTTCAGCGGTTACTCAGGACAGACCCGCCAGGCGTCGACGCTCGGCTCGCTCCCCCTCCCTGCGCCTCTCCAGCCGGGCCTGCCTCTCGGCTTGGAGTCGCTTACCAGCTTCGGTTCCGGGTAATTCGGGCGCCGGCTGATACTTGAGAGGCAGTCTGTTCTGATCACTCATGGCTTTTCTTCATTCTTGAATGGTTTCATTCCAGCCCGTCCGTCGCGTCGCCATTGTACAGCTTGGAGCCGGGCACGTTGCTGGCAGGAGAGGGCCCTCAGCACGCCGCCACCGCCAGCGCGCGCCGGGACTAGTTTCCGCTGCTCGGGCGGGAGAGGGTCCTGGGACGCGGAGCGGGCGATCCTTCGCGCCGCCTGTCGCCGGAGAATGGCGTCGTAGCCGCCACGAGAGGCTCAGCAGAGTGAGTATCCGAGTTCGGTATCTCTCGGGGAGAACACCCCCGAATTCTGTTTCGTCGCCATCAGCGTGGCGGTGCGGAAGAGGGCACGTCTCCGCTGAGGTAGGCGGTCCCGCGTCCGATCGTTCATCTGGGGCGACTGCCAGACCCGGTCGCACCGGCCGGGGAACCCACGGAGCCGCCGAATGGTTGGATGCCACCCAAGAGGTCGTCAGCGGACGGGCCTGGGCAGGTCGTTGCCGAACCGGAGGAGACATCGTGAGTGACGTTGACGTGCTGGCCAGCGTGCTGACCAAGGACCAGGCGCTGGTTTCCGCTGTCAACCCCGAGCAGTTGGGTGCCCCGACGCCATGCCCGGAGTACGACGTCCGCGCCCTTGTCAACCACATTGTCGGCTGGCTTCAGGTGTTCGCGGCCGGAGTCAACGGGCGCACGTTCGACGGCGATCCTGCAGCTTTCGTCAGCAACGATCCGGTGACCGACTTCCAGACCGCCGCCGCTGAAACCGTCACAGGGTGGCGCTCCGGTGGAGTGGACCGCGCGGTCCGCCTGACCGGCCCGGAGTTGCCCGGTCACATGGTTCTCGCGATGACGCTGATGGAGTACGTCACCCACGGCTGTGACCTGGCCGCGGCGACAGGCCAGGCCGTGCCCTTCAGCGACGAGGAACTCGCGATCACCCTGGACCGGGCGCGGGCCACCCTGCCGGACCAGTACCGCGGCGAGGGCAAGCCGTTCGGCTCTGTGATCGACGTTCCAGAGGACGCTCCCGTCTTGGACCGGTTCCTCGGCTTCATGGGCCGGTGTCCGCGACACGGATGAGGGACCAGCTCAGCTCGACAGGTGCCGAAGCTTGAGCCAGGCCGCGTGCCAACCGCCGATCACGCCGGTGCAGCGGAACACCGCGGTCCGCTGGGTCTCCTCGTTGCTCACCGGTCCCACAAGGCGGCGGAAGAGCGTGCGGCCGAAGAAGTAGGCGCTCGGCGCGCCGTCCTCCCATACGACCACGACCGGAGCGACACCGGCTGGTGGAGGTCCCCACAGCCCGTAGCCATTGTGGCCACTCCAGGCATGCGGGAGGCCTCGGCTCGGCCCGTAGCGGTCCACCGCGCCCGCTTCCCCGTAGTTGCTCGTGAAGATCCCCGCCCGGGCGCGTGCCTGGCCGGGGACGGACCGGTATGCCGCCGCCACCTCATCGACGAGCGGCTGCCAGCCGGCGGTCTCGCGCAGGTTCTCCCCGAGTCCACTCCAGATCGAGGCGTCCAATGTGCGGGCGGAGAGTACGGGAACGGTCGCCGGAAGGATGTGCGCCGCGCTGACCAGGACCGCGCCCAGCGCCCACCACCACCTGCGCCCCCGCCGCTCGGCGACCACTGCGCCAGCCGCGATGAGCACCGGGTAGATGCCGGCCGGGTAGTAGCCTTGCCCCGCGGTAAGGATGAGGACGGCGAGCACGACGAGCCAGGCCCACGCCAGCACCCGGTAGGCCCGCCACGCATCGTCGCGCCACAGCGAAGCCACGCCGGTCACCCACAGGTAGGTCGCACCGAGGCTGAACAGCACCAGCTGCAGGGCGAAGAAGCCGACCCGCTGACCGGGTGTGCCGTACTCCGCGCGGATCTCCCGCGCCAAGGTCAGCTGCGGCCACCCGTGCGCCGCCTGCCAATACAGCACCGGCGCCCACGCCGCGACCGCGACCGCCACGCCGACCCAGAGCCAGCGACTGCGCAGCCCCACCGAACTCCGGGGCCAGCAACCCGCTCAACACCGTGACCGCCACCGCGGCGAACAGGGCGGGGGCGCGGAAGACGGCCAACGAGCCGTGGCCGAGGCTGTTCATCCACCGGGCTACCAGCGGCGTCAGCGGCGGTTGATCCGGATAGCCCCAGGCCGGATGTCGTCCGCAGGCCAGGAAGTACAGCTCGTCGCGGTGGTAGCCGTACTACTGTTGACCGCTACCAACAGCGCCGCGACGCCGCCGACGATCGCAGCCAACGTACCGCCGGCGACCGGGGGAAGCTCCCTGCTCCCGGTGGCTCCTACTGTCACCTCCTGCCGCCTACCCTGTTCGGGCGTCGGCCTATCCTGCGACGAGCTACCTCACCGACAACCAGCGCATCCTTGTCGACGGCAGGTGAAGACTGACGCCCTTGATCTATGGCTACCGCGTCTGGTTCTGGTCGGCCGCTGTGCCGACCTGACCCCACGAATGCACGCTCATGCGCGCGAAGCTACCTTGCAGCACACCAAGCTAGTGCACATGGGAAGCAGGAACAGCGCGGGGATTCTCTTGTTCCGCAAGGCTGGTTCGGGTGTGGAGGTGCTCCTCGGGACGAGCCCGGCTCGGCTACGACCGCGCCCGGGTGCTGTTCGGCCAGCACACCGGCTGGGACTGCACCAGCTCCGCAGCCACCCACCTCGGCGAGCACGGCGTTCCGCTCCAGCTGATCATGGCGAAGACCCGGCACCGCAACCCCCGCACCGCCATGCGGTACATCCGGCCCGGCAGCCAAGCTGTCGCCGAGGTCACCGAACTCCTTGACATCGCCCCACCCCGACGACCGGAACCAGCAAGATCAAAGACTTGGCGGGCCGGGACAGGCACCCAGCGCCGGGCCTACTCAGCGACAGCGTGGCGGCCACAGACTGCAGCAGCGCGTGACGTGCCCCGGATCATCCGATGTGGCTGTGGCAACAAGCGGTCGCCCCGGCGCGCCTCCCGTCGGGGACGCGCCAAGAGCTGGCAGCGCGGCCACCACGGTCTCGGTATGCGGGGCCATGGGATACGCCCATTGCCCGCCGGCAAGGAGTGGACTCACCGTGCCAGGCTGGTTCGCAGAGCAATCACCCGCTTGACGGAGGTGAGGAAGGCGGCGCGCCCGAGAGTCCCGCCGCGCAGCGCGCGCGCCAGGGCGCTCGCCCCGTTGATCCCGTCGCTGACGTTCTCGCCGGAGAACAGGAGCAGATCCAACCCCGCCCTGGCGGCAAGTACCCCGCGCACTGGAAGGGTGCCAAAGGCACGCAACGCGCCCGCTTCGAGGGCATCGGTCACGGTTACTCCACGGAATCTGAGCCGCTGACGCAGTTCCTTCTCGACGATCGTCGACGACAGCCCGGCCGGCCAGTGGGCATCGAACGCCGGATAGACGGCCCACGAGACCATCACCAAACGAACCCCGGCGGCGATCGCGGCCTGATAGGAGGCTTCGTCCACGCCGCGAAGCGACGGCAACGACAGGTCCAGTGTCACCGGTCGCAGGTCAGTGTTCTGGGCCGTCGCGGCCGCCCCGAGGCCGGGGAAGTGCTTGGCGGTGGCGGCAACGCCGGCCTGTTGCTGTGCCGTGATGAACGTCGAGCCGAGCTGCGACACCCTCGAAGCGTTGCCGCTGTAGGAGCGCTGGAACTGGTCGAGGAAGTCACCGGCCTTCCTGTACACGTCCAATACCGGAGCCAGGTTCACGTTCATGCCCACCCCCCGCAGGTTATGACCGGCACCTGTTCCGGCCTGGCTTGCAAGCAACATGCCGTTGGGTGAGCGGCCGATCTGCCGCTCCGCGAGCACCGGGGCACCCGGGAGGCGGCGCACGAGGCCGCCCTCCTGGTCGGTCAGCATGAGCAACGGCGCCCGCACCGGGCTCTTCTTGTTAGCTTGCTGTAGTTCTTTGATGACCACGCGGATCTGATCGAGGCTCGAGATGTTCCCGTTGAAGAAGATGACCCCCGCCGCCTCACCAAGACTGATCTTGGCAAGCAGGCTGGCCGGAGGTGTCAGGCCGCCGTAGCTGTAGATCACCCGCTGACCCGCGAGTTGCTGAGGCGACAGCCCGGCCAGCACGGCGTCGCCTGCCACAGCTGCCGGCCTGGCCGGTTGGGTCGCCGCCGGTTGGGTCGCCGCCGAATGGGTCGCGGGCGTGCTCGGCGCGGAACGCGGCTTGTCGGCCACCGCGTTGCCGCACGCGGAGGGGAGTCCCACCGCAAGCAGTGCGCCCGACGACAGGATGATCTTGCTGATGGGGCTCAAGCTGTCCCTCTCCGTACGCGTGCTCCAGGCGACTCGCCCCGGGAAATGGGCAGCGAATCGATCAGGTGAACGACCGCGTCAGGATCTTGGGTCAACTTGAGTTCGGCATCACGAGGGAGGAACTTCAGAGAGAACGCAACGGGATGTCGGGCTCGATCACCAAACTGTTCAGCCAACCGATCAGGCTCATGACGCCCGCCCAATGGACCCGGGCCGGCCCCGCCACAGCGTTGCTCCCCACCTGGGTGCAATACCAGCCCCGAACGTTCCTGGGAGTGGGCACTCGCTCACGCCCAGCGGTATCAGCGAGAAGCAGCCAACTCCCACAGCCGAGGTTAGCCAAAGAAATCTAAGTCGAATACCTGCCTGAATTCGAAGAACTTCTTCGAAGGCGCAGGCCATCACGAATTCTGATTCGCCAGGGTCAACAAGCTTCCAATAAATGAGACTGTCCGCCCATCGCGGCTGCACATGCCTTTGGCGGGCTTAGTGTTGAGAGCCGGCCGCTAAAGTAGTCGGCCGGGCAATAAGGCCCTCTCGGAGGGGTCAAGAGTCCTCATCCGATTGCGCCGTGGCCTCACCCCTTTGCTCCATTCCAACACGGTGTGAAAAGTCTACTCTCAGGGTAGATGAAGATTGGGCGTGCTCAGGAACGTGATTTGACATTCCAAGATTCTTTCAGGAACGCGCCAAGCTGGCAACAATGAGCAGAAAGCAGTCAGGAGGGACACCCAGCGAGATCGCGGAGCAGCGGGCGATTGTCCAGGCCGCGCCCGGCGAGAACTACTCCTTAACCAGCACATTGCTGCCCTGGGGGGCTGGGGCTCACGAGTTGACCGAGGAGCAGCAGACTCAGATTCGGCAGGCTCTGCGGGACTCGGTTGCACCACGGACCGAGCGGCTGTTCCTAAGGCAACTCGGGCGCGGCGCGAGTATCTCTAGAGAAGGATCCCCTCGCCCCCGGCAACGAGAGTGGTCAGGATGAACGTAGGGACAATCACCGGCTGAACCATAGGTAAGGGAACAGATCATGAAGTGCAAGAATGGCCACGAGATTTCACCTGGGGCTCGCTTCTGTAAGGACTGCGGAGGCAGGCCTCATCAGCCGATGCACAGGCGTCCATGGCTGTACGTTCTGGCAGCCCTAGTGGTGCTCGCCGCAGGCGTCGGTGTTGGTGCCAATATCATGATCAACAACAATAACGCTGCCATCGCGAAGGTGCAGCTCCAAGTCAAGGTCGACCGAGACGCCGCTGCGGCGAAGGCTAGGGCCGCGGCCGCCAAGGTCAAGGCTGATGCGGCCGCAGCCAAAGCCAAGGCTGCTGCGGCTGCCGTAAAGGCCCAGCAGGCTGCCGCGCTAGCAAAGGCCGGAAAGGATGCCGCCGACGCTAGAGCGATGGCAGAGCGTGCGCAGGCTCAGGCCAACGCTAGGCCGCAAGTGATCGTCGTACCGGGGCCTGTCTCAGGGGCTCCGTACTATGACTCCAGCAGTGCCTCAACTACTCTGAACACATACTTCGACGGCATCAGCTCTGGCGATTACGCGACCGCCTACGCTCAGCTCTCTGCTCGTGAGCAGTCGAACAATGGCAGCCTCAGCGAATGGAGTTCTGGACTACTCACGAGTATCGACACGAACGTGGTGGTCAATAGCGTGAGCAACCAAGGTAGCGGAACCATTGTGGCGAATGTGTCCTTCCACAGTCATCAGGCTCCCGAGCAGGGCGTCAACCCTGGTGAGACCGACACAAACTGGAACATCGACTACACGATGGTGCCCGGCCCTGGCGCTGGAGGTTATCTAATCGACAACACCTCCAATGCCTCGCATTCGGCCGGCTAGCAGTTGGACATTCTCCGACTGATGGAGATTGCCGGGTGCGGGTTCCGGAGGAATCGCTTTCGAACATCAAGCGATAGGAAAGATCATGAAATGCATCGAGGGCCACGACAACCCGGAGGATGCCAGATTCTGCCAGGAGTGTGGAGTCAGGATCCAGTCGACCGAGGAGCCAGCACAGGAGCCTCTGGGGCAGTTCCGGGGCTCCACGGATGACACGTACATCCCACAACCCACGGGACCCCTGGACCCAGTGTGGTCGAGTTCGTCAAGAAGACCAGCGTCAACCAGCAAGCTGTCGCTGGTGTCAGTGCCCTCTTGATCATCCTCGCCATTGTCATTGGGGTCAGTGCCGGTGGCGGTTCCGGCAGCGACAGCACTCCCGCGTCTCCAGCTGCTCAGCTTGGTTAATATCCCGGTGGCGTTGGGTAAGGATATTGGTGCCCAGGCCACTGTAAACCAGACAGACGGATCTTCGCCAACGGTTGATTGCATTCCGGCTGCTGCCCATCAATTTACCTGTCACAGCACCTGGTCTGACGGTACGCCCGGACAGACTATGACCGCCACGGTCTCTCCGGGTGGCACTACTTGGATGACAGATAGCAATTAATCATGTTGGCTATCCATTTCACTGCCAGGACCGTAGGCTCGCTTCGTGCCATCTCGTGGCCTGCACTACCCGGGGTCGTACGCCGAACTGCGGGCGTGGTT
>JADGOV010000158.1 GCA_017882785.1 Frankiaceae bacterium
GCCGTAGTAGATGACCGCGAACTGCGGGACGTTGGGCAGCATGACGCCGACCGGGTCGCCCAGCTCGAGTCCTCGGGAACGGATGAGCCCCGCCACCCGGGCGGTCTGCTCATCGAAGGCGGCGTAGGTCGTCGTGTCACCGCCGACCCGTAACGCCGGCCGGGCCGCACACCGGGCCGCAGTCGTCGTCAGGTTCTCCACCAGGTTCGCCATAGCGCCTCCCGGAACTGGATCGCAGAAGGATATCTCCCCCTATGACGGACCGTAGACCGCGCTCAGGTCGCCAAGCGAAGCCGCAAACGCCTGGCCTGTCATGATCGACGGCCAGCTCAGGTGCCTGTCAACGGCCTGTGCCTGGGCTGCGACCTGGGTCAGGGCGACCCGTGGGTAGCCCGTGGCCGGCTTCGTCGACGGGGACGGACCGGGCCGTCTGCCGCCACGGCGGCCGCCGGGTCAGCGGGAATGAGGTCGCGGCCCGACTCGTCGGCGGGCGCATCTGGCTCGAACCGCCGCCGAGTCCCGCCGTGACAGGCCAGTTTACCCTGCACGCAGGTGACACTGACCAGGGGGTCGATGAACGCACGGAGCGACCCGATCGGGATCCTCCTCGTCGGGGAGAATGCATGAGGAACTCACCGAACGCGCCCTGCGCGCCGGAAAGATCTCTTGCTGTTAGGTGATGGTGTGATGACCGAAGCGAGCGCAGCGACCACGACAGGGTCCGCGGGCACGTCAGGGGGCTCTGCCACACCACCTGGGTCCGGGTCTGCCCTGCCGAAGGCTCCGACCGGGATCCGGGGGCTGGATGAGATCACCGGGGGTGGTCTGCCGCGCGGTCGGCCGACCCTGGTAGCCGGTGCCTCCGGATGCGGCAAGACGCTGCTCGGGGTGGAGTTTCTGGTTCGCGGCGCGCTGGAGTTCGGCGAGCCCGGTGTGCTGGTCTCGTTTGAGGAGTCGGCCAGTGACGTCGCGGCGAACGTCGCCTCTCTCGGGTTCGACCTGGAGCGGATGCAGGCCGACGGGCAGCTCGTCGTGGATTCGATCCACATCGATCCCGGGGAGATCGTGGAGGCCGGTGCCTTCGACCTGGAGGGACTGTTCCTGCGGCTCGGGTTCGCCGTCGACTCCGTCAAGGCGAAACGCGTGGTGCTCGACACCGTCGAGGTGTTGCTGACCGCGTTGCCGCACGAGGCGGTGGTCCGCGGCGAGCTGGGCCGGCTGTTCCGGTGGCTGAAGGACCGGGGGCTGACGACGATCGTCACCGGGGAGCGGGGCAAGGAGGAGCTCACCCGGCACGGCATCGAGGAGTACGTATCGGACTGCGTGATCCTGCTCGACCAGCGGGTGAGCGAGGAGCTTTCGACGCGCCGGCTACGGATCGTGAAGTACCGCGGGGCGACGCACGGCACCAACGAGTACCCGTTCCTGATCAACGAGCGGGGCTTGGTGGTACTGCCGGTCACCTCGCTCTACTTGGCCTATGAGGCCAGCCCCGAGCGGGTCTCCACCGGCCTGCCGCGACTAGATCACATGCTCGGCGGCGGGGTGTACCGGGGGACGGCGGTTCTCATCAGTGGCGGTTCCGGTTCCGGCAAGACCATCATCGCCGCGCAGATGGCCGCCGCCGCGTGCGGCCGTGGCGAGAAGGCCCTCTTCGTGTCCTTCGAGGAGTCGCCGGCGCAGCTGGTTCGCGACGTCGCATCGGTCGGGGTCGACCTGCGCCGCTGGGTGGACGGCGGGCTGCTGCGCCTGTCGGCGAGGCCGGCCACCGCGTCCGGCCTGGAATCGCATTTGGCCGACCTGGTCGGGCTGCTCGATGAGAGCGAGCCTGCGCTGGTCGTGCTCGACGGCGTGATGGGGTTGGGGCAGGTGGGTAGCCTGGCGCAGGTCAGGTTGACCGTGACACGGCAGCTGGCGATGCTGAAGTCGCGTGGCATCACCGCCGTTCTCACCACCCTGACCGATGCCGGACCCGGTGCCACTCTCGGCGAGACCAGCGGGCTGGTGGTGTCCTCGCTGGTGGATAGCTGGCTGCTGCTGCGCAACGTCGAGACCAACGGTGAGCGGAACCGGCTGCTGTTCGTGCTGAAGTCCCGTGGCAGCGCCCACTCCAATCAGGTGCGGGAGTTCGTCCTCACCGACACCGGCGCCCAGCTGCTCGACGTCTACGTCGGCGCCGGCGGCGTGCTCACCGGCACCGCGCGGCTGTCGCAGGAAACCGCTGACCGGGTCGCGGCGGGCCGGCGGGGCCTGGACGTCGAGCGCCGGCGCCGGGTGCTGCACGAGCACAACGCTCAGGTCGAGGCGCAGATCGCTGAGCTACGCCGGCAGTTGGCCGACGAAGCCGCGGAGGTCGAGCAGTTCGCCGCCGAACTGGACCAGGAACACGGCGTCTCGGCGGACGCACGGGTCACGATGGCGCGGCAGCGGTGGGCCGACCCGCCGCCGAACCGGTCGGCCGCGGCCGAGCCCGGGGGCGCATGATGAGCGGGCACAGCGACGAGTCCCAGGACGTGCCCGACCCCGCCACCGGCAACCCCGCCGTCGAGTACTACCTCCGTCTCTACGTGGCGGGGCAGAGTCCGAACTGCGTTCGCGCCGTGGACAACCTCACCCGGCTGTGCGAGGAGCACCTTCCCGGCCAGTACCGCATCGAGCTGATCGATCTGGTCGAGAACCCCACCCTCGCCCGCGGGGACGAGATCGTCGCGGTGCCCACCCTCGTCCGCAGGCTCCCGCCGCCCCCACGGAAGATCATCGGCGACTTGTCGCAGACCGAGAACGTGTTGGCCGGGCTGCAGCTGCCGGAAGCGGGCGGATAAGGGATGGCCGGCGGCGCCTCACTGCCCGTCCCGCCGGGCGTACCAGATGGGGTATCCGGGAACGCGCCCGATGGCGTGCTGCTGCGCGAGCAGATCCTCGATCTTGAGAAGAGGCTGCACGCCATCCGCGCGGGCGGGATCGACTCGGTGGTCCTCGGCGGGCCGGACCGCGAGTCTGTCTTCGCGTTGACCAACACCAGCCGGACCTACCGCGCCATCGCCGAGAACATGGGCGAAGGCGCCGCCACCGTTTCCGAGCGCGGTGTCGTCCTGTACGTGAACCTGATGCTGGCTGCCATGCTGGCCGGTGACCGCCGGCACCTGGTGGGTGCCCCGGTGACTGACATGTTCGGCGCCGCGGACCAGTCCACCGTCTCGGGGCTGCTGGCTGTGGCGCCTGGTGCCACCACCCGAGCGGAGGCCAATCTACGCCGGCGGGACGGCGCGCTGGTGCCGGTCCTGCTGGCGGCGACGTGTCTGGATCTCGAAGGGGTGCTGGTGCGGTGCCTCATCGCCACCGACCTCACCGCCCGCAAGGAGGCCGAGGATGCGCTGGCCCGCGGCCGGCGGGAGCTCGAACGCCGATCCGAGGAGCTCGAACGCTCCAACCGCGACCTCGAGCAGTTCGCCTACGTCGCATCGCACGACCTTCAAGAACCCCTGCGGATGGTGTCGAGCTACACGACACTGCTCGCCGAAGACCTCGGTGACAGCCTCGACGACACCGCCCGCCGCCACCTCGACTTCGCCCACGACGGCGCTGCGCGCATGCAGCAACTCGTCAGCGACCTGTTGCACTACGCGCGGGTGAGCCGAGGAGCCGACACCGGCCGGCAGCGGGTCGACTGCGACCAGCTCGTCGAGACGGCCACCGTGGATCTGCACGAAGCGATCGCCGCCGCCGGGGCGACGGTGACCCACGACCCGTTGCCGACGGTAACGGGAATGCGGACCGAGATCGAGCAGCTGTTCACCAACCTCGTCGGCAACGCCGTCAAGTTCCGCGGCGAGGAACCGGTCCGCGTGCACGTCAGCGCCGCCCGCGACGGCCCGATGTGGCGGTTCTCGGTCGCGGACAACGGCATCGGCATCGACCCTGCCCAGGCCGAGACGATCTTCGACGTCTTCCGACGGCTCCACAAACCCGGTAGCTACCCCGGCACCGGCATCGGCCTTGCGATCTGCAAGAAGGTCGTCGAACACCACGGCGGGCGCATCTGGGTCGAGTCCCAGCCCGGCACCGGCGCCACGTTCCGGTTTACCCTGCCCGCAGCTGACAATGACCAGGTGGATTGATGAACGCAACCGGCACCCCGATCGAGATCCTCCTCGTCGAGGACAACCCCGGCGACGTCGAACTCACCGAACGCGCCCTGCGCGCCGGGGAGATCAGCAACCATCTGACCGTCGCCGCGTACGGCGCCGACGCCCTCGCGCACCTCCGAAGCGTCCCCAGCACAGCTCTCAGCCGCCCGCAGCTCATCTTGTTGGACCTCTACCTGCCCGACATGAGTGGCTTCGACCTCCTCGCAACCCTCAAAGCCGACCCCGGGCTGCGCCGCATCCCGGTCGTGGTAATGACCTCCTCCGCAACCGAGACCGACGTCGTGCGCAGCTACGACCTGCAGGCC
>JADGOV010000159.1 GCA_017882785.1 Frankiaceae bacterium
AGGACAGCGGCGAGCTGGTCGACCTCCGCGGGGGTGTTGTACATCGCCAGTGACGGGCGGACGGTGCCGTTCACCCCGAAGCGCCGCATGATCGGCTGCGCGCAGTGATGGCCGGCACGGACCGCGATGCCTTCGTGGTTCAACGCCGAGCCGACCTCCTCGACGCGGTACCCGTCGAGCACGAAGGACAGGATGCTCGCCTTGTTGGGCGCGGTGCCGATGAGGTGCAGACCCGGGACGGCCTCCAACGCCCGCGTCGCGTACCCGAGCAGGTCGTGCTCGTAGCGGGCGACGCTGTCCAGGCCGATCTGCTGCAGGTAGTCCAGTGCGGCGCCGAGCCCGACCGCGTCGGCGATGGTGCCCGTGCCGGCTTCGAAGCGGCCCGGCGGCGGCTGGTAGGTGGTCCGCTCGAAGGTAACCTCCTTGATCATGTTGCCGCCGCCCTGCCACGGCGGCATCGACTCGAGCACCTCGGCCTTGCCGTGCAGGACCCCGACACCGGTCGGGGCGAACACCTTGTGTCCGGAGAACACGTAGAAGTCCGAGTCGAGGGTCTGCACGTTGACGGGCAGGTGTGACACTGCTTGCGCTCCGTCGACGAGCACGCGCGCGCCGACCGCATGCGCCATCTCGATCACTTCGCGGACCGGGAGGACGGTGCCGAGTGCGTTCGCCACGTGTGCGACGGCGACCAGCCTGGTTCGGTCGTTGAGCAGCCGGCGGTACTCATCGAGCAGGATCTGGCCGGTGTCGTCCACCGGGATGACCCGCAGCTTGGCGCCTTTCTCGGCGGCGAGCTGCTGCCACGGCACGATGTTGGCGTGGTGCTCCAGGTGCGGGATCACCATCTCGTCGTCCGCGCCGACGTACTCCCGGCCCCAGCTCTGCGCGACGAGGTTGATCGCCTCGGTCGTCCCCCGCACGAAGACGACCTCGTCGGGGGAAGCGGCGCCGAGGAAGCCCGCGACTGTCCTCCGGGCGGCTTCGTAGCCGTCTGTTGCGCGCGCCGCGAGCTCATGGGCGGCCCGGTGGATGTTGGAGTTCTCGTGCGCGTAGAACGACGCCAGCCGGTCGATCACCGCCTGCGGTTTCTGCGTCGTCGCGGCGTTGTCCAGCCAGACCAGCCGGTGTCCGTTGACCCGCTCGCGCAGGATCGGGAAGTCGCGCCGCACGGCGTGCACGTCGAACGGCGCAGCAGCGGTCGGCGACCTACCGGCTTCGGGCTGCACGTCGGACCGCACCAGATCGGCGAAGTAGAACGCCGGGTCGGGTGCCGGCGTGAAGGGCGCCGGCTGCGGTGCCCGGCCATGCGGTGACGCCAGCGACCGTGCCTCGGCGATGAAGTAGTACGGCGTTGACGGCGCAGCAGCCGGCGTGCTCCTCGGCAGCGCGTCGAGGTCCGGGCCCGGCACCGACGGACCGAGAAGGTCGTACGGGGCTGCGACCGGCGGGGTGACCGCCTGACCGCCGGCCGCTGCCGCCGCGGCCGATTCGGGGATGGCCTGAGGCGAGCCTTCCACCGCGCGAGTGGGGTTCGGAACGCCGCCGAGTTGCCCGGTGAAGATCTCCTTCGCCAGCCGGGTGAGCGTCGCCACGTCGGGCCAGCCGGGCGGTGCCGCACCCAGGCCGTCAGGCATAGTCATGGAACTTGCCGACCTCGACGTCATCGAGGACGGCGAGCGCGTCGTCGGTCAGCACGGCGAGCGAGCAGTACAACGAGATCAGGTACGACGCGATCGCGCTCCGGTTGATGCCCATGAACCGGACCGAGAGCCCCATGCCTCGCTCGCCGGCAAGACTGGGCTGGTAGAGACCCACGACGCCCTGCCGATCTTCACCGGTACGCAGCAGCAGGATCTTGGTCTTGCCGTCGTCGAGCGGCACCTTGTCGGAGGGGATCAGCGGCAGTCCGCGCCAGGTGAGGAACTGCGACCCGAACAGGCTGACGGTCGCCGGCGGGACTCCCCGCCGGGTGCACTCGCGGCCGAAAGCGGCGACCGCGGCCGGGTGGGTCAGGAAGAACGCCGGTTCCTTCCACACCTTTGTGATCAGCTCATCGAGATCGTCCGGTGTGGGCGCACCGGTGCGCGTGCTGATGCGCTGCCCGGTGGCGACGTTGGCGAGCATGCCGTACTCGGGGCTGCGGATCAGCTCGCCTTCCTGGCGTTCCTTGATCGTCTCGATGGTGAGGCGGAGCTGTTCCTCGATCTGGTCATACGGGCTGCTGTAGAGGTCCGAGACCCGCGTGTGCACGTCGACGACCGTCGAGACCGAGCTCAGGAAATACTCGCGCGGCGTGTCCTCGTAGTCGACGAAGGTCTGCGGCAGCGCGGCTTCGCTGCGCGGCGGGCACGCGATCTCGACATCTTCCGGATGCCTGACCTTGTTGAGCCGGTAGATACCCGCCTCGACGGGCACCCACGGCAGCAGCCGCACCAGCCACCGCGGCGTGATCGTCGACAGCTGCGCGACGGTCTTGGTGGCGTTCGCGAGCTGGCGCGCCGCGGCGTCGCTCAGGGCAAGGTTCGGTTCAGCCACATCGGTCACTGGGAATCTTCCTCACGGTGTGTCGGGTCTGGGCTGACCCTACGCATGCTATGGACATCTCTACCAGTCGGATAGGCTTTCGAGTGTTCGGGCCCCAGTGGCGGAGCATGTGATCAATGTCGGGAACGAGGACTATGCGCATCGCTGATGACATCACCCAGCTGATCGGTGACACCCCGCTGGTGCGGCTGAACCGGGTGACCGAGGGCACCGTGGCACAGGTCGTCGCCAAGCTGGAGTTCTTCAACCCGGCGCACAGCGTGAAGGACCGCATCGGCGTGTCCATGATCGACGCGGCGGAACGGGCCGGGCTGATCGGGCCGGACACGATCATCCTGGAACCCACCAGCGGCAACACCGGGATCGCCCTGGCCATGGTGTGCGCGGCCCGCGGCTATCGCTGCGCGTTCACGATGCCCGAGACGATGAGCCGGGAACGGCGGCTGCTGCTACGGGCCTACGGGGCCGAGTTGGTGCTTACCCCCGGCTCCGAGGGCATGCCCGGCGCCATCGCCAAGGCCGAAGAGCTGGCCAAGGGCGACCCGGCGTACTTCATCCCCCAGCAGTTCGAGAACCCGGCGAACCCGGCGATCCACGCCGCCACCACCGCCGAGGAGGTCTGGCGGGACACCGATGGGGAGATCGACGTCTTCGTCGCCGGTGTCGGCACCGGCGGCACCATCACCGGCGTCGGCCAGGTGATCCGGGAGCGCAAGCCGTCGGTGCGGTTCGTGGCGGTCGAGCCGACGGCGTCGCCGGTGCTGTCCGGCGGCGCCAAAGGACCCCACCCGATCCAGGGGATCGGCGCCGGATTCGTGCCCGCCATCCTCGACGTCGACCTCATCGACGAGATCATCACCGTCACCAACGACGACGCGTTCGACGTTGCCCGACGCCTGGCCCGCGAGGAGGGGCTGCTGGTCGGCATCTCCTCGGGTGCCGCGGTGTGGGCCGCCCTACAGGTGGCGCGCCGTCCGGAGAACGCCGGCAAGCTGGTCGTCGTGGTGATTCCGTCCTTCGGCGAGCGGTACCTGAGCACCCAGCTGTTCGCCGGCCTGGGCGACTAGCCATGCTCGCGACCCTGCAGCAGGATGTGCAGGCGGTCCGAGACCGGGATCCCGCCGCCCGCAGCACGCTCGAGGTCATCCTGTGCTACCCGGGCCTGCACGCCGTCTGGGGTCACCGGGTCAGCCGCTGGCTGTGGGGGCACAACCTCAAGCTGATCGGTCGGGCGTCCTCGGCGCTGACCCGGTGGCTGACCGGGGTCGACATCCACCCCGGGGCCACCCTCGGCCCCCGGCTGTTCATCGATCACGCCACCGGCGTCGTCATCGGCGAAACCGCCGACCTGGGCGCCGACGTCACCCTCTACCACGGCGTCACCCTCGGCGGTACGAGCCTTGACCACGTCAAGCGCCACCCATCGGTGGGCGACCGGGTGACCATCGGTGCCGGCGCGAAAATCCTCGGCCCGGTCACCATCGGCAGCGACAGCCGCATCGGCGCCAACGCCGTCGTAGTCAAGCCCGTCCCACCCAACTCCGTCGTCGTCGGCGTGCCCGGGCAGGTCATCGCCCGCAGTCGACACCGCACGGTGACCGGGCCACTCGACCTCGACGACACCGTCCTGCCCGACCTGGTCGGGGTCAGCCTCCAGTCGCTGCTCGGGCGCGTCGACCATCTGGAGACGTCGCTCAACGGCCACCCCACCCCCGTCAACGCCCGCCCCTCCGAAGCCGGAGTATGGCCCGGGGAAGACTTCTCGATCTGAGCCGACCCGGGCCGGACCTACCTCCCGCCGACACCGACAGCCCCAGCCACACGGCGCGGCGCGCAGCTCGGCATGACGGGCCACCTGCTGGCGCC
>JADGOV010000082.1 GCA_017882785.1 Frankiaceae bacterium
CGGCTTCCGGTGGAGATGCTGAAACTCGATCGTGAGCTGACCGCCGGCGTCGGCCGCGACGCCGACGACACCGGGATCGTGTCGGCCATCACGACCCTGGCTCACATCCTGGGAATGACCGTGCTGGCCGAAGGCGTCGAGCGGCCCGAGCAGGTCATCGGCCTGCGCCAGGCCGGATGCGACGCGGCGCAAGGTTTCCTGTTCTCGCGACCGCTGCATCCCGACGTGGCCGCGGAATGGCTCCCCGACCCGGTCCGGACGGCGGTGCCCTGGCTGGCGAGGGGCTAGACGCTCACCGGGTCTGCCGCCTGCCGTCGGGCGGCGTCCCGGCTGGCCGCGGCCTGCTCGTGCCCGGCGGCGGTAGCGGCTTCCAGGTCACCGCCGTGTCGGCGCCACCACTGCTGGCCCTCGGCCGGCAGCGTCAGGATCGGGTCGTAGTACTCATACCGGCGGGACAGCGCCTCGGGGTCGGTGCTCTCGATCCCGGTGCGGTAGTTCTTCGTCCAGTAGGAGATGCCGCGCACCTGGTCGTAGGCCTCGAGCTGGTTGACCCAACGCTTGCCCACATAGGGCACGTCGCAGACCATCCGCGGGGTGGCGAACCCGGGCAGGTATCCCATGATGGCGTGCTGCAACTGTTGGGCCTGCGCGACCGAGAGCCGCCAGTGCTCGCTGTTGGGGATCATGTCGCACATGTAGAAGTAGTACGGCATGATCGCGGCCTCGTCGAGCAGGGCGAAGCAGAGATCGAGCAGGGTTGTGCTGGAGTCGTTGACCCCCCGCAACAGCACCCCCTGGTTGCGTACGTCGCGGATGCCGGTGTCGAGCATGGTCTTCGTCGCCTTCGCCACCAGCGGCGTCACCGAGTTGGCATGGTTGACGTGGGTGTGGATCGCGATGTGCACGCCGCGGGCGTTCGCCACGCCGGCGAGACGGGTCATCCCGTCCACCACGTCGTCCTGCAGCCAGTGCTGGGGGAGTCCCATCAGTGCCTTGGAGGCCAGCCGGATGTCACGGATGTTCTCGATCTCCAGCAAGCGAGCGATGAAGGACTCCAGGTTCCGCCACGGCATGTTCGCCACGTCACCGCCGGAGACCACGACGTCGCGCACGCCGGGATTGGCCCGCAGGTAGTCGATCATCGCGTCAAGCCGATTGACCGGCTTCAGCGAGAACTTGAGCTTGTCGATCACCGGCGTGGAATTGCCGACGAGATCCATCCGGGTGCAGTGCCCGCAGTACTGCGGGCAGGTCGGCAGCAGCTCCGCCAGGACCTTCGTCGGGTAGCGGTGGGTGAGCCCCTCGACTTTCCACATCTCTTGCTCGTGCAGCGAGTCGCGGCTCGCGTTGGGATGTGAGGACCACTCCGTCGCCCGGTCGGAGAACACCGGCAGCATGTAGCGCCGGACGGGATCGGCATACATCGACGGGCCGTCGGGCACCCGGTCGGGCACCATCGTGTTGAGCATCTGGGGTGGCAGCAGCATGGACATGGTGGCCCGCTCCTGCTGATCCCGCTCGACGTCAGTGTAGAACTCCGCAGGCAGCAGATCGCCGTATACCGCGCGTAACTGCCGCACGTTCTTCACACAGTGCACCCGTTGCCACTGGGCGGACTCCCACTCGACGACCGTGACGTCGCGCCATCCCGGCAGGCGCGTCCAGTCCGGCTCGACGAGGGGTCGCCGGGTGTACCGATACGGCTGCTCGCTGCCAGGGTCGGTGCTGAGATCGGTGCTGAGGGCAAGGCCGTGCAAAATAGCTCCCACCCCGCTAGGATACGGAAGACCTGTGGTGTACACAATGATTCGCCTAATATTTTCCCGTCACGGCGCGGTTGCGCCGCGGAGGTGTTCGGCACGATGGAGCACGTCGAGAGCGCGACATCGTCTTCCCCGGTGGGCCTGCACCGGGTACTCGCGCCGAAGGGGGTGCTGCCCCAGGCAGCCGAGCGACTCAACGCCGGCGCGGCGCTCTGGCCCGACGAGGTGCGCATCGAGGTCGAGCGGCTCAACCTCGACGCAGCCTCCTACCGACAGTTGGCCAGCAAGCACGGCGGTGACGGCGCGGCGATCCGGGCCGAGGTTCTGGAGATCATCGGGAGGCGGGGGAAGATGCACAACCCGGTGACCGGCTCCGGGGGCATGCTGGTCGGGCGGGTAGCCGAGGTGGGCCCGGACTCGCCACTCGGGCTGACGGTCGGTGACCCGGTGGCCACACTGGTCTCCTTGACGCTCACGCCGCTGCACATCACCGATGACCTCACCCACTGGGACGGTCGCTCCGAGCAGGTGCCGACCGCCGGTCACGCCATTCTGTTCGGCCGGTCCATCGCGGCCGTCCTGCCCGCCGACCTGCCGGCGCCGCTGGCGCTCGCCGTCCTCGACGTCTGCGGCGCGCCTGCGCTGACCGCACGGGTGGTCCGGCGCTACGTCTCCCCGCGGGTCGCGGTGATCGGCGGTGCGGGCAAGTCGGGTTCGCTGTCCCTGCTCGCCGCCCGGCGGGCCGGGGCGGGCTGCACTGTGGCGGTAGTGCCGGTCGAGCCCGAGGCGGCCCGGCTGCTGGAAGCGGGGCTGGCTGATGAGGTAGTGCTGGCGGACGCCCGTGACCCGGTGGCCCTCGCCGCCGCCATCGGCGAGCCGGCCGACGTCACGGTCGTCTGTGTCGACGTCCCGGGGTGCGAGGGTGGCGCCATCCTCTCGACCGCGGACGCCGGCACTGTCATCTTCTTTTCTATGGCCACTTCGTTCTCCGCCGCCGCGCTCGGTGCCGAGGGACTCGCCGCCGACGTGACGATGCTGGTCGGCAACGGCTATCTGCCGGGGCATGCCGCCTACGCCCTGGACCTCGTGCGCGACGAACCGGCGGTGCGCCGGCTGTTCACCGACCGGCTGAGCGGGTGAACCGGTGATGCGTACCCTCTATCGCGGCGGTCAGGTGTACGGCCCCGTGGCAGCGACCGCTCTGCTGGTCGAGGGCGACTCCATCGGCTGGCTCGGCCAGGCCTCGGCGGCGCCGCCCGCCGAGGCCGTGGTCGACCTCGACGGCGGCTGGATCGCGCCCGCCTTCGTCGACGCGCACGTTCACGCCACGGCGTACGGCCTGGCCCTGACCGGCCTGGACCTCACCGCCGCGCCGTCGCTGGTGGAGGCGATGGCCCGCCTGGAGCTGCACGCCCGCGGCAGCGGGGACGCGACAATCCTGGCCACCGGCTGGGATGAGACCCGCTGGCCGGAGCGCCGGGCGCCCACCCGAGTCGAACTGGACCGGGCGTCCTACGGCGGCGTGGTGTACCTGGCGAGGGCCGACGTCCACAGCGCCGTGGCGTCCACCGCGTTGTTGGCGATGACGCCCGAGGCCCGCGGGTTGCCCGGCTTCCGGGCCGACGGCCTGCTCACCCTGGAGGCGCACCACGCCTGTCGGAGAGCGGCCAATGAGGCGATCACGCTCAGCCAGCGCCGGCGCGCGCAGCAGGCCACGCTCCGACATGCCGCTGCGGCCGGCGTCGGCTGCCTGCAGGAGATGGCCGGCCCGGGCATCTCCGGCGAGGCCGACCTGCTCGCCCTGCTGGAACTCGCCGGCAGCGAGCCGGCGCCGGAGGTGATCGGCTACTGGGCGGACCTCGGTGACGTCGCCACCGCCCACCGGTACGGGCTGCGCGGTGGGGCGGGGGATCTCTTCGTCGACGGCTCCATCGGCTCCCGCACGGCCGCGCTGCACCGGCCCTACGCCGACGCCACCGGCACCGGCGAGCTGCACTACGACGCGCAGGCCGTCGCTGCCCACGTGCTGGCCTGCCTTCTGGGTTCTCAACAGCCGGGATTTCACGTGATCGGTGACCGGGCCGTCGATACCGTGCTGGATGGGCTCGAGATCGCCGCCGAGCGCAGCGGTCACGCCCGGCTGCGGGCCGCCCGGCCCCGATTGGAGCACGTGGAGATGGCAGGACCGACGGCGGTAGCCAGGTTGGCGCGACTCGGCGGCACCGCCAGCGTGCAGCCGGCCTTCGATGCCCGCTGGGGTGGGGCGGGCGGCATGTACGCCCGCCGCCTGGGTACCGACCGGGCCCGTGCGATGAATCCGCTCGCCGCCTTCGCCGCTGCCGGGATCCCGCTGGCTTTCGGCTCGGACGCCCCGGTCACCCCGATCGACCCGTGGGGCGGCGTGCGGGCTGCTGTGCGGCACCGCACAGTGGGCTCGGAGCTAGCGCCGGTCGCCGCCTTCGCCGCGGCCACCCGCGGGGGGTGGCTCGCCGCCGGGCAGGACGACGGTGGTGTGCTGCGACCCGGAGCGCCGGCCACCTTCGCCGTCTGGGACATGCCTGCTCGGCTAGGCCCGGACGGCCTGCCTGACCAGCACGGGCCGGCGCCGCGGTGCCGACGCACGGTGGTACGCGGCCGGACCATCTTCGATGCCGATGGCGACACACCGGCCGAGGAAGGAGTGGGGCGGCGATGACAGCAGCCGAAGGCAAGCTCGGTCTCGATCCGGAGGTGGTGCGCACCGCTCGCCGGCTGGCCGAGCGCGCGGCCCAGCCGGTGATCGAGCTGGCCCGGACGCACAGCACGGTGTCGGTGGAGCGGGCCGTCGTACGGCTCGCCGGCATCACCGGTGCCGACGCCGAGGGCATCCCCTGGGTGAACCGACTTGTCGACAGCGTGCGCGACCAGGTGGGGCTGGAGTACGGGGTCGCCTTGCCGGTGTGGGCCGCGCTGGCCACGGGCGACTACCCCGGCCTGACCGCGCTGGCGCGGGAGGCGGCGGCCGGTGGCGTGACCTTCCGCCTCCCGACCGGTCACGCCGCCGAGCGGGCCCGCCGGGCAAGCCTGCGAGCGGTTGCCGGTGGTGTT
Source organism: Frankiaceae bacterium (assembly GCA_017882785.1). GTDB lineage: Bacteria > Actinomycetota > Actinomycetes > JADGOV01 > JADGOV01 > JADGOV01. The sequence continues at coordinate 4,851 of JADGOV010000082.1, forward strand.
GCCCGGGTCGATGCGAACCGCCGGCAGCGGGAGGAAATGATCGCCGGCCTAGGCGACCCGCCGAAGCCGTGGATCTATCTGATCGTGGCGACCGGCGACATCTATGAGGACATGCCGCAGGCCCAGGCCGCCGCCCGCGAGGGGGCGGACATCGTGGCGGTGATCCGGTCCACCGGTCAGTCCTTGCTGGACTATGTGCCGGAGGGCGCGACCAGGGAGGGGTACGCCGGCACGTACGCCACCCAGGAGAACTTCCGGCTGATGCGGACCGCGCTGGACGAGGTGTCCGCCGAGCTCGGCCGGTACGTGCGGCTGACGAACTATGCCTCCGGACTGTGCATGCCCGAGATCGCCACGCTGGCCGGTATGGAGCGGCTGGACATGATGCTCAACGACTCCATGTACGGGATCATCTTTCGGGACATCAATCCGCAGCGGACGTTCATCGACCAGCGGTTCAGCCGTCAGGTGCACGCCCGGGCCGGCATCGTGATCAATACCGGCGAGGACAACTACCTGACGACCGCCGACGCGGTGGACGCCGCGCACACGGTCATCGTCAGCCAGCTTCTCAACGAGCATTTCGGCCACGAGGCGGGTCTGGCCGACTGGCAACTCGGTCTCGGACACGCCTTCGAGATCAACCCGTCGCTGCCCGACCAGTTCCGCCTGGAACTGGCCCACGCCCAACTCGTTCGTGAGCTGTTCCCCGACGCGCCGCTGAAGTACATGCCGCCGACGAAGCACATGGACGGCGACGTGTTCTTCGGCTATCTGCTGGACGCCTTCTTCAACCTTGTCGGCACCATCACCGGGCAGGGGATCATCCTCGTCGGCATGATGACAGAGGGCATCGTGACGCCGTTCCTCTCCGACCGCGACCTGGCACTCAAGAACGTGCGCTACGTCCGTGACGCGTGTGGCTCGCTGGCCGAGGATTTCCACCCGCCCCGCGACGGCGTCATCGCCACCCGGGCCCGACAGGTGCTCTCGGAGTCGATCGACCTCCTGGGGCGGATCTGCGACGACGGTCTGCTGGACGCCATCGCGGCTGGCACCTTCGGCATCACGAAGCGGCCGGCGACCGGTGGGAAGGGGTTGGACGGTGTGGTCGCGCAGGCCGCGGGCTACTACAACCCGGCTACCGAGATCCTGGAAGGACGCGCCCATGACGAGGTGCAGGACGAGTTGTCATGACCAGTGAGGCCCTCTCGGCGCTGCATCCGGCACCGGGGGACGCGGCTGCAGTCGCTCGCCACCCCCGCCACGTCCGGGCGTACGGGGACACGACCGGGGACGGCATGGTCCAGCTGTCCTTCACCCTGCCGATCCCGCACGATGCCAGGGCCGAAGGCGCTGCCCAGATGTTCGCCAGAAAGATGGGCATCGACCCGGCGATGGTGGTGCACGCGAAGGCGATGGGTCCGGACTTCACCTTCTTCGTGGTGTACGGCCGGTCCTCGGTCATCCTCGATCTGGCCGAGGTTCCGGTCGTGGAACGGGAGTTTCCGATCCTCCCTGCCAACGAGATCAACCTCACCATCAGGTCGATCCTCAACCGCAGGTTGACCGTTATCGGCGCATGCGTCGGCACGGACGCGCACACCGTCGGCATCGACGCGATCCTCAACGTCAAGGGTTTCGCCGGCGAGAAGGGTTTGGAGTACTACAGGGAGATAAAGGTGGTGAATCTTGGCGCGCAGGTGCTCGTCCCCGATCTCGTTGCTCGGGCCCGGGCGGAGAACGCGGACGCGGTCCTGGTCAGCCAGGTGGTGACCCAGAAGGACGCGCATCTGACCAACACGCGGGAGCTGTCGGCGGCACTGACCGCGGCCTTCCCGCACGGTCGCCCGCTGCTCGTGGTCGGCGGGCCACGTTTCGACCCGGCCATGACCGCGGAGCTCGGTGTCGATCGCATCTTCAGCAAGGGCACCACTCCTGGCGAGGTCGCTTCCTACCTCGTGCACGCCCTCGCCGGCGGTGTGCAATGACCGCCACGGTCGGCACCACCGTCACCCACCGCCGCTACGTGCCGTACGCGCACGCGCACTACGCCGGCAACCTCGTCGACGGGGCGTACATGCTGGCGCTGTTCGGCGACGTGGCTACCGAACTGTGCATCCGGACCGACGGCGACGAGGGGTTGTTCGCCGCTTACGACACCGTGCAGTTCCGGGCACCCGTGCAGGCCGGGGACGTGCTGGAGGTTGTCGCTGTGCTGCGCAGGGTCGGCCGGCGCTCCCGCTCTGTCGACTTCGAGGCGCGAGTGGTGTGCCGCGGGGTTTCGACCGGTCGCGGCCTGGCCCCCTCGGCCGCCGTGGTCCTCGAGCCGGCCCTGGTGGCGGTGGTGGCCTCGGGAACGGTCGTGGTGCCCGGCTGAGCTGGCTCTTTCGGGCCAGCTGCGCGCTATCCCGATGGACCGTCCCAGCTGACCTGATGGCGTCGGTCTGTGCCATTTCAACATCGAGGACAGCCCGCTGACCTGCGTGAACCCGCGTTTGCCCAGGTCACCGGCAGGTTGACAGTCCCGCCGGGGGGGTCGGTAGGTTCAGGCACGTCCGCCGATGGGACACCTCACCGGAAAGGTCTGCCTCGCTCGATTACCACTGGCCAGAGAGGGCCGGGCCGACACCCGCGGCCGGCTACCCGGGTGCCAGGACCAGTGGAAGCGAACAGCGGCAGGCGCACCGGCCGGCGGGGGGTGCGGAAACCAGGAAGGGCCCGGGCATTCAGTAGACAACGACGGCCGAGCTTGGCGCCACCACAGCCGACGTCGGTTCGAAGGATGCTCGGGTCGTCTTCCAGGCGGCCGGCAATAATTCTGCCGGGATAATCTCAGGCCATGCCGGCGTCCGTTCTCACCGCGGCTCCGCCGGCCACCGGCGGGGGTCGAGTGCGGCTTTGGTCGCTCTCGACACGGTCGCGTGCTGTGCTCGCTGTCGGCTCGGGCCTGGTGTGTGCCGCGGCGTTCGCGCCCCTCGGGTGGGCCCTCGCCGCGCCGGTCGCGGTGGCCGGTCTGACGCTGAGTTGCCGCATGGTGGCGCCGTCGGCCGGCGCCGGCTTCGGGCTGCTCTTCGGCGCCGCCTTCTTTCTTCCGCTGCTGCACTGGAGCGCCACCCTCGTCGGGGCGCCGCCGTGGCTGCTGCTGTCCGCGAGCCAAGCCGCCTTCTGCGCCGCGCTGGGTGCGGGTCTGGCTCTGGTGTCCCGGCTCCTGCTCTGGCCGCTGGAGATGGCCTGCCTGTGGGTAGCAGAGGAGGCCCTGCGGGACCGGATGCCCTTCGGCGGGTTTCCCTGGGGGCGGCTGGCCTTCAGCCAGCCGGGCACGCCGTACGCCCGCTTCGCCAGCCTCGGCGGGGCCCCGCTGGTCACCTTCGCCGTCGCCCTGACCGGGACGCTGCTGGCTGCGGCGGTGGTGGTGGTGGTCGTGGCGGCGGTGATGGCCCCGGCGGCCGGGCGGAGCCGGCGCGGCTGGCTGGTCGTCGGGGCGGTGCTGCTCATCCCGGCACTCGGCATGGCGATCCCGACCCCGACGGCGGGGCAGAGCTCGAGTGGCCCGCCCGCGGCGACCGTCGCTATCGTGCAGGGCAATGTGCCCCGAAATGGACTTACCGGCGACGCCGAGGACCGGGCCGTCCTGCGGTTGCACGTGGCGGAGACTGAACGGCTGGCGCGCCAGGTGCGTGCCGGGCAGACGCCACGCCCCGATCTCGTGCTCTGGCCGGAGAACTCCTCCGACCTTGACCCTTTCCTGGACAGTCAGGCCCGCGTCTTGATCGATCAGGCGGTCCGGGCCGTCGGCGTGCCGGTGCTCGTGGGTGCGGTGCTCGACGCCGGCACCCACGTCCGTAACAGCGGCATCGTCTGGAATCCGGTGACCGGGCCGGGTGAGGTGTACGACAAGCGGCACCCGGTGCCGTTCGCCGAATACATCCCGCTCCGCGGCCTGGCCCGGGCGATCTCGACCAAGGTCGACCTGGTGCCCCGCGATTTCGTCGCCGGCAGGAAACCCGGGGTACTGCATCTGGGTCCGGCCCGAATCGGTGACCTCATCTGCTTCGAGGTCGCCGAGGACGGGCTGGTCCGGGACGCGGTCGTGCACGGTGGCCGGGTCCTGGTCGTGCAGACCAACAATGCGACCTTCGGGCACAGTCCGGAGACGGAGCAGCAGCTGGCAATGTCCCGGCTGCGGGCCGTTGAGCACGGCCGGGCCGTGCTCATCGCCGCGACCAGCGGGGTGAGCGCGATCATCGGCCCGGACGGCGTCGTCCGGCAACGTTCGCCGCTGTTCGCTCCCGCCGCGCTGGTGGCCCGGGTGCCGCTCCGTGATGGCCGGACCCTCGCGGACACGCTCGGCGCCGGCCCGGAATGGGTGCTCGGTGGGCTGGGGGTTCTCGCCGCCGGGCTGGCCGGCGGTCGGCGTCTGGCGCAGCGCCGACGACGCCAGGAGTCCCCACAGTGAGTGGCTATGCCGGCCTCGGTCGGGTGCTGGTGGTGATGCCGACCTACAACGAGCGGGACAACCTCTCGACGATCGTCGGGCGGCTACGGGCGGCGGTGCCGGAAGCTGACGTCCTCGTGGTCGACGACGGCAGCCCGGACGGCACCGGCGCGGTTGCCGATGACCTGGCCGCCGCGGATGCCGCGGTACGGGTGCTGCATCGCGCGCGAAAGTCCGGGCTAGGCGGCGCGTACCTGGCGGGCTTCGCGCGTGGTCGCGCCGAGGGGTACGACGTCTTTGTCGAGATGGACGCGGACGGCTCGCACTCCCCGGAGGAGTTGCCGCGGCTGCTGAGCGCCCTACGCGGTGCGGACCTCGTGCTGGGCTCGCGGTGGGTGCCGGGGGGTGCGGTGCGCAACTGGCCGGCAAGGCGCATGATGCTCTCCCGGGGTGGTAACAGATACGCCCGGCTGCTACTCGGACTCCCCCTGGCCGACTCCACCGGGGGCTTCCGGGCCTATCGCAGCCGCGCTTTGGCCTGCCTCGACCTCGACACGGTCAGCTCAGAGGGCTACGGCTTCCAGGTCGAGTTGGCGTGGCGGGCCCACCGGGGGGGGCTGCGGGTGGTGGAGGTGCCCATCACCTTCATCGAGCGGACTGCTGGGGAGTCGAAGATGAGTCGCGACATCGTCGCCGAGGCGCTGTGGCGGGTGACCTGGTGGGGAGTTGTCTCTCGGGCGCGTCGGTGGACGCTGGGCCCTCGGAGCGGGTAGACCGGAATCGTGGCCGCCGCTCTCGTCCTCGCCCTCGTGCTCGTGCTGCTGATCGAGATCTACCTGGTCTCGCTGGTCGCGCACGTCGTCGGCCTGCCGCTCACGCTCGCCATCCTGGTGCTCATCAGCGCGCTGGGAGCGACGCTGATCAAACGGGAAGGCCTGCGCACCTGGCGGACCCTACGGGCCACGCTGGGCGCCGGCCGGATACCAGCTCGCGAGCTCGGGGACGCGGCCCTGGTACTGGTCGGTGGTGTGTTGCTGCTGACGCCAGGCTTTCTCACCGATGCGATCGGCCTTCTGCTCATCCTGCCCCCGACCCGGGATGTCGCGCGCCGACTGCTCACCGCGTTGGCGCTGCGCCGGGCGCTGGGCCCCGCCGCCGGAGTGGGCATGGGGCTTCATGCCGCCCGCCGCAGCCGACCTGATCCACCCGGTAGCGGGCGGGTGATCGACGGTGAGGTGCTTCCGCCGGAGGGGCCGCGACCCTCGGACATGCCGCGACCACCCGACGTGCGCCGACCACCGGACGTGCAACGACCACGCCCATGATGCGGCGTGGTCGTCGGCAGGTCGGGAGTGGTCAGGCTGTCTTGCGGCCACCTGACTCCGCGCCGCGTAGCAGTTCAAGCCGCTCGGTCAACAACACCTCCAGGTCGTCCACGCTGCGGCGCTCCAGCAGCATGTCCCAGTGGGTGCGCGGCGGTTTGCCGGCCTTCTCTTCCGGCGGGGCGCCGTCGGTCAGCAACGCCACGGCGCTGCACAGCGTGCACTGCCACGTCGACGGCAACTCCGCCTCGGTGGCAAACGGCACCGTGAACCTGTGGCCACGCGGGCAGGCGTATTCCACCATCTGCCGGGGGGCCAGGTCGGTGTCCCGGTCGGTCTCGTAGCTCACCGAGCCGAGGCGGCTGCCTCGTAGAACTCGCTCACTCATCTCGTGCGCCTCCTCGGCGACTTCCTCAATATGACTTGCGGAAACACCGGGGCATCACGGAAGATTCCCCGGGCAGTGTGTGCCGTCAGCTGCTTCGGCACCGAGCGACGTGGACTTGAGCGGCTGAAGCGATAGCTGTGCGCGGCAGCGCTGCGTCCCTGCGTGACTGACTGCACTTATGGCGCATATACCCATAACGAGCGAACACAATGCTGAGACGTGGAGGAAGCCCATGTGGTTCCGCACACACCCCCGGTCGCCCAGGAGGTTCGCCGTACCGAAGACCGGCGCTGCGGTGAGCCTTGGAGCGCTGCGCTGCCTCGTGGGTGCGGCCCTGCTGGCCGATCCGCCACGACTGGCGCGGTTGCTCGGGGTCGACACGGTCACGGCGCGCCAAACCGGGTGGCTGGCATCGATGGTCGGCGGCCGGGACCTCGCTCTCGGGGTCGGCAGCCTCCTCGCTGTCCGTCGCGGCAAGGGCCTCGACTCCTGGCTCGCGGCGCAGGCGCTGGCGGACGGTGCCGACGCGATGGCGGTGGCCGCCGCAGTCCGCTCCCGTCGGGTCGCGGCCCCGATGGGTGCGGCCGTCGTGGTCTGCGCCGTCGTGGGGGCCGCATTGGCGGCCCAGGCGGCGCTGGCCGGTACCGACTCGCCGAAGTCGGCCAGGGTGGCGGAATAATGGAGCTTCCCTCGGTATTGAGTCGTGTGTATAGTGAGCACAACTCAGTAACTGGGAGGTTACGACATGACGGACTCAGCCACGCAGGGCCCCGACGAGGGGCGCCTGCAGGACGAGAAGCACGACCGGCAGGACCAGCACGACCAGCAGCGGGGCGAGGCCGACCACGGCGAGTGCGGCCACCGCGAGCACCACGACGACCAACAGGGCGAGCATGATCGCCATCATCACCACCACCGGGGCCGCGGCCGCGGGCGGCTCGGCCGCGGGCGACCTGGCCGCCGGCCGGACCTGCAGGCTCTGCTGTCCGATCAGCCGATCGGGACCACCGCGGAGGCCCTCGCCGAGGCCTTCCTCGGTGTGGGGCAGCTGCTGCGGGCCCGGGCCAGGGCCCACCACGAAGGGCCGCGCCGCCCAAGGGGGCTGACCTTCGCGAGGTCTGCCCTGCTGGCCACCCTGGACAGCGACGGACCCCAGCGCATGGGCCAGCTGGCCCACCGTCTCGGCGTCGTTCCGCGCACCGTCACTCCGATGGTCGACGCGCTGGAAGGTGAGGGACTGCTCGCCCGGGACCCCGATCCCTTCGACCGCCGGGCCACGTTGCTGCGGATCACCGACGCCGGCACCGCCGAGCTCAACCGCACCCGGTCAGACCGCCGAGGCGCCGTGGACGAGGTCTTCGCCGCGTTGGACGACGACGAGCGCGGCGTCCTGGCCGGCGTACTCGACAAGCTACGAGCGGCGGCCCGCGCCGGTCTCGACCCTGCGACCGTCGACGACCGCCCGGAGGGTCCGCCTGGGGAGGAAGGGGCTGACTGCGACCCAGGCGCCCGGCTTGGCGGCCGTGGCCGGGGGCGCGGCCTGCGCGAACGCGCGCGACACGATGGCCCACACGGTGGCCCGCACGCGGAACCGGGGCACCACCGGGCCCGTCATCGGCGCTGGCAGGCCTGAGGGCAACGGTGACCGAGGCCGGCACTCTTCGCATGAGGCGTGCCGGCCTCGGCCCATCGTTGGATGTCCCCGCCGGTGGGTACGTCGGTACGTGGGACCGCCTCGGCCCCGGGCGGGGCACAGCTACGGAGGGACACCCGAATGTTCGTACAGGTGATTTCGGCACAGGCGGCCGACGCGGATAAGGCCCGCGCCGCGCTGGACCGCTGGGTGCGGGAGCTAGCCCCAGGCGCCACCGGATGGCTGGGCTCGACTGCCGGCGTGACCGAGGACGGTCGGTTCATCGCACTTGCCCGCTTCGAGTCCGAGGAGGCGGCCCGGCGCAACAGCGACCGCCCGGAGCAGGGCCAGTGGTGGTCGGAGACCTCGGCGTTGCTCAGCGGTGAGGCGGCCTTCCAGGACAGCCCCGACGTCGTCATCGACGTGAACGGCGACCCGGACACTGCCGGCTTCGTCCAGGTCATGCGGGGCCGCAGCAGCGACCCTGCCCGCGCGCGGGAACTCATGGAGGAGAACCCGGTCGACTGGGCTGCCCTTCGGCCGGACATCATCGGCTCTGTGGCGGTCGAGCACGACGGAGGGGCATACACGATGGTGCTCTACTTCACCTCCGAGGAGGCGGCGCGTGAAGGGGAACGCAAGGAGCCCCCACCGGATCTCAAGGCGCAGATGGAAGCCATGGACGCGCTCAGTGTCGGAGAGACGGAGTTCTTCGACCTGAGGAAGCCCTGGATCTACTCTTCGGGGTGAGGAGAGGGACCAGCCGCAGCGCGCCTGCGGTGGGCGCGGCCCCTAACCTGCTGTGACGACGAGGGCCAACACAGCGACCCCGTCGGCCATTGCGCTCGGTCATTGATTGCTGGTGGGGCCGATCAGCTTCCACCCGGACTGAAACGGCCAGCCGTTGCGGGCGTTGAGGCTGATGTTCAGGAGAGCCATCTGCTCGAGGGCCCGAGCGGCGGTCAGGCCTCCGACGTCGATCGGCCGGTAGCCAAAGGCCGCGAGCAGCTCGGCGACCGTCCTCTTGGCGGCGTCGTCGTCGCCGGCGAAGAAGCCGTCCAGGGCGACTCCGTCGGTCACCGGATCGGCCTGCCGGCTGGCGAACGGCTGGCGGCCGTGCGTCCGCGCTACCACCAGCCTTTGCGCTTGGACCAGACCAGAAGCATGACCGACATCGTGACCATCACGGCGACGATCACGGCC
>JADGOV010000160.1 GCA_017882785.1 Frankiaceae bacterium
GCGCCAGCATCTGGTAGCCGCCGCAGATGCCGAGGGTGTGCCCACCGTTGCCGGCGCGGGCGACGATCGCGTCGGCGAGGCCGTTCGCCCGCAGCCAGCCAAGATCGCTGACTGTCGCCCGACTACCGGGCAGGACGACGAGGTCCGCGTCGGTGATCTCCGCCGGCCGGGTCACCAGCCGCACGACCACGCCCGGCTCGCAGGCGAGCGCGTCGATGTCGGTGACGTTGGACAGTCGCGGCAGGCGGACCACCGCCACCCGCAGCGTCTGCTCACCCAGGGCCGGCAGCGCCTCCCCGGGGCGCGACTCCAGATCCAAGGAATCCTCCACATCGACCCACAGACCCGGCAGCCAGGGCAGCACGCCGAAGGTTGGACGCCCGGTCATCGTGGCAAGTTGGTCGATCCCGGGTGCCAGCACCCGAAGGTCACCACGAAACTTGTTGATCACGAAGCCGGCGATCAGCGCCTGGTCGCCGGGTGAGAGGACAGCCAACGTGCCGACCATCGCCGCGAACAGCCCGCCACGGTCGATGTCGCCGACCACGACGGTCGGGAGCCTGAGGGGGCGTGCCAGCCCCATGTTGGCCAGGTCCCGGTCACGCAGGTTGATCTCCGCAGGGCTGCCCGCTCCCTCGCAGATGACAACGTCATACCGGCTGCGCAGGTCGGCGAAGGAGTCGAGGATCGCGCGCTGCAGGCGCGGTTTCAGCTCCTGGTAGGTCAGCGCGTCCACCTCGGCGACGGGCCTTCCGAGCAGGACGACCTGGGACCGCTTGTCACTGCTCGGCTTGAGCAGCACCGGATTCATCGCCGCCTCTGGTTCGACCCGCGCGGCGGCCGCCTGCATCGCCTGGGCGCGCCCGATCTCGGCGCCCTCCGGGGTCACCATCGAGTTCAGCGACATGTTCTGCGCCTTGAACGGGGCCACCTTGACCCCCCGGCGGGCCAGCCAGCGGCAGATGCCGGCGGTGACGACGGTCTTGCCGGCGTCGGAGGACGTCCCGGCGACGAGCAGCGCGCCGCTCACCGGCGCGCCGTCAGGGCCACCGCGGCGGCTGCCGCGGCCGCTGCCCACGTGACCCGACGGCTCAGGCGGGCGGCCCGGTGCAGGTCACCTCGCTGCGCCGGCTGGCCGTCGCCGAGCGACGGGCGTTCCTCCACCCGGTCACCGTAGACATTCCTCCCACCCAGTCGCAGGCCCAGCGCGCCGGCGTACGCGGCCTCGCACCACCCCGCGTTCGGGCTCGGATGCCGCCGGGCGTCGCGCCGGACAACGCGCGCCACCTCGCGAGGGCGTCCACTGACCAGGCCGACGAGGAGCGCGGTGAGCCGGGCAGGCACGACGTTCCCCAGATCGTCCAGGCGCGCGGCGGCCCAGCCGAAGCGCCGGTACCGGGCCGACCGGTGCCCGACCATCGCATCGAGCGTGTTGACCGTGCGGTACGCGAACAGCCCCGGAACGCCGCCCACTGCCCCCCAGACCAGCGGCGCGACGATCGCGTCGGAGGTGTTCTCCGCGATGGACTCGACCCCGGCCCTGGAGATCTCCGACTCGTCCAGCCGAGACGGGTCGCGACCGACAAGATGGCTGAGCCGTTCCCGGGCCGCGAGTAGATCACCGTGTTCGAGCAGCCGTTGCAGGATGGCCGCCTCCCGGCGCAAGGTTTCGGCGCCCAGCACAGCCCAGGTAGCTGCCGTCACGGCCACCGGGTAGATCGCGCGGTCACGCGTCGCGCGGTCGAGGAGGACCCCCGCCCCCGCGACACCGCCGACAATCGAGGTCAGGAAGACGATCCCCGTCGTCCGCGAGTCGCGCCAGAGCAGCCGCTCGATGGCGTCCGTGGCCCGCCCCAACGCAGCAACAGGGTGGCCCCGGCGCGGATCGCCTACGACCGCATCGACGGCCACGCCGGCGATCAGTCCGCCGGACAGGGCGAGGCGCCTGCGCACCAGCCCCACCCCATCACACCCCCGCATCGTGGCGAACACTCGCGCAACAGGGCCGGGCTCGGCCAGCCCTGGCCCGCCCCGCCCGCCGGTCTGCGGCTAGCCTCGGTTGGCCCTGGTACACCAGCTCCAACACCGGGTACCAGGCCGTAGTGTCCATCCTTCACGGCAGGGAGGTGGGGACATGGGGTTCGTGTCCCGCGGGTTCGCCGGTCGGCGCCGAAGTGGTCCACCAGGCCGACTACCGCCCGGGCAGTACGACGTGGGCGGCGGGTTCCCGGTACTGTCCGCGGGTCCCACCCCCCGCACAGCGCTGGACCGCTGGGACTTCAACGTCCGGGGGGAGGTGGACGGCGAACAACGCTGGAGCTGGGAGGAGTTCCGGCGGCTGCCACGTGAGCCTGTCACGGTCGATATCCACTGCGTGACGAGCTGGTCGAAGTTCGACACCCGCTGGGAGGGAGTCTCGGTCGACACTCTGCTCGCCGAGGTGGTCACGGCCGCCGAGTTCGTGACCGCGTTCAGCGACGGCGGGTACACGACCAACCTGCCACTCGCGGACCTGACCGACGGCCAGGCGTGGGTGGTCGACACCTACGACGGTGAGCCTTTGGAGGCCGCCCACGGCGGGCCGGCGCGGCTCCTCGTGCCCCACCTCTACTTCTGGAAGTCGGCGAAGTGGGTCCGCGGCCTGATGCTCACGCTTGAGGACGAGCCCGGATTCTGGGAGACGTTCGGCTACCACAGCTACGGTGACCCGTGGCGCGAACAGCGGTACGCCGGCGACTGAGCTGGCAGAACGCCGAGGTCCTCGCCCAGCGCCGAGAGACCCCGCGCGCCTGCCGGCTCACCCTGCAGCCTCCCAACTGGCCGGGCCATCGTCCGGGTCAGCACGTCGACGTTCGGTTGACCGCTCCCGACGGCTACACCGCCCAGCGCAGCTACTCCATTGCGTCCCCATCCGAGCAGCCCGACCTCCAGCTGGTCGTCGAACGCCTCGAGGACGGGGAGGTGTCGCCCTACCTCACCGACGAGCTGCGGCCGGGTGACCTCCTCGAGCTGCGCGGCCCCATCGGCGGCTACTTCGTCTGGCCGGTCGGCACGGACCGCCCCGTGCAACTCATCGCGGCCGGCTCGGGTGTCGTTCCCTTTCTGGGCATGCTCGGGCACCACCGGGCCATCGGGAGCACGATTCTGACCCGAGTGTTCTACTCGGCCCGCAACGCCGACGACGTGATCGGGCGGGAAGAGCTGGCCCAAGCCGAGCGGACGGTCGAGGTCACGATCACGCTCACCCGCGGTGCCCCACCGGGGTGGACCGGCCTCACCGGCCGGATCGACCCGGTCGCCCTGGAGCGCCACACGATCCCGTCGGCGGAACGCCCACACGTCCTGGTGTGCGGCCCCACGGCGTTCGTCGAGACCGCGGCACGCAGCCTGATCGACCTCGGTCACGACGCCAGCCTGATCAAGACCGAACGTTTCGGCGCAACCGGAGGCCCCTGATGACCGACCACGACGACGCGCCGAGCCGCCGCCTAGACGGCAACGCCGCTGGCGGCCCCCTGGCCGAGCTGTTCACGGTGGACCTCACGGTGGCCCTGGCCACGTGCGCCGGGTGTGGGCGCAGGGCCCCGCTGGCCGAGCATGACCTCTATGCTGACGCACCGGCGCTGGTCCTCCGCTGCCCGAGTTGCACGGCTGTGGTCCTGCGGTACGCGGCCAGTCGTGACGGCCTTCGGCTCGACCTGACCGGAGCGCGCCTCCTCATTGTCCATGGAGAGGGCCACCAGTCGGGGCAGGAGGAGGACGTCCGAGAGCCGAACGAGAGGGCCATGAACGAGGACAGGATCCGGTCCCACATTTCAGAGCTGGTCGAGGAAGAGCACGGCCTCCGACAGAACGTGCGGCAAGGCAGGCTCACCAGCGCCGAAGAGCAGGAGCGGCTGCGCCACGTGGAGGAGGCGCTCGACCAGTGCTGGGATCTCCTCCGCCAGCGACGTGCCCGCCGCGCCGCCGGCGAGGACCCCGAGGGCGCGCAGGCACGACCGGTCACCGAGGTCGAAGGCTACCTGCAGTAGCGCCGAGGGTAGCCCGGCCACCCACCAGAGGAAGTGGATGGAGCAGCATGGTCACCTGTAGGCATGTCGACACAATCGACTTCGACGCGGTTCCCAGCGCGGAGGGCTGCCAGGACTGCCTGGCCAGCGGCGGGCGTTGGGTGCACCTGCGCCTGTGCGAGCAGTGCGGCCACGTCGGCTGCTGCGACTCCTCCCCCAACCGGCACGCCACCGGCCATTCCCACTCGACCGGCCACCCGATCGTGCGCTCCTTCGAGCCGGGCGAAGAGTGGTTCTACTGTTACGCGGACTCACTGCTGTTCGAGATCGCGAGTGCCCCACCCGCCATGTCCCACCCCTGACC
>JADGOV010000083.1 GCA_017882785.1 Frankiaceae bacterium
GCGACGCGGCGCGCGGCGGTGGCCGACATCGCCCGCAAGACGGCCGAGGCCGCGCAGGAACTGCTGGCCGACCGGGCGGAGTCGCGGTGAAGACCATCGATGGAACGGCACGCATCCTGCGTCGAGCCCATGCGTGCCGCCGCTGCCGTACTCCTCTGATGCGTTCGCCCTCCGCTCTGCGGGCGTTCGCCGCGATGGGTCACGACATCGTACTTCCGGACCGCCCAGCCTTTGCACTGACCGTCGCGTTTGTCGGCACAGCTGCCGCCGTAGACGCCCTTGACAGGTGACTGATAAGTCACATATCGTCGGCCTCGTCGATCGTGGGGCGTCAGAGGTGTCACCTCCTCAACGCCCTCCCGGTCCAGTTCACCCACGGCATCAGGCGGGCTGTGCTCAGCCGTCGGAACACCAGACTGGAGAGTCCCGTGCAGAAGGTCTACGAGATCTACATCCGCACCACCCCGGAGCGCCTTTGGGAGGCGATCACCGACGGCGAGATCAGGAGCAAGTACACCTTCGGAAATCGCATCAGCTCGGACTGGACGACCGGTTCGCGTTACGAGATGAGCCACCGAGGCGCCGACGGGCCCTTGGGGGAGGGGGAGAACCTCGAGGTCGACCCCCCGCGCCGGCTCGTCCAGAGCATGGTTGCGCTCTGGAGCGACGACGTGAAGAGCGAGGGCACCTCGAGGGTCACCTGGGACATCGAGCCCGTCGGCGACTCCTGCCGTCTGACTGTGACCCACGACGAACTGCGTGACGGCGCGAACGATGAGTTGTACGGCGGTTGGCCGATGATTCTCTCCGGCCTCAAGACGTGGCTTGAGACGGGTGAGCTCCTGACAACGCCGGGATCGCTGCTCTACGGCTGAGCCGGTCACACGCCGAGGCGTTCACAGTCCAGAGGCGGCCCGCGTTGGCGGCGGCGATGAGCTGCGCGATCCGACCGGCATCCGCGGTTGAGCATTCCCCGGCGCCGACCTACCTTCCCAGCACAGAAGAGAGTCCGCGGCGAAACGCCAGAGCACCGAGATGGTGGAGCTCAGCAGCGGCGGGTTGGCCCGGTGCAGCACGAGATCGGCGACCCAATCCGGTGTGGAACTGGATGGGTAGACCAAGGTCCACCGCAGTCCAGCGCCGCCAGCCAGGGTGGTCTCGCCTCGGGTCGGCGGGACAGCGGCGGTCGAGCCCGACCCGGTAGGACGCGACAGACCTGACGGCGACCGCCAGTACCGAACTGCTGTCGCCGGCACCTCCCCGGGCGCCGTCGTGCTGACCTACGACCCTGCTCGCGCCGGCGATCAGCGGTGCACCCGACCCCGGGGCCGGGGACCTCGACCCGGACACGCGTCGGATCGGTCAGATGCTGGACCAGGCGTTCGCCGAAGGCGACCTCGATGAGGTCAACCGGCTGGAGGCGTGGCTCTGGCTGGACGGTCCGGGCTCCGCGGAGGGACGGGTCGGTGGCCACGTCCGCGAGTTGGCCCTCGCCATGAACGCCGTGGTGCTCGCGGCCGGCCAGGCCGAGGACGCCGGTGCCAGCGGGGTCGAGGCGTGGCGGCGGCTGGCCGATGTGCGCGCGCCGACCACCGTCGCCTGGGGAGAACGCGACGTGCCGTTCGCGATCGAACGCTGCCAGGTGGCGACCGCGGCAGTGCCGAGCGCCTGGGGAGTGGTGCTCGAAGGCACGGCGCACCTGCCGTACCTCGAGCGCCCGGCGGCCGTCGTCGCGATGATCACCGAGGCGATGCGCGACCCGGCTTGGCGCGCGCTGCCCGATCAGCCGCGGGCGAGGAGCCGGGCGTCGAGGTGGCCGAATGGGCCGTCGATGCGCCGTAGGTCCGCGCTGAGGCGATGGTCGGGCCAGCCGGCCTCGATGCCCTCTGCCAGGCGGGCGAAGCGGTCGGCGTGCTCCGTCGCCCGACGCCGTGCGTAGTCCGGCGCCGAGTTCTTCGTCACCATGAACGCCCAGTCGCTGCTCGTGGCCAGGAGTGCCTCCCGGGCCAGTTGATCAAGCTCTGGCAGTCGCGGGGTATCGGCTTGCACTACCTTGTCCACGACCCGCAGCAGCCGGTCCTGCACGTTCCACGCCTGGTCCTGCAGGTCCGGCACCTGCCACACCCGCCAGTCCTTGCCACTGCCCCACGACGACTCGGCCAACTGCACGCGGCCGCCGAGGTGGCCGACCTCCAGCGCCCCACGCAACGTGGCGACCCGAACGCCGGCGGCCGGCAGCAGGCGCAGGACGGCGGCCAGGAACTCGGGGCCCTCGTGCCACCAGTGGCCGAACAGTTCGGTGTCGTAGGCAGCCACCACCAGGCCCGGCCGGCCTCGCTCGGCGCGCAGCTGTCGGAGGCGGGCCTCGATGACCGCGACGAAGTCCGCGGCGTCGGCGCGCGCCGCGGCGAGGCCCGCCACCGGGTCATACGGCGCCTTCTGCTCGGCAGTGGAGGCCGTGGAGGTAACCCGGAAGGCGCGGAAGCCGGAGGCGTGGTCGAAGCTGTGGAAGTCGCGGTAGTACCGACCTCCCGGGTAGCCGCGGCGGGGCGACCACACCCGGTAGGTGACGTCCAGGTCGCGGGCGAAGGCGACGACGTCGCTGTCACCGACCAGTCGAGCCTCCGCGGTCGCGCCCGCCACGCTCGGGCCGTCGACCAGGAACCGCAGCACGCCGGCGGCCGCGTAGACATGCTCCAGGCCCGGGCGGTAGCCGCACTCCGGTGCCCAGATCCCGGCCGGGGCGGCTCCGAGGCGCCAACGGGCGTCGGCCAGTCCGACCCGTAACTGGAAGGCCGCGACCCGCTCGTCGAGCAGCGGCATGAAGGGGTGGGTCGCCGGCCCACCGAGCAGCTCCACCACCCCGTCGTCCACCAGCGGCCGCAGGACGGCGGATGCGCCGTGGCGCCAGCGTGCCTCGAAGTCGGCCAGCGCCGTGCTGGCCGCCCGGAACTCATAGTCCGCCAGCTTCCGCAGATGCGGCTCTCGCCGGGCGGCCAGCTCCTGTGCGCGGGTCTGCCAGAAGCCGAGCCAGGTGTGCAGCTCGGAAAGGCAGTACGGGTCGTCGAGCTGGGCGGCCAGGACTGGCGTGATGCCCAGCGTCAACAGGTCGCGCCGGCCTTCTTCGGCGAGCTCGGAGAGGACACCTACGATGCGTCGGTAGGCCGAGCTCCAGGCCTGGTGCAGCCACTCCTCGCCCACCGGCCAGGCGCCGCCGTGCGCCAGCCACGGCAGGTGGGTGTGCAGCACGAGGCAGAAGGTGCCGACCGGCTCCTTGGCCGGCTGGCGCGGATCCGTCACCGGCGGACAGCCACCGTGATCAGGTCCAGGCTGTCCGCTCGCGACTTCTCATCGACGTCGAAGTCCTCGGCTGTCACCGACAGGGCGAGGTCGCGCAGCTCGGGCGGCCACGCGGGCGGAGGGGCCGCGAGCAGGGCAGCGACCAGCGGGCCGTGCCGACGCTCCCACTGCCGCAGCCGGCGGCCGTGGCGGAGCCCCCACCGGCGGGTCGGGTGGAAGAACGGGGCAATGAGCTCGTCCAACTCGGCCGGGGCCAACTCCCGGGTGTGGAAGGGGTTGACCGGGGGCGCGCCACCGGGGGAGAAGGTCAACCGGTTCGGCGTGCTCAGCGCCAGCGTCCCGGCCACCCGCAGCACGCGCGCGCATTCGCGGACGAAACCCACCTGATCATGTAGGTGTTCTACCGTCTGCAGGGACACCACAACCTCGACCACGCCGCCTCGCAGCGGGAGCCGCTGCAGGTCGCCGCGCACCGCGTGCACCGCTGTGGGGTAGCGGGCGCCGACGTGGCGCACGGTGGCGGCGTCGTAGTCCAGCCCGACCACCAGCCCTGCACCCTCGGCCAGGAGCGTGGCTCCGTAGCCTTCGCCGCAGCCCGCCTCGAGCAGGATGGCCCCCGTCGTGAACGGCGCGAGCGACCGGTAGGCCGCCTCATGGCGACGGAACCAGTAGTTCTCCTCCGGGACACCGGGGAGGGTGCGCTCCCCGGTGAGCACCAGATCGGGCGCCGGAGATCGCGGCGGGGCAGGGACGCGCACCTCCGCAGCTTAGGTTCACAGGCGGCTGCTGACCGGAGGGGCCTGTCATTCCCGCCGTCGCGTGCTGGACACTGGAGACAATTGGTCACCGGAGGTGTCTCAGCCCGATGAAGATCGTCGTCTGCGTGAAGCAGGTCCCAGATACCTGGGCGGAGAAGCGTCTCGCCCCGGCCGACAGCACCGTCGACCGGGAATCCGTCGACGGGGTCATCAACGAACTCGACGAGTACGCCATCGAGGAGGCTTTGCGGATCAAGGAGTCCGCCGGCGGTGCGGACAGCACAGTCACCGTGCTGACGATGGGCCCGGAGAAGGCCACGGAGTCCATCCGCAAGGCCCTGTCGATGGGCGCGGACGCCGCCGTGCACCTGCTCGACGACGCGCTGCACGGCTCGGACGCGCTGCAGACTTCCTACGCCCTCGCCCAGGCGCTGGGCACGTTGGAGTGGGATCTCGTCGTCCTCGGCTCGGAGTCGACCGACGCCCGGATGAGCGTGCTGCCCGCGATGCTGGCGGAGCGACTGGGGGTGTCCCAACTCACCTTCGCCCGCAAGGTGGAGGTCGCAGGCAGCAATGGATCGACGACGGTGCGGATCGAACGACTGACCGAGGCCGGGTACGATGTCATCGAGGGCTCGACCCCCGCCGTCATCAGCGTGGTGGAGAAGATCAACGAGCCGCGGTACCCGTCGTTCAAGGGGATCATGGCCGCGAAGAAGAAGCCGCTGACCACGCTCACGATCGCCGACGCCGGCATCGAGTCCGGCGGGGTCGGCCTGGCCGCCGCCTCGACCGCGGTGACCGGCTTCACCGAGGCGCCGCCACGCAGTGCGGGCACGATCGTCAACGACGAGGGGGAGGGTGGGCGCAAGCTCGCCGAGTTCCTCGCGGCCAAGAAGTTTGTGTAGAGGGGCGAAGCACGATGGCAGAGATCCTGGTTCTTGTCGAGCACGTCGACGGCGTTCCGAAGAAGGTCACGAACGAGCTTCTCACGCTGGCCTGCCGACTCGGTGAGCCCAGCGCGGTCTGGATCGGCGACGGTGCGGATGCCGCGCTGGACAAGCTCGGTGAGTACGGCGCCCAGCGGGTGTACGCCTCCGTCGATCCCGAGCTGAGCCGCTACGCGATCGCGCCCAAGGCGGAGGTGCTGGCGTCGCTGGTCGCGGAGCGGGGGCCGGCCGCGGTGCTGCTGGCCTCTACAGCCGAGGGCAAGGAGGTGGCTGGGCGGCTCGCTGTGAAGACCAAGTCAGGTGTGATCACCGATGCCGTCGGGGTGAGCCCCGACCTGATCGCCGACCAGTCGGTGTTCGGCGGCAGCGTGTTCGTCACATCCCGGGTGTCGACCGGCACGCCGATCTTCACGGTTCGACCCAACTCCGTGCCACCCGAGCCCTCGTCCACGTCGCCGACACTGGAGGCCGTGACGGTGACGCTGCCCGAGGCGGCGAAGACTGCCCGGGTGCTTGATCGCGTGGTGGAGAACACCGGTGCCCGTCCGGAGCTCGCCGAGGCGGCAATCGTGGTCTCCGGCGGTCGCGGCGTTGGCGGACCTGAGGGCTTCGGCGTGGTGGAGGCGCTCGCGGACGCCCTCGGCGCTGCGGTCGGAGCCTCCCGAGCGGCCACCGACGCCGGCTGGTACCCCCACCAGAACCAGGTCGGTCAGACGGGCAAGACCGTCTCGCCGCAGCTCTACGTCGCGCTGGGTATCTCCGGCGCGATCCAGCACCGGGCCGGCATGCAGACCTCCAAGACCATTGTCGCCGTCAACAAGGACCCGGAAGCGCCGATCTTCGAGCTCGTCGACTTCGGCGTCGTCGGTGACCTGCACGCGGTTGCGCCGGCGCTCACCCAGGAGGTCCAGGCCCGCAAGGGCTGAGCCGATCGGGGGAGGTACTGGGTCGGATTACGCTGGCGCAGGTGACCTACCTCGACCATGCGGCCGCCACGCCGATGTTGCCCTCCGCGGTCGAGGCCATGGCGGCACATTTCCCCTATTTCGGCAACCCGTCGTCGCTGCATGCCAGTGGTCGGCGCGCCCGCCGCGTGGTGGAGGAGTCCCGGGAGACGGTGGCCCGGGCGCTCGGGGCGCGTCCCGGTGAGGTGATCTTCACCGGTGGGGGGACCGAGAGCGACAATCTCGCCGTCAAGGGGCTGTTCTGGGCGCGGCGCGCCGCCGACCCGCTACGGCGGCGCATCCTGGCCAGCGCGGTCGAGCATCACGCCGTGCTGGACTCGGTGCTCTGGCTGGCCGAGGACGAGGGCGCGGAGATCACCTGGCTGCCGGTCGACGCTACCGGCCGGGTGCTGCCCGACGGCCTGCGCGCGGCGCTCGAGGAGCATGCAGAGCAGACGGCGTTGGTCAGCGTCCAGTGGGCGAACAACGAGGTCGGCACCGTGCAGCCGGTCGCCGAGCTGACCGAGCTCGCGCACGCCTACGGCGTACCGTTGCATTCCGACGCCGTCCAGGCCGTGGGCATGCTGGCGCTGGACTTCGCCGGCAGCGGCGTGGATGCGATGACGATCACCGCCCACAAGCTCGGTGGGCCAGTCGGCGTGGGCGCTCTGTTGCTTGCCCGCGGTGCGGACTGCGTGCCGCTGCTGCACGGCGGCGGTCAGGAACGCGACGTCCGTTCAGGCACTCTCGATGTGGCCGGCATCGTCGGGTTCGCGGTGGCCGCGGAGACCGCCGTCAAGGAGCAGCCGGAGCGGGCCGAGCGGCTGAGCGGCCTGCGCGCGGACCTGGTGCGGCGGTTGGTGGGGGTCGTGCCCGACGCGCTTCTCAACGGGGATCCCACCCTTCACCCGGACCGCCGGTTGCCGGGCAACGCGCACTTCTCCTTCCCCGGCTGCGAGGGTGATGCGCTGCTCATGCTGCTCGACGCCCGCGGCATCGAGTGCTCGACCGGCTCGGCGTGCTCCGCCGGAGTGGCCCGGCCCAGCCACGTGCTGCTCGCCGCGGGAGCGGATGAGGACCGGGCGCGCAGTTCACTGCGGTTCTCCCTCGGCCACCCCTCAGTGCCGGGCGACGTCGACGTGCTGATCGAGGCGATCGGCCCCGTCGTGGAGCGCGCCCGCCGAGCCGGCACCGCCGGCCGCCGGTGAGCACAGGCGGGCCGCGATGAGGGTTCTGGCCGCGATGTCCGGTGGGGTGGACTCCGCGGTCGCTGCTGCCCGGGCGGCCGAGGCCGGCCACGACGTGACCGGCGTCCATCTCGCCCTGTCCGCCGCCCCGGCCTCCTATCGCAGCGGAGCCCGGGGGTGCTGCACGCTTGAGGACGCCCGGGACGCCCGCCGGGCGGCTGACGTCATCGGCATCCCGTTCTACGTCTGGGACCTGGCCGAACGCTTCCGCGCGGAGGTGGTCGAGGACTTCGTCGCCGAGTACGCCGCCGGTCGGACGCCCAACCCGTGCATGCGGTGCAACGAGCGAATCAAGTTCAGCGCGGTCCTCGACCGGGCGCTCGCCCTCGGCTTCGACGCGGTGGCCACCGGACACTACGCCCGGATCGTCGACGGCGCACTGTACCGGGCGGCCGACGAGGCCAAGGACCAGAGCTACGTGCTCGGCGGGCTCACAGCCGAGCAGGTTGCGAACGCCATGTTCCCGCTCGGCGGATCGCAGAAGGTCGCGGTCCGGGCCGAGGCGTCGCGGCGCGGCCTGCAGGTGGCGGCCAAACCGGACAGTCACGACGTGTGCTTCATTCCGGACGGGGACACCGCTGGCTTCCTTGCCCGGCGGCTGGGTGCCGCGCCCGGGGAGATCGTCGAGGACGGCGGAGTTCTCGGCGAGCACGTTGTCGGCCAGCACGAGGGCGCGTACGGATACACCGTGGGCCAGCGGCGGGGATTGCGCCTGGGGCGGCCGGCAGCCGACGGCCGGCCCCGCTTCGTGCTCGACGTTTCACCGGCAACCCGGACGATCACCGTCGGGCCCCGCGACGCATTGGCGGTGACCGCGCTGACCGGAATCGCGCCCCGGTGGTGCGGGCCGCCGCCACCGCCCGGCGCCGCGCTGGCGGCCCAGGTCCGGGCGCACGGCGAGGCCGTACCTTGTCGGGCGGTTCTGGCCGACGGTGAGGTGCACGTGAGCTTGGCGGCACCCCTGCGCGCCGTCGCGCCGGGGCAGGCGGTCGTGCTCTACGACCGTGAGCGGGTGGTCGGCAGTGCGACCATCAGCGTCACCAGTGGCCCGAAGGAGAGACGGGCGTAGCCCCGGGGCCGGCCGGCCCATTAGGCTGTCGCTGTGACCTCGACCGACACCATCACCCTCCCGGCGACCCCGGAGACCGCCAAGGGGAAGCCGGCAAAGGCGCACATCGCGCGGGCCTCGGATGTCACCGAGGCGTACGTGATGGGCACCGAGATCACTGCGCTCTGCGGCTACAAGTGGGTGCCGTCCCGAGACCCCGCCGGGCTGCCGGTGTGCCCGGACTGCAAGGCAATGGCCCTGCAGATGTCCGGCGGACTGCCGGAGTAGAGCGCCACTCGCCGGCAACGGGGACGCCCGGGTCGAGCCGCTGCGCATCTAGGCTCGGCGGCATGAACGCCGACCTTCCGCTCTGGCCCGCCGGCGCGTCGACCGGTGTCGGCTCGATGCCCGGCGTGGATGCGGCGGAGGCCCTTCGCACCGCCTTCGGCGAGTGCCCCGCCTTGCCTTTTCTCCCCGAACTTCCCGCCCGGGGGCCGGGCGCCGACGTCATCGGCCGCAGTGCCGGGCTGCTGGCCGGACTGCATGTCGACCTCCAGCCAGCCGGGTGGCGCCTGGTCGACCGACCCGGGCTGGAGGAGCGACGGGCGCGCAGCCTGCTGGCCCGCGACCTCGACGCGCTGGAGGAGCACGCCGAGGGCTACACCGGACCGCTCAAACTCGCAGCCGCCGGTCCCTGGACGCTGGCCGCGACCATCGAGCTGCCCCGAGGCGGGCGCGCCCTGTCCGACCCCGGCGCGTGTCGCGACCTCGCCAGCGCCCTCGCCGAGGGTCTCGCCGCCCACCTGGCCGACGTCGCACGCCGGGTCCCCGGGGCCGCTCTGCTCATGCAACTCGACGAGCCGGCACTGACCGCGGTGCTGCGCGGCCGGGTGCCCACCCCCAGCGGTTTCCGAACGCTCCGCGCCGTGCACCCACCGGTCGCGCTCGATGCCCTGCGGTCCGTTGTCGCGGCCTGCATCGACGCGGCCGCGGTGCCCGTCGTGCACTGCTGCGGGGATGCGGTGCCGATCGAGGTGCTGCTGGCGGCCGGGGTAGGCGGCCTGAGCCTGGACCTGACGCGCCTGACCGCCGGCGAGGAGGAGGCGCTGGGTGCGGCGGCCGAGGCTGGCGTCGGGCTGCTGCTCGGCGCGGTAGCGTCGCTGCCGGAGTCTGCCAGCGATGCGCCAGAGCGGTCCGACGCGCCGGTTCTGTCGGCACCGGCCCGTACCGTCGAGGGCGTGGCAGGCCAGGTCAGGGCGTTGTGGCGGCGGTTGGGGTTGCCCGCAGAGCATCTTCGGCAGGTCGCGGTGACGCCGACCTGCGGTCTGGCCGGCGCGTCGCCGCAGTATGCCCGCGCGGCGCTCGCGCTGTGCCGGGAGGTAGCCCACCGCCTCGCCGAGGAGTCTTGATGACGGACCCGGTCATCGACCACGCCCCGCGCACCGAACCGCAGACTGAGCCGGCGGCCGGGTTGCCGGCCGAGGCTCGGGAGCGGCATGCCGATCTCAGCCTGGAGATCGACGAGCACGCCTACCGCTACTACGTGCTGGACGACCCGATTGTCAGCGACGCCGAGTACGACCGGCTGATGCGGCAGGTCACCGCGTTGGAGGAGCGCTGGCCCGCGCTGCGCACCCCGGACTCACCGACGCAGAAGGTGCACGGCACGCCGTCCACAGTGTTCGCCCCGGTGACCCACCTCGAGCGGTTGATGAGCCTCGACAACGCCTTCACCGACGAGGAGCTCGACGGGTGGGTCACCCGGGTGGTGCGTGAGGCCGGCGCTTCACCGAGCTACCTGTGCGAACTGAAGATCGACGGGTTGGCGGTGGCGCTGGTGTACGAGCGTGGGCGGCTGGTGCGCGGAGCGACGCGCGGCGACGGCTGGACGGGGGAAGACATCACCGCGAACCTGCGGACCCTCGATGATGTGCCCAGCCGGTTGCGGGCACCGGCCCCGGAACTGCTCGAGGTGCGCGGCGAGGTGTTCTTCCCGCTCGCCGCGTTCGCCGAGCTGAACGCCGCCCTGGTCGAAGCCGGCCGCGCTCCCTTCGCCAACCCGCGCAACGCCGCCGCCGGCTCTCTGCGGCAGAAGGACCCGAAGGTGACGGCGAGCCGACCGCTCCGGATGGTGGTGCACGGCATCGGCGCGCGCCGCGGATTCGAGCCGACCGCACAGTCCGCGGCCTACGACGCTCTTCGGGCGATGGGCCTGCCCACTTCGCACTATCACCGGGTCGTCGACGACCTGCCGGGAGTGCGGGACTACATCGGCTACTACGGAGAGCATCGTCACGACGTGGAGCACGACATCGACGGCGTCGTGGTCAAGGTCGACTCGATCGCGCTGCAGGGCCGGCTCGGCTCCACCTCCAAGGCGCCGCGCTGGGCGATCGCGTTCAAGTACCCGCCGGAGGAGGTGACGACCATCCTGCTGGCGATCGAGGTCAACGTCGGGCGGACCGGGCGGATCGTGCCGTTCGCGGTGATGGAGCCGGTGCCAGTGGCCGGCTCCACCGTGGCCCGGGCCACGCTGCACAACCAGGACGAGGTGCGCCGCAAGGGTGTCCTCATCGGTGACACGGTGGTGCTGCGCAAGGCGGGGGACGTGATTCCCGAGGTGATCGGACCCGTCGTCGCGCTGCGGACGGGCGCTGAGTGCGAGTTCGTCATGCCGACTCACTGCCCGGCCTGCGGCACGGCGCTCGTCCAGCCGGACCGCGATGTCGACGTGCGCTGCCCGAACACGCGATCCTGCCCGGCCCAGCTCCGGGAGCGACTGTTCGCGCTGGCCGGGCGGGGGGCCCTGGACATCGAGGTCCTCGGTTTCCAGGCGGCGCAGGCCCTGCTCACCTCCGGGCTGCTCACCGACGAGGGTGACCTGTTCGGCGTCGGCGAGGACGACCTGCGCGCGGTGGCATTCTTCACCCGCAAGGACGGCTCGCTCTCAGCCAACGCGCTGCGGCTGCTGGACCAACTGCAGCAGGCCAGATCGCGACCGCTGTGGCGGATCCTCGTCGCCCTGTCCATCCGTCACGTCGGGCCGACCGCCGCCCAGGCGTTGGCCCGGGAGTTCCGCTCGCTGGACCGGATCCGGGAGGCCGACCCGGCCGAGCTGGCCGCGGTGGAGGGGGTCGGGCCGACGATCGCGGCTGCGGTGGCCGACTGGTTCGCCGTCGACTGGCACGTCGAGATCGTGGACAAGTGGCGGGCAGCGGGCGTCGTCCTGGCCGATGAGAGCGAGCAGGACGGACCGCGCCCGCTCGCGGGGCTGGCGGTGGTGATCACCGGCACGCTGTCCGGCTGGAGTCGGGACGCCGCCGTGGCTGCCGTGCAGGAGCGTGGCGGCCGGGTCAGCGGATCGGTGAGCAAGAAGACCACGTTCGTCCTCGCCGGGGACGCGCCCGGGTCGAAATATGACAAGGCGCTGCAGCTGGGGGTCCCCGTGCTCGACGAGGCCGGCTTCGCTGTCCTGCTGGCCGACGGCCCGGAAGCAGCGCGGGGGCTGGGCGCCTTCGGCGGCCCCTAGACTGGCGGCCGGCTGCCGGCGTCCGGGCCGCCCTCGATCTTCTGCTGGAGTGCCGCGTCATGCCGTCTCAAACCGGGCCGTCCCAAGGCGGGCCGTCCCGAACCCGGCCGACTCTGTCCCGCGCCGAGGTCGCGCACCTCGCCCGGCTGGCGAGGATCACGCTGACCGACGCCGAGCTCGACCGGCTCGTGCCGCAGCTCGACGTCATCCTCGCCGCGGTGGCCCGGGTCGGGGAGGTGGCGGCCGCGGACATCCCGCCGACGTCGCACGCCCTCCCCTTGACCAACGTGCTGCGGCCGGACGTCGTGCGGCCCTCGCTGCCGGCGGCCGCCGCGCTAGGGGGCGCGCCCGCTGTCGAGGACGGCCGGTTCCGGGTGCCACGCATCCTCGACGATGCGGAGGCGGCCGATGGCTGAGCGGGTGGCCGGCGTCCCCGTGGACCTGACCAGGTCCACGGCAGCGGCTACCGCTGCCGCGTTGGCCAGCGGTCACGTCTCCGCCGTCGAGGTCACCGAGGCCCACCTCGATCGGATCAGCGCCGTCGAGGGTGCCGTCCACGCCTTCCTGCACGTCGCCGCGGATCGGGCGCTGGCCGCGGCTCGCCGGGTCGACGCGCGGCGGGCCGCCGGGGACGCCCTGGGACCGCTGGCCGGAGTGCCGATCGCGGTCAAGGACGTCCTGGTGACTGAGGGGATGCCGACCACGTGTGGTTCGCGGATCCTGGAAGGCTGGATCCCGCCGTACGACGCGACCGTCGTCCATCGGCTGCGCGAGGCCGGCCTCGTTGTCCTCGGCAAGACCAATATGGACGAGTTTGCCATGGGCTCCTCCACCGAGCACTCCGCGTACGGCCCGACCCGAAACCCCTGGGACCTCGATCGCGTCCCTGGCGGCTCCGGTGGGGGATCCGCCGCCGCGGTGGCCGCCTACGAGGCGCCGCTGGCGGTCGGCACGGACACCGGCGGCTCAATCCGCCAGCCGGCGGCGGTCACCGGCACGGTCGGTGCCAAACCCACTTACGGCGGCGTGTCCCGTTACGGGCTGGTGGCCCTGGCCTCCTCCCTCGACCAGGCCGGTCCGTGCGGCCGCACCGTCGCGGACGCCGCCCTGCTGCACGCCGTCATCGCCGGCCACGACCCCTTGGACTCCACCAGCATCGATGCGCCGGTGCCGCCGGTCGTTGCGGCCGCCGCCCGTGGTTGCGAGGGGGACCTGGCCGGGCTGCGGGTCGGCGTCGTACGGGAGCTCTCCGGGGAGGGCTACCAGCCTGGCGTCGAGCAGCGCTTCACCGAGGCCGTCGCCCTGCTCACCGAGCTCGGCGCGAGCGTGACCGAGGTGTCCTGCCCGCATTTCGAGTACGGGCTGGCGGCCTACTACCTGATCCTGCCGAGTGAGTGCTCGTCCAACCTGGCCCGTTTCGACGGCATGCGCTACGGACTGCGCGTCGGTGACGACGAGGTCAACGGCGCGGAGGAGGTGATGGCCCGCACCAGGGAAGCCGGCTTCGGCGAGGAGGTGATCAGGCGCATCATCCTCGGCACGTACGCGCTCTCCGCCGGCTACTACGAGGCGTACTACGGGCAGGCCCAGAAGGTCCGGACCCTCATCGCGCGCGACTTCGCTGCGGCGTTCCGCACCGTCGATGTTCTCGTGTCGCCGTCCACGCCGGTGACCGCGTTTCCGCTGGGCGAGCGGGTGGATGATCCCCTCGCTATGTACCTCAACGACCTCTGCACCATCCCGTCGAACCTGGACGGGGGGCCCGCGCTGTCGGTGCCGGTGGGACTCGCGCCGGAGAGCGGCCTGCCGGTCGGCCTGCAGATCATGGCGCCGGCGATGGCCGATGACCGGTGCTACCTGGTGGGCGCCGCCGTCGAGGCCGCTTTGGACGACCGCCGTGGACATCCGATCCTGGCGGATGCTC
>JADGOV010000025.1 GCA_017882785.1 Frankiaceae bacterium
GATCACGTAGGGCCGCCCGGCGGCCAGCAGCTCCCGCCACAGCCGGCTGCCGTTGGCCGGGCCGAGCACCAGGCCGCGCAGCCCGTTCGCGCCACGTCCGTCGACGCCCCCCAGAACGTGCATCCCACCGTCGACCTCGGCGAGAATCGCCACCAGGTTCGCGTGGACAGCCTGTCGGGAACGTCGGGCGATCAGTTCCAACGCCTCTCTGGGGCTGCTCATGTGCAATCCCTGCGTCGGGATGCTGGCAGGGGATGCGACCGGCGCAGCATGCCCGCCTTGGCGCCCGGTGTCCGACTCCGCGTTCACGTCCGGCCGGCCCCCCTCACTTAGCGTTAAGAAAGTATAACTAAGCGTGAGAGAAGTGGGAAGGCAGGTTCCGCAGCGTTCGACGAACAGGTCCGCACGAGTCCGACATCGGGTACGCAGTGGGCACGACCGGCAACTATGGCGCCGGAAGTGGGGCCGCAGGCGAGCGTCTTGGCGCACGTGACCTGCGGTTTCATCGTGGAGCGGGCGACCGGGATCGAACCGGCATGGCCAGCTTGGAAGGCTGGGGCTCTGCCATTGAGCTACGCCCGCGTGCCCGTCCCGCCGTCCTTTGCCGGCGGCGTCCGGAGAACCTCCCCAGGGTGTCACGTCCGGGCCCGGGGCGCGCAACCTACCGTCGACCTACCGACGACCGACACTGGACCGTCGACCGACCGACCGTTGACCGACCGGGTTGTCCCCTAGACTGCCGGGGTCGCCGCGGGGCGTAGCGTAGTGGCTAGCGCGCCTGCTTTGGGTGCAGGAGATCGGGAGTTCGAGTCTCCCCGCCCCGACCGCCTCGGCGGACTGCGGTGTGTCGACAACACCACCAGCCACCCGTCCCGAGCCGCCTCCCCAAGGAGAACCACCGCTGTGAAGAGCGCCGTCGAGAGCGTGAACCAGACCCGGGTACGGCTCACCGTCGAGGTGGCCTTCGAGGAGTTGAAGCCGGATCTGGACAGCGCCTACCGGGAGATCGGTCGGCAGGTGCGCATCTCGGGGTTCCGCCCGGGCAAGGTGCCCGCTCGCATCCTCGACCAGCGGATCGGCCGCAGTGCGGTTCTGGAGCAGGCGATTCAGGAGGCCGTCCCCCGGCTCTACGGCGACGCACTGCGCGAAAACGACGTACAGGGCATCGGTCAGCCCTCGGTCGAGGTGACGAGGTTTTCCGACGGCGAAGAGTTGGTATTCACCGCCGAGGTGGACGTCCGGCCGGAGGTCACGCTGCCGGAGTACAACGGGATCGCCGTGACCGTCGATGACGCCGAGGTGACCGACGACGACGTGGACGAGCAGCTTGCCAGCCTCAGGGAACGTTTCGCCACGCTGACCACGATCGACCGCGCGGTCGACGATGGCGACTTCGTGCTGCTCGACCTGCAGGCCAGCGTGGATGGCGAGGAGGTGGCCGGCTCCAGTGCGACCGGGCTGTCCTACCAGGTAGGCAGCAACGATCTGATGCCCGGTCTGGACGACGCCCTGCTCGGTGCGGTCGAGGGGGAGATGAGGACCTTCGACAGCGACCTGGTCCGCGGGGATCACGGCGGGCAGACCGCGCAGGTCCAGGCGACTGTGCGCAGCGTCCGGGTGAAGGACCTGCCCGCGCTCGACGACGAGTTCGCGCAGACCGCGAGTGAGTTCGACACGATCGCGGAGATGCGGACCGACGCCAGGACCCGGATGGAGCGGGTCAAGCGGGTCGAGCAGGGTGTGCAGGCCCGCGACCGGGTGCTCGAATCCTTGCTGGCCCAGGTCGACGTGCCGCTGCCGGACAGCCTGCTGAAGTCTGAGGTCCAGTGGCGCAACCAGAACATCGACCGCCAACTGAGCCAAGTGGGGCTCGGCAAGGCCGACTATCTGGCGGCCGAGGGGAAGACCGAGGAGGCCTTCGACGCCGAGGTCGCCGAGTCGGCGGCGGCCGCGGTGAAGTCGCAGTTCGTGCTGGAGGCCGTAGCCGGTAAGGAGGAGGTCGGGGTCACCGAGGCCGAACTCACCGATCACATCGTGCGGCGGGCGCGGCAGGTCGAGGTCCCGCCAGACGAGTTCGCCCGCCAGGTCGTCGAGTCGGGCGGTCTGGGCACCTTGGCCAGTGAAGTCGTCCGTGGCAAGGCGCTGGCGCTCATCTTGGAGCACGCAGTGGTCTCCGATGTCTCGGGGCGGCCGGTTGACCTCAACGCGGCGAGCGCCGACTTCGAGGCGGTGAGCGAGGGTGTCGAGGATGCCGATGGTGAGGTTGCCGAGGTCGATGTCGCCGACGACGCCGAGGCACTGCGCCCAGGGTGAACACCGGCTCGGGCGCGGGGCGCCGGCCGGCGACAGCGGCTAGGGTCGGTGAAGAGCATCCCCCGACCGTCAAGCAGGTGACCTGTGACGCATATTCCTGGTATCGCCATCCCTTCCTCCGCGCTCGGCGCGCCAGCCGGCCGGAGCCCCGGCAACGGGATGAACCTCGGAGACCAGGTCTTTGATCGACTTCTGCGTGAACGCATCGTCTTCCTCGGCTCGGAGGTCGGCGAGTCGAACGCGAACCAGATCTGCGCCCAGTTGCTGCTGCTGGCCGCCGAGGACCCCGGCCGGGACATCTTCCTCTACATCAACTCACCGGGTGGGTCGGTCACCGCAGGCTTGGCGATCTACGACACGATGCAGTGGGTCGAGAACGACGTCGCCACGGTCGCGTTGGGATTGGCCGCGTCGATGGGACAGTTCCTGCTGTGCGCGGGGACCCAGGGCAAGCGCTACGCCTTGCCGCATGCGCGGATCATGATGCACCAGCCCTCCGGGGGGCTCGGCGGGACGGCCTCGGACATCGCCATCCAGGCCGAGAACATGCTCTACATCAAGAAGACCATGCAGGAACGCATCGCCTTCCACACCGGACAGCCGGTGGAGCAGATCGAGCGTGATTCCGACCGGGATCGGTGGTTCACGGCGGAGGAGGCCAAGGAGTATGGCTTTGTCGACCACGTCGTCAGTGGTGCCAAGCAGGTCCCGGCCGGTGCCGGCACCCTGAGTTGAGAGCGGACCCGATGTCCTACACCATCCCGTACGTGGTCGAGCAGACCTCCCGCGGAGAGCGCACCTTCGACATCTACAGCCGACTGTTGAAGGAGCGCATCGTCTTCCTCGGCACGCCCATCGACGACGGGGTCGCCAACGTCGTCATGGCGCAGCTCCTGCACCTGGAGTCCGAAGATCCGGACCGCGACATCAACCTCTACATCAACTCACCGGGCGGCTCGTTCACCGCGCTCACCGCGATCTATGACACCATGCAGTTCATTCGGGCCGAGATCCAGACCTACTGCATGGGGCAGGCCGCCTCGGCGGCAGCCGTCATCCTCGGCGCCGGCACCAAGGGCAAGCGGTTCGCGCTTGAGCATTCCCGCGTCCTGCTGCACCAGCCCTACAGCGAGGGTGGCGGGCAGGGCAGCGACATCGAGATCCAGGCCCGCGAGATCCTCCGGATGCGTAAGTTGCTGGAGGAACTGCTGGCTCGGCACACCGGTCGGGACGAGGATCTGATTCGTGCTGACATCGAGCGGGACAAGATTCTCACCGCGGCTGAGGCGCTGGAGTACGGGCTGATTGACGAGGTCATCACCACCCGGAAGGTGCACGCCGACTTCAACTGACCGGAGGCTGGTAGGCGGACTCGGAACAATCCCGTCCCGGATAAAGGGGTCCCTTCCGCCCAATGAGGCGGTACGGTCGTCCGTACGGGGATGCCAGGGCTGGTACCGCCCCCGCAGAGAAAGAGGGTTCGAGTGGCACGCATCGGTGACGGCGGCGACCTGCTCAAATGCTCCTTCTGTGGGAAATCGCAGAAGCAGGTCAAGAAGCTGATCGCGGGTCCCGGTGTATACATCTGCGACGAGTGCATCGATCTCTGTAACGAGATCATCGAGGAGGAGCTCTCCGAGTCCTCCGACCTCCGCTGGGACGACTTGCCGAAGCCGAAGGAGATCTTCGACTTCCTGGACTCCTATGTCATCGGGCAGGACTCGGCCAAGAAGACACTGTCGGTGGCCGTCTACAACCACTACAAGCGCATCCAGGCGGGGGAGAAGGACAAGGACTCCGTCGAGTTGGCGAAGTCCAACATCCTCTTGCTTGGCCCGACCGGCTGTGGAAAGACACTGCTGGCCCAGACGCTGGCTCGGATGCTCAACGTGCCGTTCGCCATCGCCGACGCGACTGCCCTCACCGAGGCCGGCTACGTGGGCGAGGACGTCGAGAACATCCTGCTCAAGCTCATCCAGGCCGCCGATTATGATGTCAAGAAGGCTGAAACCGGGATAATCTACATCGACGAGGTCGACAAGATCGCCCGGAAGTCGGAGAACCCCTCGATCACCCGAGACGTCTCCGGCGAAGGTGTGCAGCAGGCGCTGCTGAAGATACTCGAAGGCACCACTGCCTCCGTGCCGCCGCAGGGCGGGCGCAAGCATCCGCACCAGGAATTCATCCAGATCGACACGACCAACGTGTTGTTCATCTGCGGGGGCGCGTTCGCCGGGTTGGATAAGATCATCGACTCGCGGGTCGGACAGAAGTCCATCGGGTTCGGCGCGATGCTGCGCTCCAAGCTCGACGTCGACACCGCTGACGCCTTCGCCGACGTCATGCCAGAGGACTTGTTGCGTTTCGGCCTCATCCCCGAGTTCATCGGCCGACTTCCGGTGATCACCAGCGTGCACAGTCTCGACCGGCTCGCTCTCATGCAGATTCTCACCGAGCCGAAGAACGCCCTTGTTCGGCAGTACCGGCGCCTGTTCGACCTCGACAACGTCGACTTGGAGTTCCGCGACGACTCGCTGGAGGCGATCGCCGATCAGGCGATCCTGCGCGGCACCGGCGCCCGAGGTCTTCGCGCGATCATGGAAGAGGTCTTGCTGTCGGTGATGTACGACATCCCGAGCCGCAAGGACATCGCCCGGGTCGTGATCACGCGCGAGGCGGTCCTCGACCATGCCACTCCGACGCTGATCCCCCGGGAGATCACGCCGGAGATCCGCAAACGCGAACGCCGGGAGAAGTCGGCCTGACCGCCGTCGAGCCTTACGGCTTGACCAGCCCGACGATCACGACCAGCGACACACGCCTACCTCAAGGGCGTCATGACCCCGACTCTGGGCAAGGGCGACCGGCGTGCCGGGAAACGGGTTCGTCGCCCGGCGGCGTGTCTTCCTAGACTGGCAGCCGTGACCGCCCCGCCCGATGGTTCCCCGCAGGCCCTGCCCACGCAGTACGAAGCCGCGGCGGTCGAGGGGGAGATCTACGCCCGATGGGAGCGCAACGGGTACTTCACCGCGGACGCGGGCAGTGCCAAACCGGCGTTCTCGATCGTCATCCCACCACCGAACGTCAACGGCTCGCTGCACATGGGCCACGCCTTCGAGCACACCCTCATCGACGCGGTCACCCGGCGGAAGCGGATGGCCGGCTACGAGGCCCTGTGGCTGCCCGGGATGGACCACGCCGGGATCTCCATGCAGAACGTGGTGGAACGGCACCTGGCGAGTGAGGGGATCTCCCGGCATGACCTCGGGCGTACCGCGTTCGTCGAGCGCGTCTGGCGTTACAAGGCCGAGTACGGCGGCGCGATCCTGCGTCAGATGCGCCGGCTCGGTACCAGCGTGGACTGGACTCGCGAGCGCTTCACCATGGACGAGGGACTCTCCCGGGCGGTCCGCACCATGTTCGGCCGGATGTATGCCGACGGCCTCATCTACCGCGCCGAGCGGATCATCAACTGGTGCCCGCGCTGCATGACCGCTCTCTCCGACATCGAAGTGGACCATTGGGAGGACGAGGGGGAGCTGGTCTCGCTGTGCTACGGCCCGCTGACGGTGGCCACGACCCGAGTGGAGACCATGTTGGGGGACACGGCGGTCGCCGTGCACCCCGACGACGAGCGCTACACGCACCTGGTGGGCACCGAGGTCGAGCTGCCACTGACCGGCCGCCGGATTCCGGTGGTCGCCGACGTCCACGTCGACCCGGCCTTCGGCACCGGTGCGGTGAAAGTGACCCCCGCCCACGACCCGAACGACTTCGAGATCGCCCAGCGGCATGGCCTGGCCGCGCTGTCCGTGTTGGACGAGCGCGGCGTCATCACCGCCCCTGGCCCGTTCGAGGGCCTGGACCGCTACGAGGCGCGCCCGGCCATCACCGCCGCGCTGCGCGAGCTGGGCGCGATCGCCGCCGAGCGGCGGCCTTACCTGCACGCGGTCGGCCACTGCGACCGCTGCAAGACCGTCGTCGAACCGCGGCTGTCCAAGCAGTGGTTCGTCGCGGTGGCCTCCCTCGCCACATCCGCCGGCGACGCCGTCCGCAACGGCACGACCGTGCTGCACCCGCCGGAGATGGCCGACCGCTACTTCGCCTGGGTGGACAACATGCACGACTGGTGCATCAGCCGCCAGTTGTGGTGGGGGCACCGGATCCCGGTATGGTACTGCCCCGACGGGCACGTCACGGTGCCGGCGGATGCCGACCAGCCCGACCCGAGCGGCTGCGGCAGGTGCGGCTCTGGTCAGTTGCGCCAGGACGACGACGTGCTGGACACCTGGTTCTCCTCCGGACTGTGGCCATTCTCCACGCTGGGTTGGCCCGATGCCACCCCGGACCTGGCCCGGTTCTACCCGACCTCGACGATGGTGGTCGGCTACGACATCATCTTCTTCTGGGTCGCCCGAATGATGATGTTCGGCACGTACGCCCTTCCCGAGGCGCCGTTCCGGGATGCGCTCCTGCATGGCCTGGTCCGGGACGCCCGGGGCAAGAAGATGTCCAAGAGCTGGGGCAACGTGGTCGACCCGCTGGACTGGGTCGACAGGTACGGTGCTGACGCGCTGCGCTTCACGCTCGCCCGCGGCGCCAACCCGGGCGCCGACGTCCCGATCAGCGAGGAGTGGGTGCAGGGCGCACGCAACTTCACGAACAAGCTGTGGAATGCGACCCGGTTCGCACTGCTCAACGGGGCGACCACGGCCCTCCCGCTGCCGGCCCCTGACCAGCTCGCCCCGGTCCCGGCATGGATCATGTCCCGACTGCAGTCGGTGGTCGCGGAGGTGGACGGCTGCTACGAGCGTTACGAGTTCGGGCGGGTCTGCGAGACGCTCTTCCACTTTGCCTGGGACGAGCTCTGTGACTGGTACCTGGAACTCGCCAAGCTGCCACTCGCGCAGGAGGCGGAGGCGGCAGCCACCCGGGCGGTCCTCGGGCACGTGTTCGACACGCTGCTGCGGCTGCTGCACCCGGTCATGCCCTTCGTCACGGAGGAGCTGTGGCGGGTGGTGACCGGTGGGGAGAGCGTGATGGTCGCGCCCTGGCCGACGGCCGACCCGGCATATCGCAACACCGCCGCGGAGGGGGAGGTGGCCGAACTTCAGCAGATCGTCACCGAGGTCCGCCGGTTCCGCTCGGACCAGCGGATCAGGCCCTCGACTCCGCTGCCGGCCGTGATCGTCGGTTCCGCGCATCGCTTCGGCCGCGAGGTGGCCACGCTGGCCCGGCTGGAGGGCCTGACCCCCGTGGCGGCGCCCCCGGCCGGCTGGACGCCGGTCGTCGCCGCCGGGCGGACGGTGGCACTGGACCTCTCCGGAGTCATCGACCTGGAGGCCGAGCGGGCCCGCCTGGCCAAGGACCGGGCGGCCGCGGAGAAGGAGCGGGCGGCGGTGAGCGCGAAGCTGGCCAACACCGACTTCGTCGCGAAGGCGCCCGGGGCGATCATCGAGCAGACTCGCCAGCGGCTGACCGTGGCGGAGGCGGATCTGGAGCGGATCGCCGCTCAACTCGCCGGGCTGCCGTCCGGGTGAGCGCCGGAGCCGAGCGCGCCCGGGTCGAGGCCGCGCTCGATGCCCGGGTGCCGACCCTCATCGTGCCGGGCCTGGACCGCATTCGCGACCTGCTCGACGTGCTGGGCTCGCCGCAGCTCGCCTACCCTGCCATCCACATCGCCGGTACCAACGGCAAGACCAGCACGGCCCGGATGGTCGATGCGCTGCTGCGCGCGTTCGGGCTGCGAACCGGGCGCACCACGAGCCCGCACCTCGCCGCGGTGACCGAGCGGATCGCCATCGACGGCATGGAACTCGACGAGGCGTTGTTCGCGGCCCTCTACGACGAGGTCGCGCCGTACATGGCCCTGGTCGACGCCCGCCACACCGAGCCGGTCACCTACTACGAGGCCGTGATCGCGATGGCCTTCGCCGCCTTCGCCGATCGCCCGGTCGATGCGGCCGTGGTCGAGGTGGGTCTGGGCGGGCGCTGGGACGCGACGAACGTGCTGGACGCCGGAGTATCCGTGATCACGCCGATCGGGCTGGACCACGAGAACTACCTGGGGGACACGATCGCGGGGATCGCTGCCGAGAAGGTGGCGATCGTGGCTGATCGCAGTGTCCTCGTCAGTGCGGTGCAGCCGCCGGAGGCCGCGGACGTGGTCTTCGCCCGAGCCGCCGAGGCTGGTGCGCAACTCCTCCGCGAAGGCATCGACTTCGGGATCGCCGGCCGCCGGGTCGCCGTCGGCGGGCAACATCTCACGCTGCGTGGGCTCGCGGGCGACTACGAGGACATCGTGCTACCGCTGTTCGGGGTTCACCAGGCGGGCAACGCGGCCTGCGCGCTGGCTGCGGTGGAGTCCCAGCTCGGCGGTGGCGTACCGGGCCGTCCTCGCCTCGACCTGGAGCTGGTGCAGGCCGCCTTCGCCGCCGTCACCGCGCCCGGCCGCCTCGAAGTGCTCCGCACCTCACCCACCATCCTCGTCGACGCCGCGCACAATCCGGCCGGTGCCGAGGTGACGGCGGCCGCGCTCCGCGAGTCCTTCGCGTTCACCCGGCTGGCCGGCGTCGTGGCCGTTCTGCGCGACAAGGATGCCGCCGGGATCCTGCGTGCCCTGGAGCCGGTGCTGGCCGAGGTGGTGCTCACCACCAATGCCTCGCTACGCGCGATGGCCCCTGATGATCTGGCGGCCATCGCCGTGGAGGTGTTCGGCAGCGACCGCGTCCTCGTCGAGCCGCGGCTCCCGGACGCCATCGACGCCGCGGTCGAGATCGCCGAGGCGGAGGGCCTGGGTGGTGCCGGCGTACTGATCACCGGCTCCATCGTGACCGTCGCCGAGGCGCGGACGCTGTTGCGCCGGGCCTGACCGCGCCGATCTGACTGACCCTCTTGGCGGGCTCGGGGGTTGCGCGGGCAGGTCGCTGCGGACAGTGTGAGGCTCGGTGAAACCGCCAGTTGATCAATGGAGGGCTCATGCGCGCTGTGGTGTACCGAGGTCCGGGTAGCAAGGTCTGGGACGAAGTGGCCGACCCGGAGGTCATCGACGACACGGATGCGATCGTCCGCGTCGACGCCGTGACGATCTGCGGAACGGACCTGCACATCCTCAAGGGCGACGTCCCTGCCGTCACCGATGGACGGATCCTCGGCCACGAGGCGGTCGGGACCGTCCAGGAGGTGGGGGCCGGGGTCAAGAACGTCAGACCCGGCGACCGTGTGCTGGTCTCGTGCATCTCCGCCTGCGGCCGCTGCAGCTACTGTCGACAGAGTGCGTACGGCCAGTGCCTGGGCGGCGGTGGCTGGATTCTCGGCCACCGGATCGACGGCACCCAGGCGGACTACGTCCGGGTGCCCTTCGCGGACACCTCCACCTACCTGGTGCCCGCCGGCGTCCGGGACGAGGACGTGCTCATGCTCGCCGACATCCTGCCGACGAGCTACGAGGTCGGCGTGCTCAACGGGCGGGTGCGGCCAGGGGACACGGTGGCCGTGGTCGGCGCGGGCCCGATCGGGCTGTCCGCGATGCTGTCAGCGCGGCTGTTCTCACCGAGGCACATCGTCGCGGTCGACCTGGCGGATCGCCGACTCGACGCCGCCAAGGAGTTCGGCGCGGACGTGACGGTCAACAACGGCCGGGAGGACACCCTCGCCCGCGTCCTGGAGCTCACCGGCGGGCTCGGCGCCGACGTCGCGATCGAGGCCGTCGGTGTGCCGGCGTCCTTCGAGCTCTGCACGTCGTTGGTGCGGGCCGGCGGCACCGTCGCGAATATCGGGGTCCACGGTGGGCCGGCGACCCTTCACCTGGAGGAGCTCTGGATCAAGAACGTGACGATCACGACCGGGCTCGTCGACACCTACTCGACTCCGGTGCTGCTGCGGCTGCTCACCTCGGGTCAGGTGGACGCCGGCCGGTTCGTGACCCACCGCTTCGCCCTCGGGGAGTTCATGCAGGCCTACGACGTCTTCGCCAACGCCGCGGACACCGGTGCGCTGAAGGTGGTCCTGACCCGCGAGTAGCGACCCTGCTGGCCCTGCCGCCCGTTCGGCCCGTTCGGCCCGTCCGCGTTCTACCGTGATGGGCGTGGAGGTGTCTCGACCGATCGAGCAGGGCCGGCTGTCCGAGCCCGAGGTGGCGGCGCTCGTGGCGCGCGCCGTGGAACTGGACGCGCATCGGGGCAGTGTCGGCGATCTCGACGTGGCTGCCGTACGGCAGGTGGTCGCCGACGTCGGTGTCTCGGACGCGGCGTTCCAGCAGGCGCTGTCCGAGTGGCGGGCCGGCACGTTGGTGCCGCAGGTGTCGACGGGTCGGCCGTCGCCGGTGGCCTTGGCTCTCGCCGAGCGGTTGGTGCACGTCCCGCCCGATCGGGCGGCGGCCCGGTTGGACGCCGCGCTGAACCGGCAGTGCTTCGACCGCATCAGGCGAGTCGGTGCGCAGAGCCAGTACGTCCGCCGCCGGGGCCTCGTCGCCGATCTGCAACGCGGCCTCAACCTGCGCGGTCGGATGAGTCTGAAGGAGGTCAGCCGGCTCTCGGTCTCGATCCAGCCGTGTGGCGAGGTCAGCACCCGGATCTCGCTCACCGTCGATCTCAGCTCCTACCGCCGTTCCCTGCTCGCAGGCTGGATCGGCGGGCCGCTGGTCGCCGGCTCCGCGGTCGCGCTGGGGGCGTTGATCGGTCCGGATGCGCTGCTGCTGGCCTTGCCGGCCGGAGCTGCCCTGGCTACCGGCGGCTGGGCCGGCGCCGGCATGGCCCTGACCAGTCGACGGGACCGGATCGGGGACGGACTCGCCGGTGTGCTGGACGGCATCGCATAGCTGCGCCGGCCGTACGCCGCTCGCCGCTCGCCGCTCGCCGATCATGCTCCAACGCGCGTTGGACTCGCCGATCATGCTCGAATGCGCGGTGTCGCCTTCTCCCGAGCGTCCGATTGAGCATGATCGGCGCGGGGGAGGGGTTGGCGTCGGGGGGCCCGTGCGGGGGCGGGTCGGCGTGGGAGCGGCGGCGTCGAAGCAAGCGTCGGCGCCCCAGCCCGGTTCGGAGACCTGCCGGACAGCCTGGGAGGATTAGGGCGTCCACCCGATCGAAGGAGATCTGCCCGTGTCCGAGCGCACCCTGGTTCTCGTCAAGCCCGACGGCGTGCGCCGCGGCCTCGTCGGTGAGATCGTCAGCCGGCTTGAGCGCAAGGGGGCCACGCTTGTCGCAATGGAGATGCGCACCCTCGACCGGGCGACGGCGGAGCAGCACTACGGCGAGCACCGCGAGAAGCCGTTCTTCGGTGAGCTCGTCGAGTTCATCACGTCGGGACCCCTGGTTGCGGTGGTCGTCGAGGGGCATCGAGTCATCGAGGCGTGGCGGACGATGATGGGTGTCACCGACCCGGTGAACTCGGCCCCGGGATCGTTGCGTGGCGACTATGCGCTGGTTCTGACGGAAAATCTCGTACACGGCTCGGACTCCCCTGAGTCGGCGGCTCGCGAGGTCGCGTTGTTCTTTCCGCGGCTCTGACCTCGCGGAGAAGGGACCGCTCGCTTCCGTGTCGCAGTCGTAACCCACACTGGGCGTGTTTCCCCTCCGCAGGCGCCGATGTCCACCTAGGCTTCGAAGACGCCGTATGCGTCGGCAACGAGATGGAAGGCGGCGACGTGGGCAGGGCGGGCACGTTGCTCGGCAGAGACATCGCTGTCGATCTGGGTACTGCGAACACATTGGTGTACGTACGCGGCAAGGGCATCGTGCTCAACGAACCGTCCGTCGTGGCCCTAAACCTGGACACGGGCGGCATCCTGGCCGTCGGTACGCAGGCAAAGCGGATGATCGGTCGTACGCCGGCCAATGTCGTCGCGGTGCGACCGCTGCGGGACGGCGTCATCGCCGACTTCGACATCACTGAGAGAATGCTGCGTTACTTCATCCAGCGGGTGCACCGCCGTCGGCACTTCGCCAAGCCGCGGGTGGTCGTGTGTGTCCCTTCCGGGATCACCAGCGTGGAGCGGCGGGCGGTGGTCGACGCCGGCAACCAGGCTGGCGCGAGCCGGGTCTATGTCATCGACGAGCCGATGGCGGCCGCGATCGGTGCCGGACTCCCGGTCGAGCAGCCGACCGGCAACATGATCGTAGACATCGGCGGAGGCACCACCGAGGTGGCCATCATCTCCCTCGGCGGGGTCGTGGCCAGCATGTCGATTCGCACCGGGGGTGACGAACTCGACCAAGCGATCATCACGCACGTTCGGAAGGAGCGTGGCCTCTCTCTAGGGGAGCGCACCGCAGAGGACGTGAAGATGGCGATCGGGTCGGCCTGGCCGGCTCCGGACGAGCCCTCGGCGGAAATTCGTGGCCGGGACCTCGTGTCGGGTCTGCCGAAGACCATCGTCGTGAGCTCCGAGGAGATCCGGCGGGCGATGGATGAGCCGCTCGGGGTCATCGTGGACGCTGTCAAGAATACGCTGGACCGTTGCCCGCCAGAACTGGCAGGCGACGTCATGGAACGGGGCATCGTGCTCTCCGGCGGGGGTGCGCTGCTGCGCGGGCTGGACGAGCGGGTCCGGGAGGAAACCGGCGTGCCGACCCTCGTGACTGACGGACCGTTGCTCTCGGTCGCGATGGGTGCGGGTCGCTGTGTCGAGGAGTTCGAGGCGCTGCAGCCTGTCCTCCTCTCCGAAGTTTCCGGTTGACCAATGCTGCGTGACTTTCGCCTATCCCGGGTGCTACTGGCCCTCCTGCTGGTCCTTGCCTTCGTCTTCATCACACTCGACTACCGGGCTGGCCGGGGCTCGCCGCTCGACGGCGTTCGGCACGGTGCCGCCCGGGTCTTCGGGCCGATACAGGAGGGGATCGCAGCAGGTGCTCGCCCCGTCGGTCACGTCTTCGCTGGGGTGACCGCCGGCACAGCCGCCAAGGCGCGTGCGGATCGGTTGGCAACGGAGAACACCGCGCTGCGTACCCAACTCGCGATGACCCGTGCGCAGGTGAGCAAGGGTCCGCTCGAGGCATTGTTGGGTCTGGCGGGGAAGGACCGCTTCCGCATCGTGGCCGGCCGCGTCGTGGCCATCGGTACCGGTCTCGGCTTCTCCTGGACCGCCACCGTGGATGCAGGCAGTCGCGACGGTGTCGTCGCGGACCTCCCCGTGGTCGATGGCGACGGTCTGGTCGGCCGGGTGAAGACGACCACCGCCTCCACGGCCACCGTGCTGCTCACAGCGGATCCGTCCTCCAAGGTGGGCGTACGGGTCGCCGGGTCGGGGGAGGTGGGCGTGGTCAGCGGTCAGGCCACCGGGCCCTTGGCGCTGCAGATGCTCGATGCCAACGCCGTTCTGCGGGTGGGGCAGACGGTGTCCACGTTCGGCTCGCCGCGGGGCCGGCCTTATGCCGCCGGCATCCCGGTCGGTCGGGTCAGCCGAATCCTCCCCGGTCCGGGCCCGGGCACGCGGAACGCGCTGGTCACACCCTTCGCCCTGTCCTCGGCGCTCGACGTCGTGGGCATCGTGGTCGCGGCGCCCCGCGTGTCCAGGCGCGAAGCCGTGCTGCCGCCCAAGCCCAAGCCGGTTGTCAGCGCGCCTACATCACGGCCCACGACCTCGGGTCGGCCTTGAGATGTCCTGGTCGCGCGCGCTGGTCGTCGGCGTCCTGGTCGCACTCGCCGTACTGCTGCAGTCCAGCCTGCTGGCTCGGCTGCCACTGCCCGGTGGCGACC
This sequence comes from Frankiaceae bacterium, assembly GCA_017882785.1. Classification (GTDB taxonomy): domain Bacteria; phylum Actinomycetota; class Actinomycetes; order JADGOV01; family JADGOV01; genus JADGOV01. The sequence goes on from JADGOV010000025.1 coordinate 14,011, forward strand.
CGCAGCTGCTCGTCCTGCTCGTCTCCGCGGTCGCCTGGACCTACGGTCCCAACGCGGGGATGGTGACGGGTTTCGCGGGCGGGGTACTGGCCGATCTGACCCCACCGTCGGACCAGCCACTGGGTCGTTCCGTCCTGGTTCTCGTGGTCGTCGGTGAGATCGTCGGGCTCCTCCGCCGCCGCCCGAGCGGCATTGGCTGGCCGTTGTTCGTGGTGGCGCTGGCCACGGTCGTGGCCGGGTTCGGCGCGGCCGCGGTCGGTGCCGTCCTGCAGCAGCCGCAGCTGCCGTGGGGTCGGCTGACGGGGGCGGTTCTCGCGGCCGCAGCGTACAACGTCGCGCTGGCCCCGTTCGTGCTCCCGCTCGTCGGCTCCGGTCGCCGCACCGGGGTTTCGAGCCGGACCCTGGGACCGGCGCCGATCAGGGGCCTGGCGCCCGTCCGGCGACGTCGCCGTGATCCGTCCGTCGCCGGCGGTTCGCTCGATCGCTCGCCGGCCGCGGGAGGTGCGCGGTGAAGTACACCTCGCGCTATGGCCTGCGCCTCGGCGTGCTGCGCTTCCTCGTCTTCGGGTTGCTGCTGGCCCTGTTCGGACAGCTCTGGTACCTGCAGATCGTGGGCGGGGAAACCTACCGGCGGGCCGCGGTGGAGAACCACGTGCGGGACGTCGTCGTACCGGCCGATCGGGGCCGGATCCTCGATGACCAGGGCCGAGCGCTGGTGGCCAATCGGACAGTGCTGCGGATCACGGTGGACCGCATCGCGCTCAGTCGCCAGCGCGACCACGGGACGGCGGTGCTGCACCGGCTGGCCGGGCTGTTGCGGGTGTCGTACGCCGATGTGCGGCACCGCATCACACTCTGTGGCAAGGGGGTGCCGCAGCCGTGCTGGAACGGGTCGCCTTTCCAACCCATCCCGGTCAGCGAGCAGGCCGACCCCATGGTCGCGCTGCAGATCAACGAGCAGTCCGAGTCCTACCCGGGCGTATCGGCCGAGGTGGCCACCTCCCGGTCCTACCCGCGTCCGTCCCAGGCGCTGGCCGCCCACGTGCTCGGCTACGTCGCGCCGATCAGCGAGGGTGAGCTCAGCACGTTGAGTACCGAGCAGCAGGACATTCGACGCAATGACGTCGTGGGCCGAGCCGGGCTGGAGACGAGCTACAACGGGCTGCTCTCCGGGCGGGACGGCATCCGGCGGGTTGCCGTAGACGCGGTGGGCGGCGTTACCGCCACCGTGAGCGAAACTCCTGCCGTAAGTGGCGATGACCTCCTCACCAGCCTCGATGCCAAGGTGCAGGCCGTGCTCGAGCGGGCGCTCGGACTGGGGTTGGCCCGGGCCCGTTCCTTCGGCCAACCGGCGAAAACGGCGGCCGGGGTGGTGCTCGACGCTCAGACCGGTCACGTCGTGGCCATGGCGAGTTATCCCGCGTACAACCCGGAGATCTTCATCGGGGGCATCTCGGCGGCCGACTACCGCGCGGTGACCAGCCGCAAGGCGGGCGTGCCGTTGCTCAACCGGGCCATTCAGGGCGAGTACGCACCTGGGTCGTCATTCAAGCCGATCTCGGTGTCCGCCGTGGTCAAGGAGGGCACCGCCAACTTCCACGACACCTACTCCTGTCCCAGCGGTGTCACGATCGGTAACCGCGTCTTCCACAACTTCGAGAGCACCTCATTGGGCCAGATCAACATGCACACCGTGTTGGTCAAGTCCTGCGACACGGTGTTCTACCAGTTCGCCAACCACGACTGGTTCGCCGATCAGCGTCGGATCAAGAATGGGCAGCCGCCCATCGAGGCAGTGCAGAACATGGCTCGGGCCTACGGACTGGGCCAGGACACCGGTATCGACCTGCCGTCGGAGAGCGGCGGGCTGATCGAGGACCGCGCCAGCAAACTGGCGCGGTGGAAGACCTATCTGCGGCGCAACGCCTGCGCCGGGGCGAAGCGGCGGCCAGCCAGCGACCCGATCCATCAGTTGGACGTCGAGAACTGTACGGACGGCTGGAGGTTCCGCGACGCCGACCAGGCAAATGAGAACATCGGACAGGGCACGGTGCTCGTGACGCCGCTGCAGTTGGCGGCCGCGTACGCCTCGCTGGTCAATGGCGGCACTGTTTACTCTCCGCGGATCGGTGCGGTCGTCCGCGCGCCGAACGGCCGCATCGTCCGGCGGATAGCGAGCCCCGTCCGCGGCCATGTACCGATCTCCGCCCGCCTGCGGGCGGACATCGTCAGCGCCCTCTACGACGTGCCGCGCGCGGGCACGGCGGCGGGGGCTTTCGGCGGCTTCCCGCTGGACACCGTGCACGTCGGCGGGAAGACCGGGACCGCGCAGTCTGGACTGGACACCAAGTACGACACGTCGTGGTTCGCGTCGTTCGCCGGACTGCCCGGCAAGCCCGCGAAGTACGTTGCGGTCGTGACCATTCCGCAAGCCGGTCAGGGCGCCCGCGCGGCAGCTCCGGCGGTCCGGGCAATCTGGGAGGGCATCTTCGGCGTCGGTCAGGCGCCGGCGGCGAAGCCCAGCCAGACGAGTGGGCGGCGACCATGACCACGCTGGCCGACAGTCTCGTCGCCCTGCGCGGCCGGTCGTCGATGCGGGAACGGCTGCGCATGCGGGACACCGTTGTGCGCCGCTTCGACTTCCTGCTCCTCGGCTCGTCGCTGACCTTGTGCGCACTTGGCGCCGTCCTGGTCTGGTCTGCCACGCGCGGCCCGGCGGCGATCAGCGGCACGTCACCAACCGAGTACTTGCACCGCGATGCACTGAACATCGGCATAGGCGTGATGCTGGGCGCGGTGACCATGGTGCTCGGCGGCCCCCGGTTGCGGCGCTGGACACCTGGGGTCTACCTGCTGGCCTGCGCGCTGCTCCTGCTGGTCCTCGGCCCGCTCGGCGCGACGGTGAACGGGTCGCACTCCTGGATCATCCTCGGCGGCGGATTCCAGCTTCAGCCGGCCGAGGTGGCCAAGCTGGCATTGGTGTTGTCGCTGGCGTTGGTGCTGGGTGAGTGGCGGGCCACACCCGAGGGGCCGGGCACGCCGGAGGTCCTCCTGGTGCTGGGTTTGGCTGCGGTGCCGATCGGTCTGGTGCTGCTGCAGCCCGACCTGGGCACGGTGATGGTTCTCGTCTTCACGGTGATCGGCGTGCTGATGGTGTCCGGCGCCTCCCGCCGCTGGGTGGTCGCGTTGCTGCTGGTCGGCGTGCTCGGCAGCATCGGGGTGGTGCAGCTGAACGTGCTCAAGGACTACCAGCTGCAGCGGTTCACAGCCTTCCTGCACCCCGGCACCGACCCACGCGGGTTCGGCTACAACGCCACCCAGGCCAAGATCACTGTGGCTTCGGGTGGGCTGCTGGGGGTCGGGCTGGGACACGGCGCGCAGACCAGCGGCCGGTTCGTCCCCGAACAGCACACCGACTTCATCTTCACCGTGGCCGGGGAAGAGCTGGGCTTCCTCGGCTGCTCGGTCATCCTCGCCCTGTTGGGCCTGGTGCTGTGGCGTGGGCTGCGCATCGCCGCCCGCTCACCGGACCCGTACGGCGCACTCGTGGCGGCCGGCGTGGTCTGCTGGTTTGCCTTCCAGACGTTCCAGAACATCGGCATGACCGTAGGGCTGATGCCCATCACCGGGCTGCCACTGCCGTTCCTGTCCTATGGTGGCTCGGCGATGTTCGCCAATCTGGTCGCAATCGGGTTGCTGGAGAGTGTCGCTATCGGCACGCCGCGTCGGGTCAGGTAGGGGTAATCAGGCACCGGTTCAAGGTAGCGCCGGGTTCCTCGTACGCGGCGAGCAACTCCCGGGCGAGAGCGGCCAGTCGCAGGCGTGCCTCCGGCGGGTCGAGCACGTGCAGCCTGCCACCGAATCCCGCTACTCGGCGGGCGATCATGTCGACGCTCGGGCCGGCGAGCACGACCTCGACCCGGCCATCGGCCCTGGGCTGCCCCACGGTGATCTCGGAGTCGAACACCCATCGCAGCGCGTGCACGACGTCGGCATCGGCTGCGGCGCGGACCCGTGCCGGGGCGCGCAGTTCGTCCACGGCGTCGAGGACGTGCTGCCACGCCTCGCGCAGGTCGAATTCCGCCGGTCGGGCCACCGGCTGGCCGGTCCGCTCCACCGCCCGGACCCGGTCGACCCGGAAGGTACGCAGGCCGCGCGTCGTATCGGCCATGAGGTACCAGGCGCCGTGCTTGGCCACCAGGCCCAGCGGGTGCACCGTTCGAGCGCCGGGGGTGCCATTGCGACCGAGGTATTCCAGCTGAACCTGCTCGCCGTCGATCGTGGCCTGCTGCAGCGCATCGAGGTGCACCGGCGTCGGTCGTTGCCGGCGGGTGGCGCCCCAGCCGCCGGGGTCCACGACGACAGCGTCGGCGGCGGCCTGCGCGGCTGGCCGAAACGGTGCCGGTAGCGCGCGCACGAGTTTGCGCAGCGCGGCCTTCAACTCGGGACTGGCCGCCGCAGCCGGGCCCGCAACGGCGAACAGCGTCCGCGCCTCGGCAGCGGTCAGGCCGGACAGGTCGGTGCGTGCCCCGCCCAACAGTTCCCATCCGCCGCCACGTCCGGCGCAGGCGTAGACCGGAATGCCGGCCATAGCCAGGGCGTCGAGGTCGCGTCGGGCGGTGCGTTCGGACACCTCCAGCTCGCCGGCGACCTCGGCGGCCGTCATCCGACCGCGGCCCTGGAGCAGCAGCAGGGTCGCCACCAGCCGATCCGCGCGCACACCCTCAGCATGCCCGGTCAAAGTGGCCAGGAGGTGACCAGTTTAGCCGGCACAGTAGGTCATGGGCCACATCGGTCACAACGGCTACATCCGAGAACAAGGGAGCGCCCACCATGCCCGCACACGTACCTCCGGTCGCCGAAGAACGCGAGGGTCTGCTCGCCTTCCTCGCCCAGCAGCGTGCCGCGGTGCGCAACGCCTGCTACGGGCTGGACGAGACCCAGGCCCGCGCCACACCCACCGCCAGCGTTCTGAGCGTGGGCGGCCTGGTCAAGCACCTCGCGGAAACCGAGCGCGGCTGGATGCGGCGGGTATGCGGTCAGCCCGACGATGTCCCACCGGACGCCGCCAGCGCCTTCGAGGACTATCGGGCGGGGTTTCGGCTCGGACCGGCGCAGACCCTCGGCGGGTCCCTGGCGGACTATGCCGACGCCGCCGCTGAGACCGAGGCAGTCATCGGCGGCATAGCCGACCTGGGGCGAGCCGTGCCGGTGCCCAAGGGCGTGCCGTGGTTCCCCGACGACGTGGAGGCCTGGTCTGTGCGGTGGGTGCTGCTGCACCTGATCGAGGAGACGGCTCGTCACGCCGGCCACGCGGACATCGTGCGGGAGTCCCTCGACGGCGCCACGGGCCACGAACTGCTCGCGGCCGCGGAAGGGTGGCCCGCCACGCCGTGGGTGCAGCCCTGGCGACCGGCCGCCGTACCCGGATAAGAGGCGACGAGCCGCCACCCGCACGTGACCTGCGCGTGCGTACCCTCGGCCGCGGCGATCATGCGAGAACGCGCGTTGGAAGCGGCGATCATGCGAGGACGCGCGTTGGAATCCGAGTATCAACGCACATTTGAGCATGATCGGCGCGTTGCAGGCGCGGTTGACGCCCGCCGCACACCGCGCTACCGCCGCTACCGCCGCGCCCGCCGCTCGCCGCTGGACCGTCGGGCTGACTCCCGGCAGAGCCCAACAGGTTAGGCTGACCCGCGATGACTGTCGAGTCGCTCTTCCCCCGTTTGGAGCCGTTGCTGCCGCGGGTCAGCAAGCCGATCCAGTACGTCGGCGGCGAGTTGAACGCCCAGGTCAAGGCCTGGGACGGCGCCGGGGGCCGACCGATGGTGCGGTGGTGCCTGCATTACCCGGACGCCTACGAGGTCGGGCTACCCAACCAGGGTGTGCAGATCCTCTACGAGCTGCTCAACGAGACCCCGGACGTACTCGCCGAGCGGGCCTACGCCGTGTGGCCTGACCTCGAGCGTTTGATGCGGGAGCACGGCGTGCCGTTGTTCACCGTCGATGCGCACCGCCCGGTTCGGGCCTTCGACGTGCTCGGGGTCTCCTTCGCCACCGAACTGGGCTACACGAATTTCCTCACGACACTGGACCTCGCGGGCATCCCGCTGGACAGTGCCGACCGCGGCGATGACGATCCGTTGGTGCTGGCCGGTGGGCACGCCGCCTTCAACCCCGAGCCGGTCGCGGACTTCCTGGACGCGGCGGTGCTCGGCGACGGTGAGCAGGCCGTGTTGGCGATAACCGAGGTAGTCCGGGGGTGGAAGGACGAGGGTCGCCCCGGCGGCCGGGACGAGGCGCTGCTGCGGCTGGCCGCCTCCGGCGCGGTCTACGTGCCGCGGTTCTACGACGTGGACTACCTGCCCGACGGCCGGATCCGCCGGGTGCTCCCTAACCGGGCCGGTGTGCCCTACCGGGTGGTCAAGCACACTGTGATGGACCTCGACGCGTGGCCGTACCCGAAGCGTCCGCTGGTGCCGCTGGCGGAGACCGTTCACGAGCGCTACAGCGTAGAGATCTTCCGAGGGTGTACCCGGGGCTGTCGGTTCTGCCAGGCCGGCATGATCACCCGACCGGTGCGGGAGCGCAGCGTTACCGCTATCGGTGAGATGGTGGCGACCGGGGTGGAGTCCAGCGGCTTCTCCGAGGTCGGGCTCCTCTCCCTGTCCAGTGCCGACCATTCCGAGATCGGGCTGATCGCCAAGGGGTTGGCCGACCGGTACGAGGGGACCAATACCGCTCTCTCGCTGCCCAGCACCCGGGTGGATGCCTTCAACGTCGAGTTGGCCGGGGAGTTGTCCCGCAACGGCCGACGGTCCGGCTTGACCTTCGCACCCGAGGGCGGCTCGGAGCGCATCCGCAAGGTGATCAATAAGATGGTCACCGAAGAGGATCTCATCCGGACGGTGACGACCGCGTACTCCGCCGGTTGGCGGCAGGTGAAGCTGTACTTCATGTGTGGACTGCCGACCGAGACCGACGAGGATGTGCTGGCGATCGCGGGACTCGCCAAGGAGGTCATCCGCGCGGGCCGGCGAGTGACGGGGCGCAGTGACATCCGCTGCACGGTCTCGATCGGCGGTTTCGTGCCCAAGCCGCACACGCCGTTCCAGTGGGCCGGCCAGCTCGACGCGCTGACCACGGACGCCCGGCTCGCGCTGTTGCGGGAGGCCATCGGCCGAGACCGCGCGATCGGGTTCCGTTATCACGACGGGCAGCCGGGGGTCGTCGAGGGCCTACTCTCCCGCGGCGACCGACGCGTGGGTGCCGTCATCAGGCGGGTGTGGGCGGACGGCGGGCGTTTCGACGGGTGGAGCGAGCACTTCTCCTACAGTCGGTGGGCGGACGCCTGCGAGCAGGCATTCACCGGCACCCCGCTGAGCCTGGACTGGTACACGACACGGGAACGGGTCCTGTCGGAGGTGCTGCCCTGGGATCACCTGGACTCCGGTCTGGACAAGGACTGGCTGTGGCAGGACTGGCAGGACTCACTTACCGGCGGTGAGGTGGAGGACTGCCGCTGGCAACCGTGCTATGACTGCGGCGTCTGCCCCGGCATGGGTACAGAGATCCAGGTCGGCCCGACCGGGCGGACGTTGCTCCCGCTCTCGCCGACCTGAGCTACCCATGAGCCGCATGCCCCCCGGACCGCCTCCGCCACCGGCAGTGCAACGCCTGCGGATCCGCTTCGCCAAACGGGGTCGCCTGCGGTTCACCAGCCACCGCGACTTCCAAAGGGCCTTCGAGCGGGCGCTGCGCCGGGCGGCGGTGCCGATGGCCTACTCCGCCGGATTCAGCCCGCATCCCAAGATCTCCTATGTCGGGGCGGCGCCCACCGGGACGGCAAGTGAGGCCGAGTACCTCGAGATGGCCGTCACCGAGCGGCTGGATCCGGCCGCAGTGCGAGCCGACCTGGACGCCGCACTGCCCACCGGCCTCGACCTGCTCGAGATTGTCGAAGCCCTGGGCGGTTCGCTGCCGGAGCGGATCGAGGCCTCGCTGTGGGAGCTCAGGCTGCCCGGGGTGCCCACCGCCACCCTCGCCGGGGCAGTGTCCCGGTTCCTCGCCGCCACGGACATCACGGTCGAACGTCGGCTCAAGGACGGCCGCCGGCAACTTGACGCGCGGGCCCCGGTTCTGCACGCGGGGGTGATCGAGGATCGGAATTGTGCGATACTACGGATGGTCGTCCGGCACGTGACACCTGCCGTGCGACCCGACGACGTCCTGGTCGGGCTTCGTCAGGTGGCCAACCTCACGCCACCCGTCCCGCCCCTGGTGACGCGGCTGGCGCAGGGGCTGCTTGCTGATGGCGACCCGGCCACCGACCAGCTCGCCGATCCGCTCGCGTTCGACCGTGGATGCCCCTCGGAACGCGCCCCAGCTGCCGACGGGACGTTGGTCGCGTCGGATGGTGCGAGCGTCGAGGACGCCGTTGGCGTGTCTGCCGCGACACACGGTTGACGCGCGGCCCAGGACTTTGCGCTGCGGCCTTCGGCAGCAGCGCACCCGAACAGCTCCTGCGCGGCGGCGTGCACCACGCGCCCGGGAGCACGAACAGGAGAGCATCTCGTGCTCGATGACGACACCACATCCACATCCATCCCCGACACCGCGGACTCGGCCGACATGGCGGACACCGAAGACCTGGTCGCGACCCCGACCGAGACAGTGGACCCGTTTGCCTCCCCCGTGGACGCGGCACCCGCCGCGCCGGTCGGTCGGACCCGGCGCCGACGTGCGGCCGTTCGTGAGCCCGGACCACCGGCGCCGCCCATCCCCACTCCGGCCGACGAGGCCGACGAGGCCGATACTCCTGCCGCTCCCAAGTCCGCCGGGGGGCTGGAGTTCCAGCCCCCGACGTTCGTCGCGCCGACTTTCGTCGCGGCGGAGCGCAGCGACCTGCAGGAGCCGACGGAGCAGGCGGAGAGTGCCCGCCCGCCCGGCACCACCGAATCCGACAGCGACGACGACGGTGATCCGTCGGGCACCCGCCGCCGTCGGCGTGGTCGCCGCGGGCGGGGGCGCAACCGAACGGATGAGGACCGCACGGATGAGGAGGGCAACGACCAGGACGGCGAGGCCGCGAACGACCGCGGTGCGGACCAACGGGCAGACCGGGCCTCAAACGGGTCCGCAGGGGCGACCGACGACGCGCCACCGGCCCAGGACAGCGCAACCCGGGGCGATCGGACGCCGGAGGACGAGGAAGGCTTTGGTGAGGAGCCCACCTCCGCTGCCGGCCGTCGACGTCGCCGGCGTCGGCGGCGGGTGGGCAACGAGGGTGACGAGGCGTCCGGGGAGGCCCCCGAGGAGAAGGTGCCCACCGTCGTCCATGTCCGCGCGCCCCGCCAACCGGCCAAGCGCGTCCGTGACGAGGGCGAGGTGCAGGGCGTCAAGGGCTCGACTCGCCTGGAGGCCAAGCGGCAGCGTCGACGGGACAGTCGCGACGGGGGCCGGAAGCGGCCCTCGATCATCAGCGAGTCCGAGTTCCTCGCTCGGCGGGAGGCCGTCGACCGGGTGATGGTGGTCCGGGAGGGCCGGGACCGGACGCAGATCGGCGTACTGGAGGACGGCGTCCTCGTCGAGCACTACGTCACCCGGGCCAGCGCCACCTCCTATGTCGGCAACGTGTACCTGGGTCGCGTGCAGAACGTGCTGCCGTCCATGGAGGCCGCGTTCGTCGACATCGGCAAGGGACGCAACGCCGTGCTCTACGCGGGCGAGGTGAACTACGACGCCAGTCAGTTCGAGGGGAAACCGCACCGCATCGAGCAGGCCCTCAAATCGGGCGACAAGGTGCTGGTGCAGGTGAGTAAGGACCCGATCGGGTCCAAAGGCTCCCGGCTGACCAGCCAGATCAGCTTGCCCGGCCGGTACGTCGTCTACATTCCGGAAGGTCAGCGCACCGGGATTAGCCGCAAGCTGCCGGACACCGAAAGAGCGAGGCTGAAGTCGATCCTCAAGCGGGTGGCTCCGCCGGACGCGGGGCTCATCGTGCGCACCGCGGCTGAGGGGGCCAGCGAGGAGGAACTGGCCCGCGACATGGCCCGCCTGGTGGCGCAGTGGGACGTGATCCAGAAGAAGGCGGCGGCGGCGACCCCACCCGCATTACTGCACGCCGAGCCGGACCTGGTGATCAGGGTCATCCGGGACGTCTTCAACGAGGACTTCACCCGGATGGTGGTCCAAGGCCATGAGGAATGGGACACCATCCAGGCCTACGTCGAGCACGTCGCGCCGGATCTGCAGGAGCGGCTGGAGCGTTGGACCGCAGATGGCGACGTGTTCGCCGCCTACCGTGTGGACGAACAGCTCGCCAAGGCGCTGGATCGCAAAGTGTGGCTTCCCAGTGGGGGATACCTGGTCTTCGACCGTACCGAGGCCATGGTGGTCGTCGATGTCAACACCGGGAAGTTCACCGGCAAGGGCGGCAACCTGGAAGAGACCGTGACGAAGAACAACCTCGAGGCGGCTGAGGAGTTGGTCGCCCAACTGCGCTTACGGGACCTCGGCGGCATCATCGTGGTCGACTTTATCGACATGGTCCTGGAGGCCAATCGCGATCTCGTGCTGCGTCGGCTGCTCGAATGCCTTGGACGGGATCGGACGAAGCATCAGGTCGCCGAGGTTACTTCGCTGGGTTTGGTCCAGATGACCCGCAAGCGCGTCGGACAGGGCCTACAGGACACGTTTGCCCAGATTTGTCCGGAGTGCAACGGCCGAGGGACCAAGACGATCATCGATCCGTTCCAGCCGCCGGAGGAGTCGGTGCGGACCGCGGCCAAACTCCTGCCGCGACCCGTTCCACGACCGCCGACCCCTGCGGGCGCCACCGAGCAGACGCCCGACGAGAACGGTACAGCCGGGGAGACCGAGACCGAGACCGAGACCGAGACCGACACCGAGTCGGTGCTGACGGGGTTGAGTTGACGAGTGCCGGGCAGTCGCTGTCGTGGACCGGGCGTTCGGCCCTCGGGTAGTGTGGGTATCCCGGCGCGGTGCGCGCCCGGTGTCGCATGTTCGTGGCGCCAAGACTCGCAGCTGACAGTAGGAGCCGAATCGTGTACGCCATCGTCCGCAGCGGCGGGAAGCAACATCGGGTCGCCGTCGGCGATGTGATTACCGTTGATCGGCTCGCCGCCACCCCGGGGGACACCGTTCGGCTACCGGCGGTGCTGCACGTCGACGGGGCGACGGTCACCACCTCGGCGTCAGAGCTCGCCGAGGTCCGCGTCGATGCGGAGATCGTCGCCGCGACGAAGGGACCGAAGATCGATATTCTCCGGTACAAGAACAAGACCCGGTATCGGCGTCGCCAGGGGCACCGCGCGCAGCTCACCACGCTGCGGATCACCGGTATCGGGCTCGGTGCCGACAGCCCGCAGCCGGCCACCGCAACCGTGCCTGCTCCCGTGCCGGATGCAACGATGGTCGCCGACGCGACGACCAGCCAGGAGAACTGAGCGATGGCACACAAGAAGGGTGCGTCCAGCAGCCGCAACGGTCGTGACTCGAACTCACAGCGGCTCGGGGTGAAGCGCTACGGCGGCCAGCTGGTCAACGCCGGTGAGATCCTCGTCCGCCAGCGAGGCACGCATTTCCACCCCGGCTCGCTGGTCGGTCGGGGAAAGGACGACACCCTGTTCGCGCTTGCTGCCGGTGCCGTCGAGTTCGGCACGAAGCGCCGCCGCCGTGTGATCAACATCGTGCCGGCCGAGACAGTGTCGGCTTCCGAGCCGGTCGGCAGCCCGGCCTGACCGCCCTCGTCGGTCGAGGCGGGCTTCCTCATCGAGGCCCGCCTTCCTAGCCTGTCCGGACTGAAGGAGCACCGCCGTGGCGTCGTTCGTCGATCGCGCCGTGCTGCACGCGGTCGCGGGCGACGGCGGGAACGGCTGTGCATCCGTTCACCGGGAGAAGTTCAAGCCGTTGGGCGGTCCGGACGGTGGCAACGGGGGCCGGGGCGGGGACGTGGTCGTCATGGTGGATCCATCCACGACGACGCTGCTCGACGTCCAACGACATCCGCACCGGAGGGCCGCCTCCGGCAAACCCGGGCAGGGTAGCCACCGCAACGGCGCCGAGGGCGCAGATATCGTCATCCCGGTGCCGGAAGGCACGGTCGTGCGTCACCCGGCGCGTGCCGAGCCGGTGGCCGACCTGATCGGTGACGGAACGCGGTGGGTGATTGCCCGCGGCGGTCGCGGTGGCCTCGGCAACGCGGCGCTGGCCTCGCCGCGTCGCAAGGCACCCGGCTTCGCGTTGCTCGGAGAGCCGGGGGACTCCGTCGAGGTGACACTCGAGCTCAAGACCGTTGCTGACGTCGCGCTCGTCGGATTTCCCAACGCCGGCAAGTCCTCGTTGGTCTCGGCGCTCTCCGCGGCCCGTCCCAAGATTGCGGACTATCCGTTCACCACGCTGGTGCCCAACCTTGGCGTCGTCACCGCTGGTGAGACGGTGTTCACCGTGGCCGATGTGCCCGGTCTCATTCCCGGCGCCAGCGCGGGCAAAGGACTGGGGCTGGAGTTCCTGCGTCACGTCGAACGATGCTCGGTGCTGGTCCATGTCCTCGACTGTGCCACCGAGGAGCCGGACCGCGATCCGATCAGCGATCTGCGTGCTCTGGAGGCGGAGCTGTCGGCGTACGGGGGCCTCGCCGACCGGCCGAGGCTGGTGCTGCTCAACAAGGTCGACGTCCCGGCCGGGCGGGAGCTGGCCGAGATGGTCGGGCCGATGCTGCGCGATGCCGGCTTCCCCGTCCTGGCCGGCAGCGCCGCCACCCATGAGGGTCTTCGCGCACTGAGCTTCTCGATGGCCGGGGCGGTGAACGCCGACCGCGCGGCCCGTCCGAGGGCGGAGCCGCCGCGCGTGATCCTTCGGCCCAAGGCGGTCGACGACGCGGGCTTCACCGTGCAGCGAACCGAGGACGCCTTCGTCATCCTCGGAGACAAACCCCGGCGGTGGGTACAGCAGACGGACTTCGGCAATGACGAGGCCGTCGGTTACCTTGCCGACCGGCTCGCTCGCCTCGGCGTCGAGCAGGCGCTGGTTGCGGCCGGCGCGCAACCGGGGGACACCATCGCCATTGACGAGGTCACTTTCGACTGGGAGCCCGCGCTGCTGGCCGGAGTCGAGCACGTGCTCGGCCGGCGGGGGCAGGATCTGCGGATCGACGGTCGATGAGAACAGCGGTGTCCACCGCTGCCCGGGTGGTCGTCAAGATCGGCTCGTCATCGCTCACCCGACGCGGGGGCGGGCTGGATTCCGGCCGGGTCGACGCACTGGTCGACGCCCTCGCCGAGCGGTCCGGTTCGGTGGTGCTCGTCTCCTCGGGTGCCATCGCGGCCGGACTGGCTCCGCTCGGTCTGACCCGCAAGCCGCGTGACCTCGCCACCCTGCAGGCCGCCGCCAGCGTCGGTCAGGGGCTGCTTGTCGAGCGGTACGCGGTCTCCTTCGCCCGGCACGACCGTCGCGTCGGGCAGGTGTTGCTGACCGCGGACGACGTGGTGCGCCGCGCCCACTACCGCAACGCGCAACGGACCTTGGACCGACTGCTGGCCCTCGGCGTCGTGCCGATCGTCAACGAGAACGACACCGTGGCCACGGAGGAGATTCGCTTCGGGGACAACGACCGGCTCGCCGCGCTCGTCGCGCACATCGTCCGGGCGGACGCGCTCGTGCTGCTCTCCGATGTCAGCGGGGTCCACGATGACGACCCACGACGGCCGGGGGCCACGTTGCTCGCCGAGGTGCGCTCCGCTGCCGATCTCGTCGGGGTGACCGCGACCCGACGCGGCTCGGCGGTCGGCTCCGGGGGGATGGCCGCGAAGCTGGCTGCCGCCAGCCTGGCCACGGCAGCCGGCGTACCCGTCGTCGTCGCGCACGCCGATGACGTCAGGGCTGCCCTGGCCGGCAAGGAGGTCGGCACGCTGTTCCACCCCACCGGCACCCGGACACCGGCCCGGCTGCTCTGGCTGGCGCACGCCGCCGCCCCGCGGGGGCGGCTGGTGCTCGACATCGGGGCGGTGGCCGCTGTCGTGCACCGCCGGCTCTCACTGCTGCCGGCCGGCATCACCGCGGTCGAAGGCAACTTCGCCGCCGGTGATCCGGTGGATCTCGTCGGTGAGGACGGCCGGGTCGTTGCCCGTGGGTTGGTCGAGTACGACGCCAGCGAGTTGCCACCGCTGCTCGGTCGCTCCACCCGGGACCTGGCCGCCGAGTTGGGGCCGGCCTACGAGCGGGAGGTCATCCACCGTGACGACCTTGTCCTCCTGCCGGCCGGAGGAGACCTCGACCCCCCGGCCGTGGGACCCTCGATCCCATGACGTCAGTCCAGAGCAGTGACCTTCCGGAGGTCACCGAGATCACAGCGGTGGCTCTCCGTGCTCGCCGTGCCGCCGTCGAGCTGGGCCTGCTGACCCGCGCGGCGAAGGATACCGCTCTGCTGGCCATGGCGGACGCGCTGCAGGCCCGGACCCGGGAGGTGCTGGCGGCCAACGCCGAGGACGTTGCCCGCGGCCGGGCGGCTGGCTTGAGCGAGGCGATGCTCGACCGGCTCAGTCTCAGTACGGATCGGGTCATGGCGATGGCAGACGGTCTGCGTCAGGTCGCCGGGCTGCCGGACCCGGTAGGCGAGGTGGTGCGCGGCTCGACCCTGGCCAACGGCCTGGAGTTGCGTCAGGTCCGGGTTCCGATCGGGGTGGTCGGCATCATCTACGAAGCCAGGCCCAACGTCACGGTCGACGCGGCGGGCCTGGCGGTGAAGAGCGGCAATGCCGTGCTGCTCCGCGGCTCGGCCTCGGCGCGGGCTTCCAACACCTGCCTGATCGACATCCTCACCGCCGCGGGGAGCGCCGCCGGCCTCCCGCCTGACGCGGTCCAGCGCGTGCCCGGGGACGACCACGACGCGGTCAAGCACCTGCTGCGCTCCCGCGGTCTGGTCGACGTCGTGATCCCGCGCGGTGGGGCCGGGCTCATCCGCTCCGTCGTCGAGGAGGCGACGGTGCCGGTCATCGAGACCGGCGTCGGCAACTGCCACGTCTATGTCGACGCCGGCGCCGACCTCGACGCGGCACTGGCGATCACGCTCAACGCCAAGACGCAGCGACCCAGTGTGTGCAACGCGGCCGAGACCCTGCTCGTCCACGCCGACGCGGCCGCCGAGTTCCTCCCGCTGGCCCTGCCGGCGCTGCGCTCGGCGGGGGTCACGCTGCACGGGGACGTGACCGTTGCCGGCTATGACGACGCGGTCATCGCCGCGACCGAGGAGGACTGGGCCAGGGAATACCTCTCCCTCGATCTCGCGGTCGCGGTCGTGCCCTCGCTGTCGGCCGCGGTGTCCCACATCCGGCGCTGGGGGAGTGGCCACACCGAGGCGATCGTCACCGCATCGCAGCACAGCGCCCGACGCTTCGCAGCCGAGGTCGACGCGGCTGCGGTGATGGTGAACTGCTCCACGCGGTTCACCGACGGAGAGCAACTAGGCTTCGGTGCGGAGATCGGCATTTCCACCCAGAAGCTGCACGCGCGCGGGCCGATGGGCCTGACCGAGCTCACCTCGACGAAGTTCCTCGTCACTGGGGACGGCCAGATTCGCAGCTGACCGGCGGTGAAGCTGCGCCGGAATGGGCGGCCTGGTCCTCCCGTTGTGCTGGCGTGAGGTCTTGGTTGGGCGACAGCGGCCCGACACCGCTGGAGCCGGTGGCGGCCGCGCTGGCTCGGAGCAGTCATCCCTCTCGCCGTCCCCCCGCTGCCGCCCCCGCACCGCGGTGGGTGGCGCCGGTGTTCGGCGTGCTTGCGGTCGGACTCCTGCCCTGGACGGTCTGGCTGGGGTTGAGCCTTCCCGCGCGGACGGTCTCCGAGCGGTGGAACCTTGCCTGGGTGGGCTTCGACGTGGCCCTCTTCCTCGCGCTGGCCGGCACAGCGTTGGCGGCCTACCGGCGCTCCACCTGGGTGGTGGCCACGGCGACCGCCGCGGCGACGTTGCTGATCTGCGATGCCTGGTTCGATGTCACCACGTCGCGTTCCCGCGGCGAGTTGATGGTCGCGCTGGGGCAGGCCGTCCTGATGGAGTTACCGCTCGCCGGGATTTGTCTGTGGATTGCTCGGCACGCGGAGCAGGTCAAGGAGCGGACCACGGTCCTGCTGGCCCGGCACGCCCACCGCAGCTAGCTGCGCAGTGCCACCACCTCACCGATGACCACCACCGCCGGTGGCCTCAAGGCGAGCGGCCCGGCTGCGGCTTCACCGGCCGCTGTGCCGGCCACCGCTGTGCCGGCCACCGCTGTGCCGGCCACTGCTTCGAGCGTGGACACGCGGACCCGTTGGGTGGCCAGGGAGGCGTCGACGATGCCGGCGACCGGCGTGCCGCCAGGGCGGCCGCCGCGGAGCAGCGCCGCGGCGATGGCAGCGAGATGCTCCACCGCCATCAGCAGGACGATCGTTGCGTTGCTGGCTCCCCAGGCGGCCCAGTCGACGGTCGATCGACGGTCGCCGGGAGGGACGTGCCCGGTGGCGACGATGAACTCCTGGGTGATCCCGCGGTGGGTCAGCGGGATCCCGGCCAACGCTGGCGCGGATGTGACACTCGACACGCCCGGGATCACCTCTACCGCGACGCCGGCCGCGACGCATGCCTGAACCTCCTCCGCCCCCCGGCCGAAGACGTACCCGTCGCCGCCCTTCAGTCGGGCGACCCGCTGGCCGGCCAGCGCCCGTTCGACGATGAGTCGGTTGATGTCCGCCTGCTGAGCGGCCGGGCCCCGGGGGGTCTTGCCCACGTCGATGATCTCGACGTCATCGGGCAGCACGTCGAGCAGTTCGCGGGGACCCAGCCGATCGGTCACCACGACGTCGGCGGCCAGGAGCCGCCGATACCCACGCAACGTGATCAGACCCGCGTCGCCGGGCCCCCCACCGATGAGGACCACCCCCGGCCCGGCCCGCTGCGGCCTGGCCGGCAGCGGATCGGCGTGCAGGGCGGCGGCGAACCGGTCGCGGAGGACGCTGGCGCGTCGCGGGTCGCCGGCCGCGCTGATCGCCACCGTGACGTCGTCAACGGCGGCGCTGGCCGGTACCCAGGCGGCAGAGGATTCCGCCTGGTCGGCCCGGACACACCAGAGGTGACGCTCCTCGGCCTCACGGGCGACTGTTGCGTTGAGTTCGACGTCATCGGTGCACGCGTGGACGAGACTGACGGCGTCCAGATCGGCGGAGGTGTAGGGCCGTCGATGCCAGCGCAGGTGGCCGGCGGACGCCTCGACCCGGGTCGCGAGACCCACGTCGGCAGTCGGCGCCACCACCGTGATAAGGGCTCCGGCGGACACCAGCGCGTCGATGCGGCGGGCCGCCACCCGGCCGGCCCCGACCACGAGCACCTGCCGACCGCGCAGATCGAGGAAGAGCGGATAGCGAGTCACCGGTGCACCGTAGGCGAAGAGTGGCGGCCCTCGGTCGAGGCGGCATTCGCTCCGCCAATATGTCGCCCAACGTAATCAAGCCATAACATAGCGCCCTCCCGGGTGGCCAGCCGGATCGGGTCGGCCATGTCGCGCCCCTGCCTTCCTGTGTGTTCGATCTTCGGCCGTGCGCGCGTCCACCAGGTGGATCAGGGAAGTCTGCAATCCCGCCATCAATCGCGCCAACACCGGCACCACCTCAAACCGCGGCACGATTGGCGCGATTGAAACGATCATGCCAACCATGCCTCTCACCTGTACCTACTCAACTCTTGAAGACACTCTCCCCAGGTAATCTCGCCAATGGCGCCAAGATTGGGAGACCCCCGCGCGCGTGGCGCGATGGGCCGGTCATGGTGTCCAGCTCCAGAAAGTCCGCCGAGGAGTCCCAGGCTCCGCCTGGTTCGTCACCACGACGCCCGCTCGGGCACGGACTCGCTGAGAGTCCTCACGGAGTGGTGGGCTCGACGTCCGCCGACTTCACCTCGTGCGACTCGGCACGTCCTCTCCGGCGGCACGGAGATATTCTCGGGGAGAAGCAAGCCGTCCTCGTCCTGCTCGACCCTCCCGTCTCCCGCCTCTCCGCAGGGCTCGACACGCACAAGGACTCCGAGGTGCGCCGGGGGCTGGAGCAGATCAAGGCGATCGCGGATCGTACCCGCTGCGCGGTGGTCGGTCTGATCCACCTGAACAAGTCGAGCAGGTCCGATCCGCTCGACCAGATCCAGGCATCGGTGGCGTTCGGCGCCGTGGCCCGGTCGGTGCTCTTCGTCACCGTCGACCCCATGGCACAACCTCGGCGAGGAGGCGCCGACGCTGTCGTTCGAGATCGGGCGGGTGGACTTGGCCACTACCGACGAGGGTGTGGTCGCCGCCGGGCGGATCAGGTGGATCGGTGCGGTCGGAGTCCATCAAGGACGTGCTGGA
>JADGOV010000161.1 GCA_017882785.1 Frankiaceae bacterium
ACCAGGGGGGCGTGTTCCCGGGACACGGTGGTCGAGCATCAGGTGAGGACCGCGCTGTCCGCCCAGGCCGGGTGCCCGGACTGCGGACCCCCGCGCCGGCACAAGGACAGCCGGCGCATCGTGGTGCGCACCTTGTTCGGCGTGCTGCGTTTGGATAGCCCCCGCTGGTGGAGCTGTCCCTGCACACCGCGGCCGGCCGCCCGCACGTTCAGCCCGTTGGCCGCTGTCCTGCGGGAGCGGACCACCCCGGAGTTGTCCTACCTGCAGGCCCGTTTCGCCGGGCTGGTCTCCTACGGGCTGCACTATCATCAATCGGCCGAAGTACCCGAGCCTCGGTACTCCGCGCAGCGTCTACCGGCAACCAATGGTTCAAGGAAGGTTTGCGGGACCTTTTTGATCACCCCTGGATATTTGCGACACCCAACAAATAACAAGTACGACGGCTTTCCAAACAAAACCCTGAGCAGTCCAACCTCGATATAGTCTACCGATTGGTATACCTCCAGACCTGGCATCGCCATTGCCTGGAGGTGGAGTGAGCAGAATTGTTCGGCCGGGCCGAACCGATCGGACCCCGGTGCACTGTCAGGCGTCGAACCATTTGGCGTACGCTGATCGAGCTTTATGCCGTAGTCGGGGGTTCTAGTCGCCGCCGTGACGAACTTGCGGATCTGTGGCCAGTAAGAATGGGGGAAGAACTGCCAGTCAGCGTGTTTCACAACCGCCGCGGGAAGCTACGGCCGACGGGGCTGCAGGCCCACACCGTCTGCGGACACTATTCGACCAGCTGGCGATGGCACAGGTGGGTCGGCGAGAACCTTTGCCGGCAATCTTATTTGGCACTGTGGTAGGTCAATCATCCGGTCAGCAGCGTCGCGCGCAGCACGTATTGGGAGAAATCGATGGGCAAAAATCGTGTCAGGGTCCGACGCATGAGGCGAATTCCAAGGTTCCTGTGGGCGACGATGGCCTGCATGCTCGGCGCGGTGCTTGTTTTCCCGGCCGAGGCGGCCGCGCAGACACCGCCGGGGACAGGTGGGCGGCAGGCCGAATTCGCGGCGGCCGCGGCCGAGTTCACCGTGCCGGACAGTGTCCTGCTCGCGGTGTCGTACCAGGAGACGTTGTGGGAGTCTCACAGCGGGGGGCAGCCCAGCACCACCGGCCAGTACGGCCCGATGGCCCTGACGAAGATGCCCGGGGACGCGGCCGACGCCAAGGGTGACGACCCCTCACCGACGCAGGCGCCGGACGCCTTGACCACCGCGGCCACGCTGATCGGCGCCAGCCCGGCCACCCTCACCACGGACGAGAGTGCCAACATCCGCGGCGGCGCCGCGCTGCTCGCCTCCGACGGCCGCTCGCTCAACCACGGCGCCCTACCCAGCGCGGTCGGCGACTGGTACGCGGCGGTAGCGAAGTATTCGGCGTCGTCGACGCGGGACGACGCCGCCCAGTTCGCCGACGACGTGTACGACACCATCCGCGCCGGCGCCACCCGGCACACCGACGACGGCCAGACCCTCACCTTGACCGCCCAGCCTGGCGTGCGGCCGGACACCGCCGCGCTGTCGGAGTTGCCGCTGACGCCCCGCCCCGCCACCGGGGAGGCGCAGTGTCCCAGGAACCTCCACTGCGACTTCGTCCCGGCCGCCTACGCACAGAACTCCAGCATCTCCGACTACGGCAACTACGACCTTGCGGACCGGCCGAACAAGAACTTGACGATCAACTACATCGTCCTCCACGACACCGAAGGGTCATACACCGGCACAATCTCTCTGTTTCAGAACCCGGCCGCCTACTCCAGCGCCAACTACGTGGTGCGTGGCAGTGACGGCGCAGTGACCCAGATGGTGCCGAACTCCGACGTCGCCTGGCACGCCGGCAACTGGTACATGAACATGCACGCCATTGGCATCGAGCAGGAAGGCTACGCGATACAGGGCGCCACCTGGTACACCGAACGGCTCTACCAGAGCACCGCCCGGCTGGTCCGCTCTCTGGCGAACCGCTACCACATCCCGCTGGACCGGCAGCACATCATCGGCCACGACAACGCGCCCAGCCCCACCACCGCCCGCATCCCCGCGATGCACTGGGATCCGGGGCCGTTCTGGAACTGGAACCACTTCATGAACCTGCTGGGTCGCTACACGACCCCCACCGGCACCCAGCACAGCAAGGTGATCACCATCAACCCGGTCTTCGCCCGCAACATTCAAAGCGTCACCGACTGCGAGCAGAACACCCCGGTCGCGCCGCAGGCGGCAAGCTTTGTGTACCTGCGCACCGCGCCGAACGCGTCGGCGCCGCTGTTCAACGATCCCGGCCTTTACCCGAAAAGCTCGCCGGGCACACCCGGCAGCACCTGCGCCGCGGACTGGGGTGACAAAGCCAGCGCCGGCCAACAGTTCGCCGTGGCCGGCCGGCAGGACGATTGGGTGGCGATCTGGTGGGACGGCGCCACAGTCTGGTTCGAAAACCCCACCACGTGCCCGACGGCGACACCGACCTCCACCCTCGTGGTCAGGCCGAAGACGGATACCACGCCGGTACCGACCTACGGGGTGGCCTACCCAAACCCGTCGGAATTCCCCTCCGACATCCCGGCCGCCGCGATGACACCACTGCCCTACACCATCCAACCCGGACAGTCCTACGTGTACGGCGGAGTCACCCCCACGGACTATTACTACGCCACGAGCATCGACAACAGCGTGCCAGGCGACCACACCGACGTACTCGGCACAACGAAATACCTGGAGATCCAACTCGGCCACCGGATCGCCTTCGTGAAGGCGAGCGACGTAGACGTGGTACCCGTCGGCTGAACCGTGGAGGTCACCCAGACGTCCGACCAGGCGTGTGAATGTTCGAATTACGTGTCACGTTTTGTTCACGCTAAATGGCACCAAATCCGAACGTGTGTATTGGATAGCTGCTTGAGTCAAGTCGCCCTCGACTAATGGCGTTCGTTTCCTCCGCTCCGCGGTCGCCGCAACCGCAACGACAAACTCAGCAAGGCCACTCTCCCCGAGCTACCCTGACCGACCACGTCCCCAGGTGGATAAGCGGAAACTCGGCGAGCAACCCCTGGCTTGGCCGACCACCACCACACCGGCAGGATCGCTGGCGACAGGGGTCCGGGCCCGGGATGAGGGACGCCGAGCCGGGGATGGCGCGGGGCGAGGTTGGGAGGCCGCCGATGACGGTGCAAAACGGATCGGACGGCGGTCCTCTCCTGACGCCCGCGTTCATCACGCTGACCCTGTCGGAGCTGGCATACTTCACCGCGCTCGGGCTGATGATCCCCGTAGTGCCGCTGTTCGCCACCGACTCGCTGGCGGTGGGTTCCGCGGCGGTCGGCGTCGCTATCGGGGCGTTCAGCATCACCGCGCTGCTACTGCGTCCCCTGGCCGGGTGGGTGGCCGACCGATGGGGCCGTCGGCGGCTGATGGTGGCGGGGGCGCTGCTGTTCAGCGCAGTCATTGCCGCGCACTTGCTGGTCACGCAGTTCTGGGTGCTTTTAGGGCTTCGGGTGCTGCTCGGCGTGGCCGAGGCGGCCTTCTTCGTAGCTGGCGTCGCCGCGCTGGCCGACCTGGCGCCGGCGGAGCGGTTGGGGGAGGCGTTGAGCTACAACTCCCTGGGCCTTTACCTCGGCATCACCGCCGGCCCCGCTCTGGGAGATTGGCTCCTTGGCATCGGTGGATACCCGGCGGCGTGGGTCAGCGCCGCAGCCCTCGGGCTGCTCGCCACCTTTATGGCCACCCGGCTGCCCGCGCTGCCCGGACGGCCCGGCGAGGCCTCCGGCGCGTCGCTGCTGCCCGCCCGCCTGATCGCGCCCGGGTTGGCGTTCGTCGCCGGACTCGCCGGGGCCGCAGGTTTCCTCGGCTTCGCCGCCTTGTATGCCCGCGACCTCGGCATGTCCGGGGCGGGAGGGGTGCTCTTCGTTTACGGCGCCGTCGTCGTCGCCTGCAGGATCCTGTTCGCAAAGTTCTCCGACCGCGCGCCAGCCGTTCGCGTTTCAGCGGCGGCGCTGACCGCCTGCGCCGCAGGCCTGGCCGTGATGAGCCTGCTGCGCACCCCAATCGCCTTGATTGCCGGTGCGGTCGTGCTGGCCGTGGGTATGGCGTTCCTGACCCCCGCGTTTTATCGGGTGCTCATGTCCCGCCTGCCCACCGGACAGCGCGGCACCGCGGCCGCCACCTTCAGCATCATGGTCGATCTCGGTCTCGGCGGCGGCCCCATCCTGTTCGGGCTCATCGTCCGACCCGCCGGCATCCCCGCCGCCCTGGCCACCGGTGCGGCACTGGCCCT
>JADGOV010000162.1 GCA_017882785.1 Frankiaceae bacterium
GGCAGGCCCGGGCGAAGGCGGCGGGATCGCGGGGCGGGACGAGCAGGCCGGTGTCGCCGACCACCTCGGGGACCCCGCCCACCTCGGTCGACACCGTCGCCCGCCCGCACATCATCGCCTCGACGACGGTGTAGGGCAGCCCCTCGGAGATGCTCGACAGCGCGACCAGCGTGGAGGCGTGGTAGGCCGAGCTGACCGGCCGGACCGGGCCCTCGAAGGTTACCGAGCCAGCGAGGCCGAGCTCGTCGGCGAGGGTGCGTAGCCGCTGCTCGTACCACTGGTTGCCGGGCGGCGTGGGTCCGAACAGGCGCAGTACGACGCTGGGCAGCTCGGCCCGCAGGAGCGCGAATCCGTGCAGCAGGGTCTCCAGGTCCTTCAACGGGTCGAGCCGGCCGACCCAGCCGATGGTCGGCACGGCCGGCTCGGCGATGGCCGGCGGGTAGCTGTCGGGCTGGACCCCGTTGTAGGCAGTGGTGATCGCGTCCGGGTCGGCGCCGTGGCGCACCTCCCACCGCTGGTTGTAGACGTTCACCGGGCTGATGACGTCGCTGGCCGCGTAGGCCGACCAGCAAATTCGGCGAAACAGCGCGAGCAGGATCGTCTTGACCGGCCAGGAGTAGCGCACCAGGTGGCAGGCCAGGTAGCGCTCGCGCAGGTAGACGCCGTGTTCGGACATCACCATCGGGGTGCCGTAGCGCCATTTGGCGGCCAGCCCGACCAGGGCGGGCAGTCCGTTCGACACCGCATGGCAGACATCGGCCTCGACCACCGGCGCGGACAACGGCCGCAGCAGGTGCTCGATGAGTTCGGTGGCGTCCACCGCGTCCCGCATGCTCAGCGGAGCCGAGCCGTGCAGCTCGGCCCACACCGCCAACAGGGCGTCGACGGCCTCGTCGGTGCGCAGGCTCGAGCTGAGCCCGCCGTCCTGCGCGATCCGGAACAGTCGTTGCAGATAGCCGGTGAACCGGTCCGGATCGGCGGCTGGGTTCAGCAACGCGCGCAGAAAGGGCCGGTAGGTGGTGACGAACGCGGCCCGAGCCAGCGGAACCGGCTCGCGGCGGGCCGGGTTCCAGTCCCACAACGGCACGCAGCGCAGCTCGCGCACGTTGGGCGGCAACTCCCACACCGGCTGCTCGCGGCCGCCCCCGGTTATCGCAACGACGGTGAAGTCGTGCTCCGACAGTCCGCGGATCAGCTGGTCACACCAGGTGCTGACCCCCCCGGTCACGTACGGGTAGCAGCCCTCGGTGAGCAGCGCCACCCGCATCACGCCACCGCCGCAGCCGGCCCCGCGGCCGGCCCGTCAGGATGGACGGGCAGCCGTCGGGCGACGCTGTCCGGGTGGTGGGCCTGCCAGGCGCTGACGACCATCGCCTCGAGACCCCGGCTGGCCCGCCAGCCGAGCAGCCGTTCGGCCTTGACGGCCGCGGCCACCATCCGCACCGGATCACCCGGCCGCCGGGGCGAAATGGTCGGGGTGGTGTCACGGCCGGTGACCTCGCCGACGGCGTCCAGTACCTCCAGTACCGTGTGCCCACTGCCGCAGCCGATGTTCACCGTCTCGGCGCAGCGCCTCCACCCGACCAGCCGGGCCGCCGCGACGTGCGCTTCGGCCAGGTCCTGGACGTGGATGAAGTCGCGGATGCAGCTACCGTCCCGGGTCGGGTAGTCCGCGCCGTAGACAACCGGCCGGGCGCCGTCCATCAGCGCCCGCATGACCAGCGGGAACAGGTTGGTCCCGCCGGTGTCGGCGAGCGTCGGGTCGGCGCAGCCGACCACATTGAAATAGCGCAGGCTGACGCTGCTGATGCCGACCGCGGCGGCGGCGTCTTGCACCATCCACTCGCCGACGAGCTTGGACCGCCCGTACGGGCTTTCCGGCCGGGTGGCCGCGGTCTCCTCGACGGTCTCGCCGGCCGGCGTGCCGTACACGGCCGCGCTGGAGGAGAAGACCAGCCGCCCGACGCCGGCCGTGCGCATCTCCTCCAGCAGGGTGAGGGTGCCGACGACGTTCTCCCGGTAATAGCGCAGCGGGTCGGCCACCGACTCGGCGACGGCCTTCTTGCCGGCTAGGTGGACCACCCCGCCGATCTGGTAGTCGCCCAGCGTCCGCCGCAGCGTGGCGCCGTCGAGGATGGATCCGACGACGAGCGGCACCGCGGCCGGCACTCGCCCCGGATCTCCGGTCGACAGGTCGTCGAAGACGACCACCTCCAGGTCCGCCGCCTGCATCGCGCGCAGCACGTGCGCGCCGATGTAGCCGGCACCACCGGTCAACAGCCATCTCATGGCAAATAGCTCCAATGTTCTGTTCGGTTCTCAAGGCTCGCTGTGACTCCCGGCCGCGGGCGCGCGTGCGCCCCCGTCCGGTCCGGTGTCGGCAGCTACAAGACGGTGACGGACTTGGCGAGGTTGCGCGGTTTGTCGGTGTCCCGGCCGAGCGTGATCGCCAGCGAGCGGGCCAGGTGCTGCAGGGCGACGACACTTTCCAGCGGGCCCCACGGCGGCTCGTCGGCTGCCAGCACCGGGAAGGTGGCCTCCGGTTCGGCGCCGACGCGGATGATCCGCGCGCCGCGGGCCCGCATCTCGGCCGCCGCGCCGTTGAGCCGGGTCCGGCTGCCGCTGTCCACGACGACCACCGGGGTCGACTCGTCGATCAGTGCGATCGGACCGTGTTTGAGCTCTCCGGCGGCGATTCCCTCGGCCCACCTGTAGGTGATCTCCTTGAGTTTCAGCGCGCCTTCGGCCGCATAGGGCAGCCCGGCGCCGCGGGAGACGAAGAAGAACCCCGGCGCGTCGGCAAGGTCGTCGGCGAGCGCGTCGGCGACGGGGAACGACGTCAGCTGTGCGGCGTCGAGGAGGTCCGGTAGTCGGGCCAGGGCAGCGACGTGGGCCGTGACGGCGGCCGGACTCGCCCGGCCGAATGCGGCCGCTACCGCCAGCCCCAGCGCCGCCCCGCCGATCACCTGGGTGGTGAAGGTCTTGGTCGCCGCCACCCCGATCTCCGGGCCGGCGGTGCAATCGAGGACCGCGTCGGCGCGCCGGGCCAGCGAGGACGACGGGGAGTTGGTGAGCGCCAGCAGCGGACCGGGTACCGCCTCGACGGCGGACAGCACGTCAGCGGTCTCCCCGGATTGGGACACCGCGACCGTCAGCCCGTGGTCGGGGAAACCGGGCTCTGGCTCGAACTCGGAGGCAACCGCGACCGTGGTCGGCAGGCCGGCGACCCGCCGGAACACCCGGGCCGCGGCCGCCGAGGCGTGCAGGGAGCTGCCGCATGCCACGAACCGCACCGCCGGAACCGGCGGCAGGCCCAGCCCGGCCCACAGCCGGCCGTCGACGATCTGGGGCAGTAGCCGTTCCAGCAGCCGGCGCGCCGCCGCCGGCTGCTCGGCGATCTCTTTTTCCATGAAGTCCTCGTAGACCCCGGTCTCGGCGTCCTCGGCGGCCCAGTCGACGGTGACCGGCGGCCGCGGCGGCAGCGCGGCCCCGTGCCCGTCGGTCCAAGAGATTTGGTCGGTCAGCTCGACGATGTCGCCGTCCTGCAACACGTGCACATGCCCGACGGTGCCGAGTAGCGCGGTCAAATCGGAGGCGGCGACATACCCGTCCTCGGCCAAGCCGACCACCAGCGGGGATCGGTGGCAGGCCAGCACGACCTCGGCGGCCCGGCCGCTGGTCACCGCCAGCGCCCAGCTACCGTGCAACTGCCGCACCGCGGTCCGGACCGCGTCGACGAGCCGACCTGCGCCGGCCTCCTCCACCAGATGGGCCACGACCTCGCTGTCGACCTCGGAGCTGAACCGGTGACCGCGCCGGGTCAGCTCCGCCCGGAGCTGGTCGGCGTTGTCGAGGATCCCGTTGTGCACCACCGCGACCGAGCCCGAGCAATCCCGATGCGGATGCGCGTTCGCCTCCGACACGACGCCATGGGTGGCCCACCGGGTGTGCCCGACCCCGATCCCCAGGCCGGTCGGCAGCGGGCGCGCGGCGAGCCGGCCCAGCAACGCGTCCAGCCGGCCCACCGCCCGCACCGTGTGCGGCCCGCCCTGCCCGGGCCCGGTGACCGCGATACCGGCCGAGTCATACCCGCGATATTCCAGCCGACGTAACGCCGGCAGCAAGAATTCCTCCGCGCCGCCGGTCAGCCGGCACGCGACAATCCCACACACAACAATGCCCCCCCGGAGATCATCGGTTACGGTCATTCAACGGCGCCCGACGGTCCATCGACACGCGAACCCGCAAGGATTCACCTGAACGGCCTAACAGTCGCCCTCCCCGTTACCCGGTCACATTCCCT
>JADGOV010000163.1 GCA_017882785.1 Frankiaceae bacterium
TCCGCCCGAGCTGGTGGGCTACCTAGCCGAGCAGCTGGGAATCGAAGACCCGACGTGCGTGAAGCGCTACACCGACCGGGAGAAAACGAAGCTCGAACATGCCTTGGAGATCCAGCGCGAGTACGGGTCTGACACCGTTCGCCGAGGTCGAGCCCGAGCTGACGGCCTGGATTGCCGACCAAGCCTGGATGACCGTCGAGGGTCCGAAGTCACTCTTCTGCGGGGCGGTGGCGTGGCTGCGCGATCCACGGCGGGCTACGCAGGGTCAGGGCCGCGACCCAAGCCTTCGGAGGCGTTTCCGCCGTTGCCGAGTCCTAGCCGTTGGCGGACGATCTGCCGGGCCAGGTCCGTGACCGTGGGGTCGTCGTGTAGGACGAAGTGGGTGTCAGCGGCCAGCATGATCCCGTGCAGCTCGAAGGCCAGCCGGTCAGGGTCCTCGCGGGCGGGAAGCTCCTGCTGCTCAAGAGCGGTGGCCACGAGGCCCCGGACCAGCGCCGCGAACCCGGACTCCCAGGCGGCGACCCGTTCCTTGACCGGCCCAGGGCGGGTGCCCATCTCCAGCGCAGCGGCAGCGAAGAAGCAGCCACCGGGGAAGGTGCGGCGCTCCAGGTAATCGAAGTACGCCTCGCACACCGCCACCAGCTGGGCCAGGCCCGGCGGAGCCGCTAGGGCGGGCTGCACGACTACTTCCTGGAAAATCTGGTCTGCCGCCTCCACGGTGGCCAGCTGGAGTTCCTGCTTGGAGCCGAAGTGCGCATAGAGGCCGCTCTTGCTCATGCCGGTCGCGGCGGCCAGGTTCCCGATCGACAGGCCCTCCAGGCCGTCGACGGTGGCCAGCGAGGCGGCAGCACGCAGGATCGCGCCGCGGGTGCGCTCCCCGTCGGCGCGGGGCCGTCGCTGCGCACGATCGCGTTGTTTCACGACGTCGCTCATCACGTTTGACAAGATAGCACGGCCGATCGTACTCTCTGAAACAGCGCGAACGATCGTGCTATCTCTGAAGCAGTGCGAGAGGGCATCCGATGACCATGACATCAGCCGACGTCGGCACCATCCAGTACCGCGAGCTGGCCGCCGCCCTGCGCGGTGACCTGATC
The DNA here is from genome assembly GCA_017882785.1 of Frankiaceae bacterium. Taxonomy (GTDB): domain Bacteria; phylum Actinomycetota; class Actinomycetes; order JADGOV01; family JADGOV01; genus JADGOV01. The sequence goes on from JADGOV010000163.1 coordinate 1,098, forward strand.
GTGCCGGGAGATCCGGGTTACGACGAGGCGCGCGCCGTGTACAACGGCATGATCGACAAGCATCCGGCCGCGATCGCGCGCTGCCGGGACACCGCCGACGTCATCAGTTGCGTCCGGTTCGCCCGCCGCCTTGGCGCGGAGATCGCCGTCCGCGGCGGCGGCCACAGCGGAGCCGGGCTCGGGGTAGGGGACGGCGCCCTGGTCATCGACCTTTCGCTATTGCGCAGCACGACCGTCGACCCGGCCGGCCACACCGTCCGCGCCGATGCCGGCTGCACCTGGGGAGACACCGACCACGCGACCGTGAAATTCGGCATGGCCACCCCGTCCGGCTTCATCGCCTCCACCGGGGTGGCCGGCTTGACTCTCGGCGGCGGCATCGGCTACCTGTCCCGCCGCTTCGGCCTCACTGTGGATAACCTGCTGTCCGCCGACGTCGTGCTCGCCGACGGCACCTTCGTCACCGCCAGCGAACACTCCCACCCCGATCTGTTCTGGGGGCTGCGTGGCGGCGGCGGGAACTTCGGCATCGTCACCTCGTTCACGTTCCGGTGCCACGACATCGGCGAGCACGGCACGATCATCGGCGGCCCGGTGCTGTACGACTTCGCCGACACCCCCGAGGTGATGCGCTGGTACCGGGAGCTGCTGCCATCGCTGCCCGAAGAGCTGAGCGGCTGGATCGGGCTGATGACCATCCCGCCCGCGCCGCCGTTCCCCGAGGAGCTGTGGGGCCGCAAGGCGTGCAGCATTGTCTGGTGCTACACCGGAGCGCACGAGCAGGCCGACGCGGTGATGGAGTCGGTCAGGACCTACGGCTCGCCGCTGCTGGTGGGCTTGCAGCCCATGCCGTTCGACGTGCTGCAGAGCGCGTTCGACGGCCTTTACCCGGCCGGGCTGCAGTGGTACTGGCAGACCGACTTCTTCAACGAGATCTCCGACGCCGCGATCGATGTGCACGTCAAGTACGGCGCGCAGCTGCCCACCGGCCACTCCACCATGCACATGTACCCGATCGACGGCGCCGTTCGCCGCCTGCCAGCGGGCGCGACTGCCTTCGCTTACCGAGATGGCGGCTGGGCCGGCATCATCGCGGGCGTCGACCCCGACCCGGCCAACGCCGGCCTCATCTCGCAATGGGCCAGGGATTACTGGCAGGAACTGCACCCAACCTCGGCCGGCGGCGCATACATCAACTTCATGATGAACGAGGGCCAGGACCGGATCGAAGCTTCCTACCGCGGCAACTACCAACGGCTCGCCCAGGTCAAGAACCGCTACGACCCCGACAACATCTTCCACATCAACCAGAACATCCTGCCCGCCAGCGAGCCCAGCCCATAGGCCGGGAAGAACCTGACCTGAAGCTGCAACCCCTAGCCAGACCTGCAGCTCAGTTAAGACCGGCGCGACCGCGCTGAATCCCCGCTCCGTTGGCTCGGATCCGGGGCGGAGCCGACCGGACGGTGCGGGTCAGGCCATCATCCTGGACAGCAACGAGTGAGAGCTGGTTGCAGGCCGGGGCCTTCTCCACAAAGTCCATCTTCAGCTCAGTTGTCCGGGCGCTGCGCGCCGCCGTGGGGCGGGAAAATGCGATGCCCGGCCGGGTGTGCGGTCGGTGGGCGGGGCGAATTTTCGTGTCAGTACGCCGCCGCTACCTCGTCCAGTCGAGCCTGCTAAAAGAGCACCGTGTAGTTACTAACCCTCGAACCCAACCGCAGATCTCGGGAGATAAGTCATGAGCACTGAATCATCTGTCACCGAAACCGTTGTTCGCAACCACCTGCAAGCCTTCCTGGAGCAGAAGGGTATTACCGCCATACTGAATGACTATGATGAGCATGCGCGGTTCTTCAGTGAAGCCAAGTTCTACGAGGGGAAGCAGGCAATTCAGAGCTTCTTCGTGGATTTCATCGGTTCTTTACCGGCAGAAGCCTATGATATTTTCTCCCTCAGGAGCCTGCGAGTCGACGGAAACATTGTCTATATCACCTGGAGCATCGGCAGTGACGTCCCTCTCGGCACCGATACGTTTGTCGTCGACAACGGCAAGATCGTTTCACAAACGTTTGCCATGTATGCTGTGCCGGCTCAATAGGGCTCAATAGACCTCAACTGCATACGGTCGGCCAAGTGACAAAGACGTTCCCGATACTCCTATTCCACATCTGATTCGCCGTGGATCTCCTCAACGAACACGGGGCCGTCGCCCGAGGACATCGAGACGGTCATGCCCGGCACCCCCAATGCCAGCAACGCTGCCCTCACCCCGTCGAGTTTGAATGGCTTGATGACGGCGGTGACAAGCGTGGCGGTGACAAGCGTCATGCCTTGACCTCACGGGTCTTTGGGGGCGGCTATCGGTGAGGACACCGGACGCGCCAGAACCCCGACGAACGTTTCGGGGTCGTAGGCGGCCTCACCATGCGGACCGGGCGGCGGCGCGGCGGACCGCAACCGACCGAACAATGCGGCCGCGGCCCGGCGGTCCAGCGGGGCTCGGCCCGAGCCCACCGTGCGGATGGCCGTGACCGACCAGGTCAACCCCGCTGATGTCCTTGATCACGAACCCGCCGGCGCGCCGGCTAGGAACGCGTCCATCAGTCTCATCGGTGTCCGAGGTCAGCATCAGGCACTTCAGGTCGGGCAGCCGTGACCGCAGCTCGGGGCACAATTCGACACTGGGAAGTTCGGCGTGGCCGGCAGGATCCGCCCAGTGCTGGGGTGCGTGGCGAGGACGGCGCGATCTGCGGTCGGTGGGTTACACCTTCGATCAGCGGATGGCCGTGCTGGGACCCATGTGCATGACGGGGCCCGGTTGGGGCGGGCGGCGTCCGCGGCGGGAGTACCGCTGCGGACCGCCCAGCGGTGGCTTCGCTGGTGAAATGGCTGCCGTGATCGGGTCAGCAGCAACCCGCGGTTTCAAGAAGTCGACGACCGAGCGCGGATCCGCCTACGCGGGTACTGGGCCGGTCTCGATGGCACCGACTCGCTGGGCGGCGGCGGGCCCGATCGCGCCCGCCGCCGCACCGACGTTCTCTGCGCGGCCGCTTCGTGCGCCGGTCGCGGACTCGGCGTGTCCTGCTTGATGGCCTGTGACGAGGATCGGAACAGGATCCTGAACGGGCCCGGTCATCGGGGGTGCGCGGAGGGTTCGGAATGCTGGTGGGTGGGCGGCCGGTGGCCCTGGTA
>JADGOV010000164.1 GCA_017882785.1 Frankiaceae bacterium
GGCTGCGGGCACATCCCGCAGTGGGACGATCCCGCGGCCGTCGCCGCCGCCATCCTGACGAACACGGCGAGAATCCAGGTGTCATAAGAGCCGAGCGGACGCCGACCCGCAGCCGTTGTCAGGCGCAGCCTGTCTCGACGGCGCGGATGAACCCGGCTGTTACGGTACGGGCCGGTGGGCGGCCATCCAGGCAGTCGCGAAAATCGACCAGGGCGCGCTGAGACACCAGACGGGCAGTCGCGTTACCGACCTGGCCGACCGACAGCCCGACGGTGGCCTCGAAGGCTGCCCCGAGCGGTTCGAAGTCGTCCTCCCTTTCCACTACGTCGGTCCAGGTCGTCCACGTACTTGTTCCATTGTTCTGCCGGATTGATGAGCCGGTGACGCCGCGTGGTGGCGATTTCCGCCGCCATTCGGCCAGGTGCAGCGACGTATTCGAGTCGTGCCCGTATCCCAGCAGCAGTACCTTCCCCTCGAGCCGGTAGATCGCGCCCAGCGAGGAGCGTTCCCCCAGCGCATCGTTCGACTGGTGCGCGCTCGTGATCTCGACTGCGTGCACGCCGAGCGCGGCGAAGGAGCCGTGGGTGGTCGCTGCGCAGAGCACCCCGGCCAGGTGCGGACCGTCTCAGCAATAGCGCTCATCCGCCGGCTTGGGGTGCGGGACGGGTCGAAGCCGGGCGCTTTCTCCTCGACACTGCAGGGCGCAGGTTGATCCATTTGGCTATCGCGTTCCCGCTCCGTCTCAGGTCAGTCAGTCGTCAATCCTGGCGGACCAGCCGGGCGGCGATCTCGCCGCCACGATCTGGGTGAGGCTGAGCTCGTCAGCCCAGTCCAGGTCCTCCAGCACGACCAGCAGGCGGCCGCTGCAATCGGGCCGAGATCGCCCGACCGACGCCGGGGCGCCCGCGTCGGGGGGCTTGCCGAAGATCGCCGGCTAATCCAAGAGGACGCCGCCGGAGGTTTCGGCGTCACTTGGGGAAGGCTTCCGCGCGCATCACCCAGACGTTCCTGTTCCGCTCGGCGCGTGATCGGCGTAAGCAGGCGAGTCTTCCCGATGCCGGCCTCGCCTGACACGAAGAGCAGTCCCCGTCGGCCAGCCGCGGCTCCTCGAGGCGCCGGTCGGCGAGGGCCAGCACCTCGTCGCGACTGACGATAACGAGTGAGGTAACCACACCACGACCGGGCATCGCGACCTCCCAGTGGCCACGGTTGCGGCCACGCCGGCCACAGATTCGGTTACTTGACCGATGTCAGCAGCAGGGAGCTCACGCGCCCTCCCTTCGAGAGGGCATGGCTAGATCCTGTTCGGGACACGCCCAACCGCCCAGCCGTCGTCAGCCTGCCAGCACCAGACAGAAGGGGTGTCCGGCCGGGTCGAAGAAGACCCGAAAGGTGGTTCCCGGTTGGTGGTCAGCCTTGCGCGCCCCAAGGGCAATCACGTCCGCCTCGCCCGCGTCGAGGTCGGGCACGTCGAAGTCGAGGTGCATCTGCTGGGGGCGCTCGCTGCCGGGCCAGGCCGGCGCCTGGTAATCAGGGATGCGCTGGAATGCGAGAGTCGGACCGTCTCCGCTCCGTAGCAGCACCCAGTCACCGTCGGTGTCGTCATCGTCGACCGACCAGCCCGTGACGGCTGAGTAGAAGTCGGCGAGAGACCTGGGGTCGGGACAGTCCAACGCCGTGAGGCTGAGCCGAGCGATACCGGTCATATCCGAAACCCTAGTCAGTCGCCGACGGTGGTCGCCGCCCTTGCGGCGATCAGGTACGGCGTAGCGCGAGGACCGGGATGGTGCGGATTCCTGCTGTCTTGTCGGCGTACCCGGCGAATCCGGGATAGCGGCGCGCCTGCTCCTCATACACCCGGTCGCGCTCGTCGCCAGTCAACTCGGTGACCGTCACGGAGTAGACGTCACTCCCGACCTCCACGCTGCCGTCGCCGGCGGTAGTGAGGTTGTGGTACCAGTCCGGATTGCTGGGAGCACCAGCCTTCGAGGCAAAGACGAAGATCGTTTCGGCGTCGTCGGCCGCGAGGTACATCATGGGCGACACGTACTCCCGGCCGCTCTTCCGTCCCCGATGATGCACCAGCGTGATGGGCGCACCATCGAACCCTCCGCCGACGCGGCCCTCGTTGGCCCGGAACTCGGCAATGATCTTTGCGTTCCAGTCGCTGGTCTCTGTCACTGCCCGCCCCAGTCGTTTGCCCCTGCTCCTCCTGCTGACAACCCGACACGGGTGTGAACTCTTCCGCGTTGCATTCTTGGCGGGCCGTCGGCCAGCCGGCGACCTCCGGCTGGAGCAGGACCCCACCTCCCCCAACCGGCGCGGATGTTTGAGTACGATCGAACCTGTGTTCGACTACCTGGATGCCCTCAGCGGCGAGCAGCGAGCGGCGGTTACCCACGACGGCGGCTCGCTGCGCGTGCTGGCCGGCGCGGGGACCGGGAAGACGACGACGCTGACAACCCGGGTGGCGTGGCTGCTCGCCACCGGAACGCGGCCGGAGCGGGTGTTGCTGCTCACCTTCACCCGCCGGGCCGCTCGCGAGATGCTCACCCGCACCGACGCGTTGTGTCGCCGCTCGGGCACCGAGGGAGCGGGCCGGCGGGTGGTGGGCGGCACGTTCCACGCTGTCGCGCACCGCACACTTCGTCGCCACGCTGACCCGCTGGGGCTGCCCGGTGGATTCTCGGTGATCGACACCTCCGACGCGGCCGACGTGCTCGACTTGGTCCGCGATGACCACTTCGGCGGCAAGGCGCCGAGCCGCCGGTTTCCTCGGAAGGCGACCCTGCACGACCTCTACAGCCGGGCCGTCAACACCGGGCGGCCGATCTCCGCGGTGATCGGCGACACGGCGCCGTGGGCCATCCAGGACGCCGACGCGGTCGCGGGGATCTGCAAGGCGTACGTCGCGCGCAAACGCGCCCTCGGGCTGCTCGACTTCGATGACCTGCTGCTCTACTGGCGGGCAGCGGTCCGCGACGATCGCCTCGGTCCGCGGCTCGCCACGACGTTCGACCACGTTCTGGTCGACGAGTACCAGGACGTCAACGCCGTTCAGGTCGACGTCTTGTGCGGGCTGCGGCGCAGCGACCCGCGGCTGACCGTGGTCGGCGACGACGCGCAGGCGATCTACAGCTTCCGAGCCGCCACCCCTCGCCACATCCTGGACTTCCCACAGGTCTTCCCGGACAGCACCACCGTGCTGCTCGAGCACAACTACCGCTCCGGGCAGCCGATTCTCGAGGTCGCCAACGCCGTCGCCGACGACGCACCCGAAGGGTTCCGCGCCCGGTTGCACTCCCCGCGGCGGTGTCCCCGGCCACAGCTCGTCCGGTGCGCCGACACCGACGCCGAGGCGACTGCGGTGTGCGAGCGCATCCTCGACTGCCACGAGCAGGGGACCCCGCTGAAGGAGCAAGCCGTCCTGATCCGCGCCGGGTCGCACAGCGACCTGCTGGAAATCGAGCTGTCCCACCGCCACATCCCCTACGTGAAGTACGGCGGTCTCAAGTTCCTGGAAGCAGCCCACGTCAAGGATCTGCTGGCAACGTTCCGGCTTGCCGACAACCCGCGTGACGAGCTGTCCTGGTTCAGGGTGCTCCAGCTCCTCCCTGGCGTCGGGCCGGCCACCGCCCGCAAGGCGATCACCTCCCTCGGGTTGCCGGGCGACCACGACGGTGACCTACTGGCAGGCTGGCCGGACGCCGTCGCCGTCCTTCCCCCGCCCGCCCGGATTGCCGCGGACGTCGTGGTCAACGCATTGTGCCGATTCCCGGATGAGCCGGTTGCGGCTCACGCTGAGCGGCTGCGCGGTGCGTTGCTACCGATCCTCAGCGACCGTTACGACGACATCGACGCGCGCGCCGCCGACCTCGACGCCCTCGTCGCCGCGACCGCCGACGCCGCCCGGCTCTCCGAAGTCGCCGCCGACCTCGCCCTGGAACCGCCGCGCTCGACCAGCGACCTCGCCGGACCGCCGGTCATCGACGAAGACTGGCTGGTCCTGTCCACCGTGCACTCCGCGAAGGGCCTGGAGTGGGACATCGTCCACGTCCTGCACGCCGCCGACGGCGACTTTCCCTCCGACATGTCCCTGTCCACGCGGGAGGGACTCGAGGAGGAACGCCGGCTGTTCTATGTGGCGCTCACCCGCGCCCGCAAGCAGCTCACGATCTACGTGCCGTTGCGCTACCACCACAACCCCCGCGGCCGCGACGACGTGCACTCCTACGCGCAGCCGTCCCGCTTCCTCACCCCGTCCGTCCTACGGCACCTGGA
>JADGOV010000165.1 GCA_017882785.1 Frankiaceae bacterium
CCCATGGGCGGCATGTTCGGGGCCTCGCCGGGCGCGTCGCGGATCCGGTCCAGGGCGTTGGTCGGGATCGCCTGGCGGGCGTCACCGAGGGAGCCGATGCCGGACAGGATGGGAGCGATGGCGAACACGAAGGCGAGCATCGTGGCGATCACCGGTGCCCGGGAACCCGTCAGCGCGGCGAGCCCGACCGACACAGCGGCGCTGAACGCACCGGCGACGAGCACGCCGACCATCCCGGTGAAGATCGCTCCAGCGCGTGGGGCGGGCAGCCAGTCGGCCAACGCGATCGAGGCGACGGCGGCCGCGGCCGCGGCGAGCGCCGCGATGGGCAGGACGATCGCCCACGCCCCTGGGACTCGCGCGCCGAACAAGGCGACCCGGGACCGGCCGGTCGCGGCGAGATCACGGAACACGCCGGACTCGAGGTCCTGCGCGCCGGCTGTGGAGCCGACGACGGCCCCCACCACGAGCGTCATCGTGGTCAGCACCCACATCGCCTGCTGGTAGTTCGCCAGCCCGCCGGCCGGTCCATGTCGCGTCGGGTCGGCCGCGTACGCGATCCCGGACACGGTGAACATGAGCGCCACGACGCCGAGGGTGATGACGACGCAGAACGCGAGCATCCCCCGTCGGCGGCGGACTTTCAGCGCGTCAGCGCGGATGAGTCGCAGGTCGAACATCAGGTTCGGTCCTCCAAACGGGTGGTCATGGTCAGGAACCGCTTCTCCAGCGACACGGCGGCGGGGCTGACCCGCTCGACCGCGATGCCGTCGGCGAGCAGACGGCGCAGCAGCTCGGTCACGATCTCCCGATCGGCCGGGGCCTGCGGGTCGAGCTCGACCCGCAGGCCGCCGGCGTGATCGGTCGCCCGCGAGACGCCGGGCGTTCCGGTGAGCAGCGACGCGGCCTGGACGGGGTGGTCGCAGGTGATGTCGATCGCCCGCGGCCCTCCGCTGGTCAGCTCGTGGATGGTGCCCTGTGCGATGACGTTGCCGCCGTCCAGGATGGCCGCGGCATCGCAGGTGCGCTCGACCTCATCGAGCAGGTGTGAGGAGATCAACACCGTGCGACCCTCGCGGACGAGGGCGTGGATCAGCTCGCGTAACTCGCCGATCCCGGCCGGGTCGAGCCCGTTCATCGGCTCGTCGAGGATGAGCAGCTCCGGGTCGGCGAGCAGACAGCGGGCGATGCCCAGGCGCTGGCGCATGCCCAACGAGTAGGTCTTGACCCGATCGTCCGCGCGCGCGGTGAGCCCGACCCGGGCCAGCGCGCCGTCGATCCGGCCGTACGCGGCGCGTTCACGCGCCGCCGCATGGACGCCGAGGTTCTCCCGGCCGGTGAGGTGCGGGTGAAACCGCGGCTCTTCGATGACCGCGCCGACCCGGGCCAGCGCGGCCGCGGCCCCGCCTGGCAGGTCGTGGCCGAGCAGCCGCATCCGGCCCGCGGTCGGCTCCGCCAGGCCGAGCAGCAGCCGGATCAGCGTGGTCTTGCCGGCGCCGTTGGGACCGAGGAAGCCGAAGGCGCAGCCCCGCGGAACCTTGAGGTCGACGTTGTGCAGCGCCGCCCGCGACCCGAACGTCTTGCCCAGGCCCCGGGTCTCCGCGGCCAGGCCGTCCACGGCGGGGGGAGGGGAATCCGCGGCCACCGCGGCGGTGCCGTTGTCGGAGCGGCGCGCCACGTCGCGTAGTTCGAGTGCGGGGTTCATCGGGACGTTCTCCTTCTCAGTTCGGGCGCCGGTTCGGGCGCTGGTTGCGCGATCAGGCGTATGACCGGTTCGACCACGGTGGTTGCACCACCAGCCCAGGGCCGCCGGCCAGGTAGGCCTGGTACACATCCGGCAGCCGCGGGGTGACCGTTGACACCCCCGCCGTCACCATGCTTCGGGGACGGTGTGGCTGTCCCCGTGGGGGATCTCCCCGTGCCCACGGTGGGCGGCCTGCCCGTCGTGGCCGGGACATGGCCGGTGGCCGGCGGGACGTCGACAGGCGGAGACCTGGGATCTGTGCCCAATGGGGCGTGCCCGCATCATTCGGCAGCCGTCAGGGCGCGGCGCGCGGCTTCCTGGAGCAGCGCCCCGCCTACGGTTGCGGCGGCCTTCGCGCGGGCCTGAGCTGAGGCTGCCAACGGCCCGAACGGGGACCCCTCAGGCTGGCAGACGGCGCCGGCGGCCGGCACCCGAGTGCTGAGGAAGTAGCGGGTGACGGTGCTGTCGACGCAGAAGTTCCCGGCGACGAGGAAGGCCGCGTGTCCCCATCCGGCGTAGGACAGCAACCGCGAGTTCGGCAGCAGCCGGGAGGCCGTGACGGCGCCCTGGTAGCGCGTCGCCGGGTCGAAGTAGTTCCCGACCACGAGCACCGGCGATGCCGTCCGCGCGGTCCATGGACCCAGGTAGCGGTCCTGCCCCGCGCCCCCCGGCCAGGGCAGACAGGCGCTCCAGTTCCAGGTCCAGAGCCGCCCGAAGTAGCCTGAGCGTCGCTCGGAGGTGTCCGCGGCCCGCTGCCAGGCGGTGAAGGAGTTCGGGTTGACGCTGTCGGAGCAGGCCACCCCCGGAGAGCCCTCGACGTCGTTGGGGTAGGCCTGTTGACGCGCGGCGTCCAGCCCGAGCCCGGCCCGCATCCTGGCCAGGGCGGCCCCCGTCGTCGCCGGTGAGGCGTTAGCCTCCAGGTCGGCGAGGAGGGCCGCCAGATCGGGCCACACGACCGGCCCGTACAGCGCGCCCAGCGTGATGGCGACCAGCAGGTTGTACGTGACGCGGAACGACTGTCCCGACGGGTCCTGGATCACGAGCGGGTGCTGGCGCAGCCGGTCGGCGAGGGCGGCGTACCGCTGTTCGGCGTGTCCGGAGAAGGCGCAGTGGGAACCGGCCGCGTCGCAGAGGCGGAAGAACTCACCGAGGGTGCGCTGCGCCCCTTCGTCGCTGCGCAGCCTGGTGCTGAAGGGCACCGTCCGGCCCTCATCACCTTGTCCCGTCGTCCACGCGACGGGGTCCACCACGCCGTCGATGACGACGGCGCGAACCCGGTCCGGGAACAGGTTGGCGTAGGTCTGGCCGAGGAACGATCCGTAGGAGAAGCCGAGATAGTTCAGCGTCCGGTCACCCACCGCCTGCCGTAGGACGTCCATGTCCCGCGCGGCGTCGGCGGTTGACATGTGGGCCAGGATCGGCCCGCCGTGCCGCGTACACGCCGTCGCCAACGTCTCGTTCGCCGCTCGCTGCACGTTCTCCTGCCCCGGGGTTACCGGGAACGGGAACGGCGGAAGGACCGACACCGCCTCCTTGAACGTCTGGAAGCAGCGCAACGGGGTGCTGCGGATGACCCCGCGGGGGTCGAATCCGACGATGTCGAAGCGCCCCCGCAGCTGCAGCGGCAAGACCTGCGCGACGCCGCGGACGACGTCGACCCCCGAACCGCCGGGACCGCCCGGGTTGACGAACAGCGAACCGATGCGCTGCCGGGGGTTCCCGGCCGGCAGCCGGATCAGCGCCAGAGAGATCTTCGCACCGTTGGGACGGTCGTAGTCGAGTGGTACGCGGGCCGTCGCGCATTGAAAACCGTCCCGGCAGGCGGACCAGGACAGGTGCGGCACGACCACCGCCGTGCTGGCCGCTGCCGGCTGTGCTAACGGCGCCAGCTGCGAGACGCCCAACGCGACTGCCGTCAACGCGGCCGACGCGGCGGACATCGCACCGGCCCGACTACGCACGGACAATCCGCGGATCATGACAACCCCCGTCCGATGCCGACGCCGGGTTGGCGCCAGGCCGCGCCGGACAGCGCCGCCCAGCCGCCGCCACCCAGGAGGAGGTAGCCGGCTGAGAGGGAGCCGCCGTCGGCGTAGTCGGCCTGCTGGCGGAACCGGGTGCCGCCGTTGGCGGGATGCGGTGGCAGGTCGGGCCGGTGGAACACGGCGGCGCGCAGCTTTCGGTCCGGCATCTCGTCGAGGCCGCGGTCGGCGTCAATGGGCGGCCGCCGCGGCTGAGCAGCCGGGCCAGCCCGTTGCCGGAGAGCAGCCCTTCATCCTTGAGCCGGTCCGCCAGGGCGGTCAGCCGACGGTCGCGGGTGGCCACCCAACGCACGATGTCGATGCGATGGGGGCCGCCGGAACCGACCGCGGCCAGCACCGCCGCCTCGACCTCGTGCCGGGGGCTGTCCTGCACGACGTGCAGATCCCCGGCGGTCCGCGCCCGGACCCGGCCGGTCTCGACCAA
>JADGOV010000166.1 GCA_017882785.1 Frankiaceae bacterium
TTGCCGTAGATCAAGGTGCATCGGCTCCGCTGCTCAACCTCCAACGCGGTGGCCAGGATGGACAGCACCGGGGTGATCCCGCTGCCGACGGCGATTGCGCAGTAGTGCTTGCTGTGCGATGGGTCGAGCGGGACGGTGAACCGGCCCGCTGGTGTCATGACGTCCAGGACGTCGCCGGGTTGGAGACGCTCGAGGGCATAGGAGGAGAACACGCCGCTCGGCAGGCGCTTGACCGCTACCCGCAATGGTCCCGTGGTGGACGGGGAGCAGATTGAATAGTTGCGTCGCACATCGTCGCCGGCGAGTTCGGTGCGCAGCGAAACGTGCTGTCCGGGCAGAAAGCGGTATGCCTCGGCCAGTTCAGTCGGCACGTCGAGGGTCAGCGCGACCGCGTCGTCGGTCAGCCGCTCCACAGCCGCCACCGCCAGAGGGTGGAAGACCGCATGCCGCCGCCCGGGCGAGGGTGCATCGAGACTCATCCGACTCACTTCCGTTCTTCGACTTCAGGCAGGCTAACTGCCACTGAGGGACCTCCCAGTCCTGTCATGCAGTGACCGGACTGGCACAGTGAGGAACACAACCGCCCGCAGGACATCTCGCAGGACAAGGGAACCAATACCCAGAGTCACTTCAGCCCTGCTGATCAGCGGGTCCGTCGGCGCCACCCTGTTGACGCCTCCCGCAACGTTAGCCAGCGCCGCCCCATCCTCCATAACCACCACGTGCAGTTCCACTCGGGTCAACGTCGCGTCGCCCAGGCTAGGCCAGGCCGCGTTCAGACTTATCCGGTAACCCCCGTCGGATTGAGCACAGTCGGATCAGCGACACTGAGGCAAACGGGAACCCGGACAGTCCAAGGTGATCTCGACGGCACCGGTGACGACACCACCGTTGTGAAGATCTCCTCAGGGTCGCACATCCAGATCTCCTTCCGGGGCAGCCGGTCGAACCGGGTGTACTTCGGTGCATCACCTGGCCAGACGGTCCCGGACCGGCTGCACACCACCGTTGCCAAGTGCTCGTAAGCGGCTGGCTGAAGGAGCCGCCCTCGACCTGGGCACCGTGACCAACCATGAGGCGACCGGCAATACGACTGGTGCTGGGGGTCCTCGGCCCCGTCAGGCTGACCCTCATCGGACGTGCCGTGCGCGCCATCGCGATGTCTGGCACACCCGCATCCAACCCCGTCCAGCAGACGACCGTCCTACCGGCGCGGCTATACCGATGGCACCGGCTTCACCCCGGGTACACATCGGCTCGGCCGGCTCGGATACGCAATCCGATCTCGGCACGCTGAACCTGGCCGGCGTACCCACAGTCCTGATCGAGCGCGGCACCATGCGCCATGCGGCCGACGCCCGCTGCCTGCGCTAAGACCAGCTACCCGCCAGGTCAGGTCAGAACGCCTTGACGTACTCGAACGGCTCGCGGCAGGAGGTGCACACCCACAGCGCCGTGCATGCGGTGGGGCCGAACTGGGACTGCGGCCGGGTGTCCGGCGACCCGCACTGCGGGCACGGCACGGACAGCGCGATCGGCACCGGCCCGCCTCCCTGGGTCGTCGGCTGGGGTGGCGCGATGCCCGCCGCCGCGAGCGCCCGCCGGCCGTGCTCGGTGATCCACTCCGTCGTCCAGGCCGGTGCCAGCGCGGTGCGCACCACGACGTCCGGGTAGCCGGCCGCATGCAGGGCGGTCTCGATATCGGCCCGGATGACATCCATCGCCGGACAGCCGGAGTAGGTCGGTGTGATCGTCACCTCCACCCGGCCGTCGACCTCGCGCACGTCGCGCAGGACGCCAAGGTCGGCGATGGTCAGCACCGGCATCTCCGGGTCCAGCACCTTCTCCAGGACCGCCCGGGGGGTGGGGTGCTCGGGGCTCACCACGAGGCTCCGGGATGGGAGCGGTGCAGGTGCTGCATCTCGGCCAGCAGGAGGCCGAAGTCCTCGGTGTGCAGGCCCCGGCGCCCGCCGGAGGGCGCCCACGTCGTCTCTGGCACTGTCAGAGTCGCCTCGGCCAGCACTGGGCCGAGAAAACCGGACCACGCCGGCCGCAGCGCGACGGGGTCCACGGCGACGCCCGCGGCCACCAGAGCAAGGAGGAGGTCGTCGCTCTCGAACAGCTCGCTCGTATAGGGCCAGAGCCCGTCCACGCCGGCCTGCATGCGGCGGTGCGACTCGGGGGTGCCGTCACCGAGGCGCAGAGTCCACTGAACGGCATGATCCCGGTGGTAACTCACCTCCTTGACCGCCCTGTCGGCGATCGCGGCCAGCGTCGCGTCCGCCGACTCGCCCAGCGCGGCGTACAGCTCGCACTGGTAGGCAGCGAAGAACAACTGGCGGGCGACTGTGGCGGCGAAATCGCCATTCGGCCGCTCGACCAGTTGGCAGTTGACGAACTCGCGCTCGTCGCGCAGAAACGCCAGGTCGTCCTCGGTACGCCCGCCAAGGAGCTCCCCGGCGTAGCTGAGCAGCATCCTGGCGTGCCCGAGTAGGTCCAGCGCGATGTTGGTCAGCGCGACGTCCTCCTCCAGCTCCGGCGCGTGGGCCGACCACTCGCCGAGCCGCTGGGCAAGAATGAGCGCGTCGTCGGCGAGACGCAGCACGTAGGCCGGAACCGATGCCGTCGTCGCCAGCTGGGTCATAGGTGTTTGACCCCCGCCGGCACGTCGTAGAAGGTGGGGTGCCGGTAGGGCTTGTCCGCTGCGGAGGCGAAGAACGCGTCCTTCTCATCCGGACTGGAGGCTGTAATGCTGGCGGTCGGCACCACCCAAATCGACACGCCCTCGCTGCGCCGGGTGTAGACGTCACGAGCCATGCCCATTGCCAGTTCGGCGTCGGCGGCGTGCAACGACCCGACGTGGTTGTGCGCCAGCCCCCGACGGGCCCGGATGAACACCTCCCACAAGGGCCACCCCCGGGAAGCCGGCTCCGTGGCCTCACTGCCGGGGACACTGCCGGGGACGCTGCCGTTGGGACTTCCGGCGCCGGCCATCACGCCGCCGCGGTGGACGAGCCCGCCTGCCCGGCTCCGGGGTCCGCCCGCTTCGCGGCGTAGGCCGTCGCCGCATCGCGAACCCATGCCCCCTCCACGTGGGCGGCCACCCGCTGTGCCAGCCGCTGCCGGTTGCACGGCCCGTCGCCGTTGACCACCTGCCAGAACTCGGCCCAGTCGATCGGGCCGAAGTCGTAGTGGCCTCGCTCGTCGTTCCAGCGCAGCGCAGGATCCGGCAGGGTGAGGTCGAGCGCGTCCGCCTGCGGCACAGTCATGTCGATGAAGCGTTGCCGCAGTTCGTCATTGGAGAAGCGCTTGATGCCCCACGTCATCGACTGCTGGGAGTGCGTGGACTCGTCGTCCGTCGGGCCGAACATCATGATCGCCGGCCACCACCACCGATCGACGGCGTCCTGGGCCATCGCATGCTGGGCCGCCGTGCCGGCGGAGAGGACCCGCAGGATCTCGAAGCCCTGCCGCTGGTGGAAGGACTCCTCCTTACAGATCCGCACCATGCCTCGGGCGTACGGCCCGTAGGAGCATCGGCAGAGCGGGACCTGGTTGCAGATGGCGGCACCGTCCACCAGCCAACCGACGGCACCGATGTCCGCCCAGGTCAACGTGGGGTAATTGAAGATCGAGGAATACTTCTGCCGGCCGGTGTGCAGCAACTCGATCAGCTGGTCCCGGCTGACGCCCAGGGTCTCCGCGGCACTGTAGAGGTACAGCCCATGACCGGCCTCGTCCTGCACCTTTGCCATCAGAATCGCCTTGCGCTTGAGACTGGGCGCCCGGGTGATCCAGTTGCCCTCCGGCTGCATGCCGATGATTTCGGAGTGAGCGTGCTGCGCGATCTGTCGGATCAGCGTGGCCCGGTAGGACTCCGGCATGTGATCACGGGGTTCGATCCGCGAGTCCGCGTCGATGGTCCGCTGGAACTCGGCCTCCCAGTCCACGATCACTACCGCCTCCAGCCCAACGTCGACCAAACGACCGTCAGAACCCATAGCCTACGCGCTACCCGAGAGCCCCCGACCCTCAGCCGGCGCCGCGTTTGGCCCGGTACATCGCCGCGTCGGCGCGCTGGAGCACCTGCTCTGCGTCCGGCGTGTCCGCCGTGACAGTCGCCATCCCTACACTCACAGTGATCCGCAGGGTGCTTGAATCGGTGGGGATCGCAACGGCAAG
>JADGOV010000026.1 GCA_017882785.1 Frankiaceae bacterium
CTGGCCGACGCGCACGCGTCGGTGAAACGAGCCTCAGCGAAGCGGGAACCCGCCACGCAGCAGCGTGACCGGGACGCCCGAGAAGGGCGCTACCGACATGTTGTCGACAGGCTTTAGGATGGGACCCTGTGCCTACTCGCTCAGACCTGCGCAATGTTGCCATCGTCGCGCACGTCGACCATGGTAAGACGACGCTGGTCGATGCGCTTCTCTGGCAGTCCGGCGCGTTTTCCGCCCATCAGGCCGAAACCGACTCCGTCCGGGAGCGGGTGCTGGACTCGATGGACCTGGAGCGGGAAAAGGGCATCACGATCCTGGCCAAGAACACCGCGGTCAGGTACGGCGACGTGACGATCAACATCGTGGACACGCCGGGGCACGCTGACTTCGGCGGCGAGGTCGAGCGGGCGCTGGCCATGGTGGATGGTGTCGTGCTCCTCGTCGATGCCAGCGAGGGACCGCTCCCGCAGACCCGCTTCGTGCTCCGCAAGGCGCTCGCCAGCCGGTTGCCCGTCGTCCTCGTGGTGAACAAGGTGGACCGCAAGGACGCCCGCATCATCGAGGTGCTCGACGACACCTATGAGCTCTTCCTCGACCTCGACGCGAACGAAACCCAGATCGAGTTCCCGGTGGTCTACTGCAACGCCCGCGCGGGCCACGCGTCGCTCTCGCCCCCGGCCGTCGACGGCGGGTTGGACAGCACCTCGCTCAAGCCGCTGCTCGACGTGCTGCTGGACACGGTGCCGGCGCCGAGCTACATCGACGGCGCCCCCCTACAGGCGCTGGTCACCAACCTCGACGCTTCCCCCTACCTCGGCCGGTTGGCGCTGTGCCGGATTCACAGCGGCACCATCCGTACCGGCCAGACCGTCGCCTGGTGCCGCCGCGACGGCACGGTGGAGCGGGTCAAGCTGGCCGAGCTCTTCCTCACCGAGGCCCTGGACCGGGTGCCGGCCGACGGGGCCGGGCCGGGGGACATCATTGCGATCGCCGGCATCGCCGAGATCACCATCGGCGAGACACTGGCCGACCCCGAACACCCCGTCGCCCTACCGGTGATCACCGTCGACGAACCGTCGATCAGTATGACGTTGGGCATCAACACTTCCCCGCTCGCCGGACAGGAGGGCAGCAAGGTAACAGCCCGGCTGCTGCGCAACCGGCTGGACGCCGAACTCGTCGGCAACGTCTCCCTGCGCGTGCTGCCCACCGAGCGGCCAGACACCTGGGAGGTGCAGGGCCGGGGTGAGTTGGCGTTGGCCATCCTGGTGGAGGTCATGCGCCGGGAGGGCTTCGAGCTCACCGTCGGCAAGCCACAGGTCGTCATCCGCGAGGTCGACGGCGCGGTCCACGAGCCGGTCGAGCGGCTGACGATCGACGTACCAGAGGACTACCTCGGCGTCGTTACCCAGCTGCTGGCCCTGCGCAAAGGTCGCTTGGTGGCGATGGTCAACCACGGCACCGGCTGGGTGCGGATGGACTACCTGGTGCCCGCCCGCGGCCTGATCGGCTTCCGTACCGAGTTCCTCACCGAGACCCGCGGCACCGGCATCGCGCACGGCGTCTTCGAACGGTACGAGCCCTGGTACGGGGAGTTGCGCACCCGGCCGACCGGATCACTCGTCGCCGACCGTCGTGGTGTCGTCACCGCGTTCGCGTTGACCAACTTGCAGGAGCGGGGGTCGATGTTCGTCACCCCCGGCACGGAGATCTACGAGGGCATGATCGTCGGGGAGAATGCGCGGGCGGACGACATGGACGTCAACGCCGCCAAGGAGAAGAAGCTGACCAACATGCGGTCCTCCACGTCCGACGAACTCGAACGCCTGGTGCCGCCCAGGGTCCTGTCCCTCGAGCAGGCGCTGGAGTTCTGCCGGGCGGAGGAGTGCGTGGAGGTCACGCCGAAGACGGTGCGTTTGCGCAAGGTCACGCTGCCCGCGCACGAGCGGGAGCGGATGCGCGGCCGGCGATTCCGCGCCGGGGCCGGCTGAACCACCCACGTCGACCCATCAGTCTCTCCCGGCGCGTTCCCGGGTCATTCGCCACGTATCGTTCGAGCCCATGACGACGACGGAGCCCGTGGTGCCGGAGCCAGGTGAACGGCCGGATGCCATCGACCCGCCTCGGCGATTGCTCCTGGTCCACGCTCATCCGGACGACGAGAGCATCGGCACCGGCGCGACGATGGCGAAGTACGCCGTCGAGGGCGCGGCGGTCACCTTGGTCACCTGCACGCTCGGTGAGGAAGGCGAGGTGCTCGTGCCCGAGTTGGCCTATCTGGCCGCCGACGCCTCCGACGGGCTGGGCGGGCACCGGATCGGCGAGCTCGCGGCGGCCTGTGCGGCCCTGGGCGTGCCTGATTTCCGACTTCTCGGCGGCCCCGGCCGGTGGCGGGACTCGGGCATGATGGGCCTGCCTACCAACGCGCGGCCGGATGTGTTCTGGCAGGCGGACCTCGCCGAGGCGACCCGTCTGTTGGTGGCGATCATCAGAGAGGTCCGGCCACAGGTGGTCATCACCTACAACGAGAACGGCGACTACGGGCACCCTGACCACATCCAGGCGCATCGGGTCACGGTTGCCGCGTTCGACGCGGCCGGTGATCCGCACGGGTATCCCGGAGGCGGGCCTTGGCACCCTTCGAAGCTGTACTACACCGCGACCCCGCTCTCCGTGCTGCAGGAGATGATCGACCGAATGCGGGATCATCCGCGGGGGGCCCGCTTCTGGGGCCCCGAGGTCTCCTCAGCCGCGGATCTCGGCATCGGCGTCCCGGACGACGTGGTCACGACCCGGATCGACGGCCGGACGTATTTCGAGGCCAAGATGGCGGCCATGCGGGCGCACGGAACCCAGATCGCCGTGGCGGGCCCGTTCTTCGCACTCGCTGACGGCGTGGGCAAGGAGGCGTGGGGCCTGGAGTATTTCCAGCTGGTCCGAGGGCTGCGGGGTGCGGGCGCCGGGGAGCACGGTTGGGAGGGCGACCTGTTCGCCGGCCTGTGACCGCTCGGGGGTTGGGCTAGCGGGCCCGTGAGCGCGTCTGTACCCGCGGCTCCCGATGCCGACGTAGGCTTTCCGAGTGAGTGTTCCGGCGGGTAAGCGGCAGGCCGTCCCTTTGCCGGAGCCGTCTGGGCCGGCTTCCGAGGTCCCGGTCCCGACACAGCCAGATCAGCCAGCCGGCCCCGGCGTGCGCTACGGCACCTACCTCGCCCTGGTGGTCATCGGCGTCGAGATGGGGATGCTGGGCGCGTTTCTCTCCGTTGCCGAGCTGCACGTGGCGCGCCTCACGGTGCCCATAGGTCCGCCGCTCGCTGTCGTCACCAACGTGGCCGCCGGACTCTGGGCCGCGCGGCTGACCGGCAGCCGCGGTGCGGTCGCCGCGCCCGCCCTCGGGTGGCTGGGCAGCGTTCTGTTCCTCAGCATGTCCAGGGCCGAGGGTGACGTCGTGGTCACCAACACCGGTCGAGGAGTTGCCTTCCTCGTCCTCGGGGCCTTGGCCTGGGTCGTCGCAGCCGCGGCGAGCCGGTGGGTGGTACCTGCCGCGGGCAGCACGCCAGAGGTGACACGGCCGGGCGACCGATTCACCGCCGATCAACTCCCCGAGCTACCGGATCAGCTCAGGTAGGCAGCCGCCCGCTGCCGGACCGCCGACGACGACCACGCCAGCCGCGCCGGCCAAGCCAGGCCGCGGTCGCGACCAGCCCGACCAGGACCGCAGCCAGACCGGGCGTCGCGTGGTCAGACCGCCCGGGGGCCGTACCGCCGTAGCCGGTGGCGACGCCGCCAGCAGGCGGTCGAGCCATCCCCGAGGCGTCGTGCGTCCGCACCAGCCGAAGCGCGGTGCCGCCGCCGCCCACCGCCCAGATCGAGTAGATCGCGCCTGGCTGAACCGCGATGCCCTTGGCCGCGAGCAGGATGGCCGAGGTGCCTGCTCGGCGCATCACGACCGAGTACGTACCGGCCGGCACCGCCCGGTAGCCGGGATCCTGGGTGAAGGCGATGTTGGCGAAGAGCACCGTGCCGGTCGATGCCACGACATCCGCCGGGGGCACGCCCGGGGCGGCGTGCACGACCCGTATCCGGGAGTCGCCTGCCGGTGGGGCCAGCAGTTGGTCGTGGAACACCCTGGCCAGCGGATGGGCGGCCCGACCCATGACGGCCACAGTGGTAGCACTCCCCGCCGCGAACGTGGTCCGGGAGGAAACCTCGACGCCGGACCCACGAAGCTGGACGGTGTGCTGCCCGGCGGGCAGCCACAGGTAACTGGATACCGTCGGGAACCGTACCGGCGTGGTGACCACTTTGCCGTCCACCCGTACCGTCAGCGTCCCTGCGTCCGGCGACAGCTGCGCGACCCGCAGCATGGCCTGGGCTGGAGCCGCGCTGACCGGAGCGGCGAGAGGCGGCATCGCCAAGACGAGGAGCAGAGTCACGGCGAGCACAGTCAGCACGGCCAGCACAGCCGGCGAGCGTCGGAGCGTTGAACGAAGCATGACGCGATATCCCCCGAAAGGTCATTGAAGCGATGATTATGCCATAGTGTCCCGTTGACCCGGTAGGAGAGAATCGAGAGGTGACAACGCAGCCACCTCCCGCGGAAGGCGCGGGTTCCCTCGCGGCGCCGCAGCGTCCCGAGGTCGATCTCGCTGCAACGAGCACGCCGTCGAGTGAGCCGACGCCCACTCGGGCCACTGTTCGGCTGGCTTTGGTCGGCGTGGCGCTCGTGGCGTTGGGCGCGGTCGGTGCGACCTACTCCGTGCTCGATCCCGGGCATGGTCACACCGGTCAGGCAGTAGCCGATCGGGAAGGCAGCCCGACCCCCACGGCCGCTCGACCCAGCACGAGTCCCGGCACGGCCGCGCCGGCAACCTCGGGCACGGCACCAGGCCCAGGTGCATCGGCCGCGGGCACGCAGGTCAGCGGCCTCGTCGCACCGCTGCTGCGTCCGCAGCCGCCCTGGAAGCAGGTCGCCGACGGCCCAGCGCAGACGGGCCGAGTGGACCTGGATCGGGCGGTGGCCATCGACGGCAACGGCGAACTGTCCCGGACCGGCCTGCGACAACTGGGTTTCGTGGTCGGTCAGAGTCGGGCCTGGGAGACCGGCACAGCCTCGTTACTCGGTCTTGACTACACCTTCCGCACCGCCGCGGGCGCTACGGGCTACGTGGCCTACGGCAGGCGAGCTCGGGGAGGAGACCGAGCGTACTCAGCGCTGCGGCTGACCAGTGTTCCCGGGGCGGCCGCATACCAAGCCACTCATGCTGGTGGTACCACCCGGGTGGTGCTCTTCGCCAGCGGACGATCCGCGTTCCTGCTGGGTATCCAGGGCACCCTGCCGGCCGGGGCAGCCGGCGATCTTGCCGTCCTCGCCCGGCTGCAACTTGCCGCCGCGGGGTGACGGCTACTGATCTGACTGCGGCTGGCGCGGTCACGGGCGGTCGGTCTCGCCGCGAGCGCAGGTAGTGTCCTGATTGTGCGGCAGGCGGAGGGCAACACCGGCCCGGGCGGCGGCGCCGCCGGCGGAACGGCGGCAGCACCGGCTGTCCTCGTGGACTCATCCGACTACCGACGCGCCATTGCACGATTCGCCACCGGGGTGACGATCGTCACGACCCAGGTGGACGGGCTCGACGTCGCCATGACGGTGAACTCACTCACCTCAGTGTCGCTGAACCCGCTGTTGGTGCTGTTCTGCGCCGACAAGTCCGCCCGGTTCCACGGTTCCGTCCTGCGGACGGGCCTCTGGGCCGTCTCCGTCCTCGGCGTGGGCGATGAGTCGGCGTCGCGCTGGTTCGCCACCCGGGGCCGTCCTGACGAGGCCCGCCTCGGGGACTACCCCACCTCACCCGGGCCGCAGACGGGCTTGCCCCTTCTGGACAGCGGCATCGCCTTCCTGGAGTGCCGCACGTGGGCCACCCACGACGCCGGTGACCATACGGTGGTCATCGGCGAGGTCCTGGCCGTCGACTCCCCGGCGGAACGACAGCCGCCGTTGCTCTACTTCGAGAGCCGTTACGGGGTGCTGCGGGACTGACGTGTGTTGCCGGACTGACGGCCCGGATGGTGGTGAGGAGCAGATCGGCGTAGGCGCGGAGGCCGGCGCCGACGGGGTGGACGTCGTCGGTGTAGAACCAGTCGGCTCCGTGGCCGGCGGAGCGGGTGAACCAGTCGGCCAGGAGGGCGTGCGGGAAGCGGGGCACGGACGCGCGCAGGGTGGCGTTGACCTGGTTCTGCCACGGCCGTGGCTCACGGACCGTGACGAAGACGACCCAACGTATTCCTGTTGCCGCCCGCATCACCGCGTTGAATTCCGCCGGAGTGACGGGCCCGTTGGTGCCGAGCTCCACGATGAGGACGACCGGGAAGAATCCGGCAGCGCGATGGCGAGCGAGCACCCCGGGGGCCGTGTCCCATTGTCGGCCGACCACGCCATCCGTCCGTACGCCCGGCAGCACCCGTCGGAGCGAGGTCGCCAGGTCGAGCATGATCGAATCGCCGATGGCGAGCACCTGGCCACCCGTCACTGGGACGCTGCCCGGTGCCGCGAGCCGTTGGTCTCGCACTGGTCCCGAGTAGTGAGCCGACGTGTGCGGGCCCGATGTCCCGGCTCCGACAGGTTGCCTGTGCACCGGTGACGCGGGTGGCGCGGCGTCGGCGGCGTCGAAGGCGGACCTCAACGAGGGGCCCGACGGTAGCGGGGTGGCGACGAGTGCGACCACCAGCGCAGCGGTGAGTGCGGGAACGGCGAACCAAGGCCGCGGGGTCCGCCAGCGTCGTTCTCGAATGGGACGTTCGAGGAGGTGGTAGGACAGCGCCGACACCGCGAGGATGGCCACGAGCCGGCCCGCCGTCAGCCGCCAGCCAGCCAGTCCCGTACGGTCCTCGTCGAGCAGGACGATGACGGGCCAGTGCCAGAGGTAGAGGCCGTAGGAGACGCGTCCGAGCGCGACGAGCGGCAGCACCGTCAGACCGCGGGCGAGTGGTCCGTACGGCATGAGCACGATCGCGGTGATGACGACGGCAACGGCAACGGCAACGAGCAGGAAACCGCCGCGGTACAGCCAGGCGGATCGGCCGTCCACGCTGGTGCACATCCAGGTGAGCAGTCCGGCGGCCAGCACCCCCGCCATGGACAGAGCGCGGCGTGGCCAGCCGCCCAGTTCCGTCGCTGGCTCGGGCGCCCCGAGAGGTCCACCCTCGACCCCGAAGCGGTGACCGGCCAGGTCACGACCTGACAGGTGTAGCCCGGTGACGAGGGCGGCACCGACGAGAAGTGCCTGGACCCGGGTGTCAGTGCCGTAGTAGAGCCGGTCGGCGCCCAGCCCGGCCAGGCTAAGACCCACCATGGCGCCGGCCGACGCGCACGCCCCCAGTGCTGCGGCCCAGACGAGGACCCGCGCCGAGCGCAGCCGAGTGAGAACCAGCCACGCGACGAGCGGCCACACCAGGTAGAACTGCTCCTCCACGGCGAGCGACCAGGTGTGCAGCAGTGGCGAGGGCGCAGCGAAGAGCGTGAAGTAGCCGTGGGCGGCCAGCACGGAATGCCAGTTGGCGACGTAGAGAAGGGTCGCGAGGGCATCGCCACGGACTGTCTGCACGTCGTCCGGGGAACCCGCCCGCTGCCAGACGAGTGTGACCACAGCGAGCACCGCAAACAGAGCGGGCAGCAGCCGGCGGGCCCGGCGCTCCCAGAACCCGCGGAGCGAGAGCGTGCGGGTCCGCCGCCATTCGTCGAGCAGCAGACCGGTGATCAGGTAACCGGACAGAACGAAGAAGATGTCGACGCCCAGTAGCCCACCCCGGACCAGGTGGATGCCGCTGTGGAAGAGCACCACCGCGGTCACTGCCACGCCGCGAAGCCCGTCCAGCCCGCAGAGCCGCCGCGGGTCGACCTTTGGTCTCCCCGTCTGACCGACCATGCCACCACGCCCTCGACATGGGGGCCAGCACGCCTCGGTGGCCCAACGACGACTCTCGAGCGCACAGCGGCAGGCCAGTTCTCGGAATGCCGCCGTGACCCCAGCGGTTCGGCGGCAAACGGGTGACCCTTGAGCCGTTCGGGCGAACGGATTGCCGGCTCCTCCTTGGGAGCCGGCCGCGCCTACCTCAGCGGCGCAGGTTGGGCTGCTGCCCGTCCGGAGTGTCGGTGACTGTCACGCCAAGGTCGGCGAGCGCGCCACGTATCCGGTCGGACGTGGCGAAGTCCTTGGCCGCCCGAGCCGCGGCCCGCTGCCTCAGCAGGTCCTCCGCTCCGGGCGGTAGCGTGACCGGTGCCGCCGGTCGGCCGACGTCGCGGGCCAGATCCAGCCCGAGCAGCCGGTCCACGTAGGCGAAGGTTTCGAACTTGGCTCCCGGCGCGGCCTCGGCCGTACGTTCCAGCTCGCGGAGCGTGATTAGCGCGGCCGGGGTGTCGAGGTCGTCGTCGAGCGCGCTGATCATCCGCTCTAGATAGCCGGGGGCCATCGGCTGGGACGGCCATTCGGCCCACTCCGCCATTCTGGACCGCCAGCGCGTGAGCGTCCGATCGGCTGCCGCCAGCGCGTCCCAGGTCAGGTTGAGTTGCTGGCGGTACCTGCCCTGCAGGAAGAACAACCGCAACGCGAGAGGGTCATAGCCGGCCTCGACGAGGTCGGGCAGCAACACCACGTTGCCCGTCGACTTGGCCATCTTCCGGCCGTCGAAGAGCAGGTGCTCGCCGTGCACCCAGTGTCGGACGACCTCGTGCCCGACCGCGGAGTCCGACTGCGCCCGTTCGTCCTCGTGGTGCGGGAAGCGCAGGTCGATCCCCCCGGTGTGGATGTCGATGTGCTCGCCCAGGTAGTGCAGCGACATGGCCGAGCATTCGACGTGCCAACCGGGGAAGCCCGGCCCCCACGGCGAGTTGTAGACCAGGGTCCGCGACGTCCCAGCCGCCTTCCACAGCGCCCAGTCGGCATGAAACCGCTTGCCCGCGGCGGTGGACTGCGCGCTGGCCCCGTGACCGGGCCGCAACTCCTCCACCCGGTTGCCGGACAGGGCGCCGTAGGTCGGGAATGACCGGGCGTCGAAGAAGACCGAGCTCTCCTCGCCCACGTAGGCGTGCGCCTGCTCGAGCAGCGTCCCGATGAGCTGGAGCATGATCGGAATACATTCGGACGCGCGCGGATACGTCCCCGCCGGGGTGACGTTGAGCGCCGCGAGGTCACGGTGGAACGCCGCCTCGTACGTGCGGGCGATCTCCAGCGGGGAGCGGCCCTCCTGCCGGGCCGCGGCGAGCATCTTGTCCTCGCCCTCATCGAGGGTGTCGTCCTGCAGGTGACCGACGTCGGTGATGTTCTGCACCACCTCCACCCGCCAGTGGTGCAGCACCTCACCGACTCGGGAGATCAGATCACGGAGCAGGAAGCTGCGCAGGTTGCCCACGTGGGCGTCGCGATACACCGTCGGCCCGCAGGCGTACATCCGCAGCAGCCCGGGTGTGCCCGGGCGGATCTGCTCCGGCTGCCGGGTGCGGGTGTCGTAGAGGTGCATGCCCGCTTGTTGCGGAGGTGGCGGGACATCGAAGGACGGCACGGTTGCCGAGACTACGGCGCAGGCGCAGACTACGACCATGGCGCGAGGTCCGAAGGCGGAGTCCCGGCGGGGGTCTGGCAGGCCACGAACGGTCGCCCGTGGGGTCGGCTCGGTCACCGGCTCCCTCGCCTACGCCGTCACCGGGCCGGCGCGCTGGCTGCTGCGGCGGGTCCGGCGGGCACCGAGTTCCCCACCGCGTCCCGGGGCCGGCGGCCCGCCGCCGGCCGGCGTGCGTGAGCCGCGCCGGCCGCGTCCACCGGTGACCTCCGGTGCGGCCGCCCGTCCCTGGCCACCGGCCGAGGGCGACTAGGACTGGGCCGCCGCGGCCGGCCGCCGGGCCCGCAGGCTGTAGAGCACCGGCAGCAGTTCGCCGGTGACCCGCCACCGCAGGAGTCCGTCCGCGTCCCGGGGCAGCAAACCCCGGCCGACGTCGGTCTCGACCTCGAGATGCTCGCCGAGGTGCTCCACATGCAGGCCGGCCGTCGCCGCCGCGGTGACCACTTCGCCCACCGAGTGGCCGTACTCGACGGTGTCGTTGTGCTGCGTCGCCGCGTCCGGAGCGGCGTAGGAACCACTGGCGCTGAAATGCCGGGGCCCGTCGTTGGCATAGGGGAAGCCGAGCCGAAGCGGGTCCAGGGAGTCGACCATGACGAACAGCGGGTGCATCTCGATCAACACCAGCCGGCCGCCCGGGCGCAACATGGTGGCGGCGGTGCGCATCCAGGCCTCGATGTCCGCGATCCAGCCGACCACTCCCCGGCTGGCATAGCAGAGGTCGAACCGGCCACGCAGCTCCGCTGGCACGGCCAGCACGTCGGCTGCCACGAACCTGGCGCGTCCGGCCAACCCGCTCTCCTCGGCCAACGTGCGGGCGGCGGCGACGGCCACCGCGGAGAAGTCCACCCCGGTGACCTGCGCCGCCCCCGCCCGCAGCCAGGACAGCGTGTCCATGCCGGTGTGGCACTGCAGATGGAGGAGGTCCAGGCCGTTGACGTCCCCGGTGATCTCGGCGTCGAGCCGGGTCAGGGTTGACGCCCCGGCGAGGAACCCGGCGCGGTCATAGATCGCGTCCTGCCCGTGCAGAGCCGCCCGCTCGTCCCACCACAGGCGGTTGGGGTCGCCGTCCGGCGGGTCTGGTACCGGTTCCGCCGGCCCCGATGGCATGGACCCAGCCTGTCAGCTGCCGCCGGTTTGCGCGCCTGGACGCAGGCAGCGGATCTCGGCCACTGGGCCGCCGAGGTCCAGCGGCTGCCGGGTGCCGTCCGGGAGGAACCCGTGAGCGGCGTAGAAGCGCCGGGCTCGGTCGTCGCTCTCGGGCACCCAGCGGGAAACCGACGAGCGGCCACGGGCGTCCAGCCCGGCAAGGGTACGGCGCAACAGCCGCCCGCCCACGCCCATGCCCGACCAACTCGGCACGACGTAGCAGGCGTAGATCTCGCTCTCTGCCGCGCCGCCGCGGTCGGAATCGCGGCATGCTCCGCCGACCGCCCAACCGACGACGGCTGTGCCGGCCACTGTGCCGGCCACTGTGCCGGACTCGGCGACCCACTCGGTCACTGTTTCACCCGCCGCACCGCGCCAGGCCTGGACCCGAAGCCGCCTGATCGCCTCGGCGTCGGTCGATCGGGCCGGCCGCAGCCGTACCGGGCCCTTCGGCACGCGTCGCCCGGCTATCACCTCGGTCACGGGAATCTGGACCACCGTGCCCGCCGACCGTCGAACCATCAGCACACCCGCCGTCCACGACTCCAGCTCGCCCAGCACGTCGGTCGCCCGCCCGTCCGGCAGTGCTCGGCGCACCACCACCCGGAAACCGACGTCGTCCGGCGAGAGCACCCGATTGCGGCCCCCCCCAGGCGGGTAGCTCATAAACTCACGTCCCCCTGATGTGACAGCGGCGGGAAACCCCGGAGATACTAGAGGGGAATCGAGACCGGCCCAGGAGGATGTTCGACGTGACCTACGTCATAGCCGAGCCGTGTGTTGACCTCCTGGATAGGGCATGCATCGAGGAGTGTCCCGTCGACTGCATCTACGAGGGCAACCGGATGCTCTACATCCACCCCGACGAGTGTGTGGACTGCGGCGCCTGCGAGCCGGTGTGCCCGGTTGAGGCGATCTTCTACGAGGACGACACGCCCGAGCAGTGGAAGGACTACTACAAGGCTAACGTGGAGTTCTTCGACGACCTCGGCTCGCCCGGTGGCGCCTCGAAGATTGGCAAGATCGACAAGGATCACCCGCTCATCGAGGCGTTGCCGCCGATGGGTGACGCGCACTGAGGAGGGCCTCACCCGCCCTGCCGGTCTTCCCGTGGGACCGGCTGCGGCCTGACGCCGAACGTGCCGGATCCCATCCCGACGGGATCGTTGACCTGTCGGTGGGGACCCCCGTCGACCCGACCCCGGCCGTCGTGCGGGACGCCTTGGCCTGCGCTGCTGACGCACCGGGATACCCGCTCACGGCCGGCACCGCGCAACTGCGCGAGGCAGCCGCCGGCTGGTTGCTCCGCCGCCTCGGCGTCAGCGTCGATCCCGCCACCGTGCTGCCTACTCTGGGTTCAAAGGAGCTGGTGGCCGCGTTGCCGTCCCAGCTGGGCATCTCCGGTGCCGTGAGCTTCCCGGCGTTGGCCTACCCGACCTACGACATCGGTGCCCGACTCGCCGGCTGCGACCCGCTGCCCGCACAGTCGCTGACCGCCCTCGGCCCGCGTCGGGTCGGCCTGGCGTGGGTGAACTCCCCGGCGAACCCGACGGGCCAGGTGCTGGGTGTCGACCATCTGCGGAAGGTGGTCGACTGGGCCCGCCAGCGCGGCGCCGTGGTGGCCAGCGACGAGTGCTACGTCGGGTTCGGCTGGGACGCCGAGCCGGTGTCGATCCTGCACCCGGACGTCTGCGGCGATGACCACAGCGGTCTGCTCGCCGTGCACTCGCTGTCCAAACGGTCGAATCTCGCCGGCTATCGGGCGGGTTTCGTCACCGGCGACCCGGTCCTGGTCGCGCATCTGCTCGAGGTGCGCCGGCACGCCGGGCTGATGGTGCCGACACCTGTGCAGGCTGCGATGGTCGCCGCCCTCGACGACGACGGGCACGCCGAGGAACAGAAGGAGCGTTACCGGCAGCGCCGCGGCGTCCTGCGGGCGGCGCTGGAGTACGCGGCCTTCACGATCGAACATTCCGAAGGGGGTCTCTACCTGTGGGCGACGGCCGGTGAGCCCTGCTGGGAGACCGTCGGCGCGCTGGCCGAACTGGGCATTCTCGTCGCGCCGGGGGAGTTCTACGGCGGTGCCGGCGGGCAGTACGTGCGGGTGGCGTTGACCGGGACAGACGAGCGGGTGGCCGCCGCGGCGGCGCGGCTGCGCGCGGGGTGACGAGCTCCGGGCACGGTCCGTCGCCGCCTGTCTCCGGCCGACTCGCCTAGGGTCAGCACTATGCCGAGTTCTCCGCTGTCGCCTGCGGTCGACGGACTCTGGGAGCGTCGCGACGGTCTCAGCCCCGACGAGGCCGCTGCCCGGGCCGAGGTGACGGCGGCCATCGATCTGCTCGACAGCGGCGTGGCCAGGGTCGCGGCGGTGCAGCCTGACGGCTCGGTATGGGTCGACGAGCGAGCCAAGCGGGCCATTCTGCTCGCCTTCCGGCTGCTGCCGATGACCTCCTCGGCGGCCGGGGCGTTCCACTACGTTGACCGGATACCGGTCAAGAGTCGCTTCGACGGCGTACGGGTCGTGCCCGGTGCGATCGCCAGGTGGGGCAGCTACATCGCCCCCGGCGCCGTGCTGATGCCGTCCTACGTCAACATCGGCGCCTCGGTCGGCGGCGGCACGCTGGTGGACACCTGGGCGACGGTCGGGTCCTGCGCGCAGGTCGGCCAGCGGGTGCACCTCTCCGGCGGCGTGGGCATCGGTGGCGTGCTGGAACCGCCGCAGGCGGCGCCGGTCCTCGTCGAGGACGATGCTTTCGTCGGCTCGCGCTGCATGGTGGTCGAAGGCGCCCGCATCCGCCGTGGGGCCAAGCTCGGGGCGGGCACGATCCTCACCGCCAGTACGCGGGTCTTCGACGCCGACAGTGGAGACGAGTTGCCCCGCGGTGAGGTACCCGCCCGGGCGGTCGCCGTCGGCTCGACACGGGTCAAGGCCTTTCCGGGCGGTGATTTCGGCCTGCCCTGCGTGCTGGTCCTGCGTACCCTGGCCGAGGACGAGATCCACGACAAGCTGGCGCTCAACGAGGTTCTGCGCGAACACGGGGTTGCACCCTGATGGGGACTCCGCTTGACCTCACGCTGCCCGGAGGCGAACTGACGGCGGCACTGGTCGATGTCCCGTCGATCTCCGGCGGTGAGGGCCCACTGGCGGATCTGGTGTGCGGCGCTTTGCGTGACCTTCCGCACCTGGGCCTGGAACGTGACGGCGACGCGGTGGTGGCGCGCACCCAGCTCGGACACGGTTCCCGGGTGGTGATCGCCGGTCACTTGGACACGGTGCCCATCGCGGGCAACGTGCCGTCCCGCCGCGAGGGCGACCTCCTCTACGGCTGCGGCACCAGCGACATGAAGAGCGGCATCGCGGTCATGCTCCGCCTGGCCGCGCTGGTACCGCAGCCGAGCCGGGACGTCAGCTTCATCTGCTACGACCAGGAGGAGGTCGACGCCGAGCGCAACGGGCTGGGTCGACTTGCCCGGCGGCATCCGGACTGGCTGGCGGGTGACCTGGCGGTGCTGATGGAGCCGACCTCGGGGCGGGTCGAGGCGGGCTGCCAGGGCACGCTTCGGGTGCTGGTGACCCTCACCGGCCGCCGGGCGCACAGCGCCCGGGCCTGGCTGGGGGACAACGCCGTCCACCGGGCGGGCCCGGTGCTCACCCGGCTGGCCGCCTATGAGGGCCGTGAGGTGGACATTGACGGCCTGCGCTTTCGGGAAGGGCTCAGCGCCGTGCGCATCGAGGGCGGCGTGGCCGGCAACGTCGTGCCGGACCGCTGCACAGTCACGGTCAATTTCCGCTACGCCCCCGATCGGTCGCCGCAGGAGGCGCTCGCTCACGTCGCGGACGTGCTGACTCCCCACGAGTGCGTCCTGGTCGACAGCGCGCCGGGGTCGCCACCGGCGCTGCGAGCCCCCGGCGTGGCCGAGTTCGTGCGACTGACTTCTCAGCAGCCAACCGCGAAGCTCGGCTGGACCGACGTGTCCAGGTTCGCCGGCCTCGGTGTGCCAGCGGTGAACTACGGTCCGGGTGACCCGGAGGTTGCACACGCGGCCGAGGAGCATGTGCAGGTGTCGCGGATCGCCGAGTGCGAGGCCGTGCTGCGCCACTACCTGACGGTGAAGCCCGAGTCGTTCTGATTCGGCCACCTCCGTCCTACGCCTAGCCTGGCTTGCATGGTGGAGTCGTCGCCCGATGGTGGGGGTCCCCGCGAGAAACAACGTGGGCCGATCATCCTGCGTCGGGGACAGGTCACGGCCTCGACCACCGACCAGCGCCTCCTGGACACCCGCGGCGCCTCGGACTGGGTGCACACCGATCCGTGGCGGGTGCTGCGCATCCAGGCGGAGTTCGTCGAGGGCTTCGGCCTGCTCGCCGAGTTGCCGGCAGCCGTGAGCCTGTTCGGGTCCGCGCGCACCCCTCCGGGCGACCCCGACTACCAGGCGGCCGAGGCCCTGGGCTCCGCGCTGGCCCGCTCCGGCCTGGCCGTCATCACCGGCGGCGGCCCGGGGATCATGGAGGCGGCGAACAAGGGGGCCTCGGAGGCTGGCGGGATATCCGTCGGGCTCGGCATCGAGTTGCCCTTCGAGCAGAGCCTTAACGACTGGGTCGACATCGGTATCCAGTTCCGCTACTTCTTCGCCCGCAAGACGATGTTCGTCAAGTACGCCCAGGCGTTCGTCGTCTTTCCCGGCGGCTTCGGCACCCTCGATGAGCTCTTCGAGGCCCTCACCCTGGTGCAGACGGGCAAGGTGACCTCCTTTCCGGTCGTGCTCTACGGCTCCGGCTACTGGCAGGGACTCTTCGACTGGGTGCGTGCCACCCTCGTGCCGGCGGGCGCAGTGGCCGCCGCGGACGTCGATCTGGTTCGGATCAGCGACGACGTCGAGGAGATCGTCCACATCATCCAACGGGCCGAGGCGACCCGCACCGGGGGCGGCTCAGCCTGACGACGTCGAGCCCGGGGAGGGTGTGCCGCCCGGCTTGGGGCTGTTCCCAGACGCTGCTGCCGCGCGGATGCCGGAGATGCGGGTGGCGGTGTAGCGGTTCCCGGTCTTGAGGGCCATGACCACCGCGCGCTCTCCGGTCTGCAGGGCGTCGCGGTTGGTCGCCTGACCTTTCGCGCGCAGGGAGGTGCTGTCGTTGATGGCGTACGCGTGGCTGTAGCCGTCCAAGCTCCGCACGGTCAGCGAGGTTACGCTCAGCTCGGTGATCACGCCTCGCTGCACAGCCATCGTCGTGAAACCGGCTTTCTGCCGGACGACGAACTCACCATGCAGGGCCCGCCGCAACATGCCGCCGCGGTGTTGGGAATGCGCTTGGCGGGTCTGCGGCGGTGGCGTGGCGGTGGCGGAGGCGGTCGGAGTTGCTCCGGAGGTGGCGGAGGCAGAGGCAACGCCAGCCACCCCGGCTCCGACGGCCAGCACTCCGGCCGCCCCGAGTCGAGCGATGCGGGGAATCATGAGACCTCCTGGTAGGGGACTGGCAACCAGCGTGCGCCCCAAGGATGTGCTGGCGGTGCTCAGCATGTTCGATTCTGGTAAGGAGGTTCGGGCCTCCCGTCCGGCACCGACCGAGCGCCGCCCCCGGCAGCCCGCCGTGACACCATCGAATCTGTGCGCAGCGTGGAGATCCTGCTGGTGGTGCTGGTAGTGATCGCTGCCGTGGCGGTTGCCCTCGGGTGGGGCGACCGGCTGGCGACGGTCTCGGTCGACCGCGCGCCAGCCGGCCTGCCGCCGGCTGGCCGGCTGTCCGCCTACGACGTGGCGCAGGTGCGCTTCAACCTGGCGCTGCGCGGCTACCGGATGAGTGAGGTCGACGACGTACTCAGCCAGCTAGCAGCCGAACTCGCCGAGCGTGACGACCGGCTCGCGGCGCTGGAGGCTCACATCAGTAGCGGGGGCGACGTTGCCCCACCCGACCCCGCGGCGCCGCTCGACCCCTCACCCGCGCACCCCACTGCCGAGGCTGCCGAGTCCTCGCCCGAGGCGTTTCCCGATGCGTCCCGGGACGTTTCCCGTGCCTCTGAGAAGCTGCGCTGATGGCTGAGCTTGTCCGATCCGTCGACATCGACGCTCGACCCGATGCGGTCTGGGCCGCCGTGACAGATTGGGATCATCACGGCCGGTGGATGCTGCTCACGAGCGTCCGCCGACTCGAGCGGCTTGGTGAGGGGGCCGGGGGGCGGATCGAAGCCTTTACCGGAATCGGGCCGCTCGGGTTGCGCGACCCGATGACGATCACGGTATGGCGGCCCCCGTACCGGTGCGAAAACCGACACGAGGGAACCCTGGTCCGCGGGGTGGGCGCCTTCGACGTCGAGGCATTGCCGGGCAATCGCAGCCGCTTCACCTGGTCGGAGTGGCTCGACCTGCCGCTGGGACTCGTCGGAGAGCTGGGGTTCGTACTGGTCCGGCCGTTCTTCTCAGCCTTTCTCGGGCTCTGCCTGCGCCGGCTCGCCCGTTGGGCGCCGAACCGTTGATTGGAGCCGGGCGATGACGGCGAAGGTCGCTGCCGGTCCGGACAACGCCCCGCGTTGTCCGTGGGCGCTCTCCGCGCCCGAGTACCTCCCCTATCACGATGCGGAATGGGGCCGTCCGGTACGCGACGACATCGGTCTCTTCGAGCGGATGACGCTGGAGGCGTTCCAGTCGGGATTGTCCTGGCTGACCATTCTGCGCAAGCGGCAGTCCTTCCGGGCAGCCTTCGCCGGGTTCGACCTCGCCGTGGTGGCCCGGTACGGGGAGGAGGATCGCGCCCGACTGCTCGCCGACGCGGGTATCGTGCGAAACCGGGCCAAGATCGAGGCAGCCATCGGAAATGCCAGGGCGGCCATGGCGCTGCCCGAGGGGCTGGCCACCCTGGCGTGGTCCTTCGCGCCGGAACCGGCGCCGGCACCCAGGACGATGGCGGACGTACCATCCACCACGCCGGCGTCCGCCGCGCTGGCCAGGGAGCTCAAGCGACGTTCGTTCGCGTTCGTCGGGCCCACCACGGCGTACGCCCTCATGCAGGCCTGCGGGCTGGTCGATGACCACCTCAGCGACTGCCAGTGGCGCGGGATGTCCCGGTAGGTCCGTCGGGTGGCGGCTCACCTGGTTGGTTACGCGGTGGTCGCGCCGCGCTTGCGCCGATCATGCTCGATGGGTCGTTGGCAGTGCTCCGCGAACGTGCGTTCGAGCATGATCGGCGGGGCGCCCACTCGCGGCACGGCGATACTCAGGTCTGCAACGCGCTGAATGCGGCCACCGCCGCCCCGCGGGCGCCGGCCATGTCCAGATCCGGAACCAGGGCGAAGCTGGCGACCTGTGCCTGTTCCTCGCGGAGTGCGGTGTGCTCACGGACCGCTGCGAGGAACCACTCCCGGAACATCGGCTCGGTCTCGACCACACCGCCGCCGAGAAAGTACGTGCTGGGGTCGACGAAATTGGCGGCGATGGTGAACAGCCGTCCGATGGCCATCGCCTGCTGGGTGAAGATGGCCCGGGCCATGGGGTCGCCCCGCTCGCCATAGCCCCGGACCAGCTTGGCGGCGACGGCCATCGAGGGGGCGTCGGCGAGGTCGTGACCTTCATAGCGGGAGAGCCAGTACGGGAGCAGGCTCTGCTCGATCGCCGTGAGTGAGGCGATGCTCTCCACGTCGCCGCGGAACCCGCAGTTGCACACGGGGGCCGGCTGGTCCGGTGCCAGGAGCCCGTCGAGCGGAATGTAGACGTGACCGAGTTCGCCAGCCATGCCGGCGGCACCGCGGACCACCCGACCGCTCTCGATCACACCGCCGCCCAAGCCGGTGCCCACGATCGCCGAGATGGAGGAGTACTCGGCCGCCTTGGCCCCGTAGCGCTGGTAGTGCGCGTACAGCGCGGCCGCATTGCCGTCGTTGTTGTAGACCACCGGCAGCTCCAATGCAGCCTCGAGCGCCCCCCTCACGTCGAAGCCGCGCCAGGCGGGCTGGGAGAAGTTCGTCGAGCCCTTGGATGAGATGACGCCGTTTGCGCTTGCCGGACCTGGGGTGTCGAGCCCGACGGCGGCGACCGCCGGCCGGGGCGTGTCAGTCAACTCCAGGACGTTGTCGAACGCCTGGCCGAGCGCCTTGATCGCCACCTCCGGACCCTGCCGGACGAGGCTGGGGTTCTCCACCATCTGGTCGACGAGGAACCTGCCGGCCGCATCGAGCACCGTGGCGTTGTTCATCGTGCCGCCGTTGTCTAGGCCGACAACGACCCCGGGCTGCGCAATCGTCATAACGGTGCTCTCCTAGCGGCCGGTGAAGACGGGGTGCTGTTTGGCGAGGAACGCAGTGGTGGCGCTGTGATGATCAGCGGTTGCGCCGCAGCGGGTTTGGAGGTCCGCCTCCCTCGCCAGTGCCGCCGGGAGGTCGGAGGTGGCCGCAAAGGCCAGCGCCTCCTTGATCGCGGCGTAGGCCACCGTCGGACCGGCGGCCAGCCTGGCCGCCAACTCGCCCACGTTCACGGCCAGCGCGTGTCTCGGCAGCACGGCATTGACCAGGCCCATCTCCAGCGCCTGCGGCGCGCTGAAGGGGTCCGAGAGCATGAGTAGGGCTGCGGCCCGGCCGTATCCGACCAGGCGCTGAAGGGTCCACGACGCCCCAGTGTCCGGAGCGAGCCCGACCTGGGAGAAGGCGAGGGTGAAGGCCGCGTCGTCGGCGGCGAAGCGGAAGTCGGCGGCGAACGCCAGGGCGGCGCCGGCTCCGGCCGCCACTCCGTTGATCGCCGCGATCACCGGCTTGGGCAGGGTGGCGAGGGCCATCGTGATGGGGTTGTAGTGGGCACGGACCGTCGTGGCCAGCCGGGCGTCTCGGGCGTCGAGCCAGGCGTCGAGCTCGCGGAGGTCCTGGCCGACGCAGAAGGCCCGGCCAGCGCCGGTGAGGACGACTGCCCGGACATGATCATCCTGCCGAGCCTGGGTGAGGGCGCCGAGTAGCGCCTCCTTCATCGCCAGGTTGATTGCGTTCATCGCCTTCGGCCGGTTCAGCGTGATGGTGGCGACGCCACCGTCGAGGTCGTAGCGGACCGGCGAGTCGTCGGGTTCGGGCCCCCCATCGGGTCTCGAGTTAGACATCGGGAACGGCATCCCTTCAGAAACAAACCGGGGCGGACACGTCCTCAATATGGCGGATCGCGGCCAGCCGGCGCGAGGTGGTCGGCCTGCGCCCCCCACGCGGCGGTGACCGCCGTCTGACCGCTGTCAGTGCCTCCTCCGATCCGGCGAGCCCAGGGGGACCAGACTTTCGGTGACGGGCAGCGGTATCGCCGGGTTTCCATGCCGCGTTTCCGGTGCCCAGTTTCGGCCCTGAGCCGTGGAGCAGGGATAATCAAGTGAACCGACGCCGCCGCAGTCCGTGCTGCGGGCCCGGCAGGGCGAGCGGAAACGGAAGGGGAGTTCTGATGGCCGCGATGAAGCCGCGGACCGGCGACGGTCCGATGGAGGTCACCAAGGAGGGTCGCGGCATCGTCATGCGGGTCCCGCTCGAGGGCGGTGGCCGCCTCGTGGTCGAGCTCTCCCCGAATGAAGCGACGACTCTCAGTGACGCGCTGAAGAGCGCGGCGGGCTGAGATCTGGAGCCTCGGGCACGTCGTGCCAGATCGGGTACGGGCGCGGCCGGCGGGCGGAGTTTGTCGGTCGTGCTGCGGTCGGGGTTCCTGGAGGACCCGGGCGTCGACGGGATCGTGCTGCCGGTGTCCAGCGGCGAGCCCGCGACGGTTGTGGCCGGGGCGGATGCCGCTGACCGGCTCGGGGTCAATGTCGTCGAGTTGTTGGCTCGACACGGGATCAAGGGAGAGTGTGGGGAGATATTTGCGGTTCCGCTCCCGCTCGATGCCCCACGGATGCTCTATCTGGCCGGTGTCGGAGGGGGCACCGCGGGAGAGTGGCGTCGGACCGGTGCGGCGGTGGCCAAGCGGTGTCGGGACTGCCGGGCTCTCGCCCTCCCCGGCGATCAGCTCAGCGACGAGTCGCTGACCGCGCTGACCGAGGGGATAGTGCTTGGCGGCTATCGCTACCGGGTGGCTGGTGCCGATGCGAAAGGCGCCGACGTCCGCCGGGTCGACCTCCTCACCGAGGACCCGATCGGGCGTCAGGAGGCCCTAGGCGACGCCCTCGTCGGGGCGCGAACCACGCTCTGCGCACGGGATCTGGCCAATACCCCCTCCCTGGTCAAGTCCCCTCAGTGGCTGGCCGAGCAGGCGGCCGCCTTGGCCGGGCCGGCCGGCTTGGACGTCCGGATCCGCGACGATCGCGAGCTTGAGGCTGAGGGCTTCGGTGGGCTGGTCGCGGTCGGCCGGGGGTCGACGCGGCCGCCGCGGCTGATCGAGCTGAGCTACCGGCCACCCGGCGCGCGATCGCACATCGTCCTGGTGGGCAAGGGCATCACCTTCGACTCCGGCGGACTGTCGCTCAAGCCGAGCGACGGGATGGTGTCGATGAAGACCGACATGGCCGGCGGAGCCGCGGTGATCGCGGCGATGACCGCGTTGGCGGAGCGGCACGTGCGGGTTCAGGTCACTGGACTGGTACCAGCCGCGGAGAACCTGCCGTCCGGATCCGCACAGCGTCCTGGGGACGTGATCCGGCACTACGGCGGGCGGACCTCCGAGGTGCTCAACACCGACGCGGAGGGCCGGCTTGTGCTGGCCGACGCGCTGGCCTACGCCGATGGTGTGCTGCGGCCTGATGTACTCATCGACATTGCCACCCTCACCGGGGCCGCCTCCCTCGGACTCGGCCGGCGTCACGGAGCGCTCTACGCCACCTCGGAGGAGCTTGCCGCACAGCTGGAAGCCGCCGCCCACAGGGCCGGTGAGCGAGTGTGGCGCATGCCGTTGGTCGAGGACTACCGCTTCGCCATCGACTCCCGAGTGGCGGACCTGGCCAACACGGCGACGAGCCGGGACATCTCCGGCGGCTCCATCCTGGCGGCGATGTTCCTGCGGGAGTTCACCGGCGGCCGGCCCTGGGCGCACCTGGACATCGCCGGTCCGGCCCGGGCCGACAGCGACGAGTACGAGGTGACCAAGGGCGCCACCGGATTCGGCGCCCGCCTCCTGCTGCGCTGGCTGGAGGAGCGGACATGACGGGTTCGCGGACACCTCGATGACCCTCTACGGCGTCACCGTCAGGTGGTCGTTGCATGCCATGCCCGGTGACGTGGCGGAGCAGCTTCGGCAGCACGTCAGTGACATCGCCCGCGCCGAACCACCACCGGATCCGGAGCTGTACCAGGTGATGTGGACGATGCGTCTGGGAGGCTCGTTCGGAGCGACCTCCGTTTGGACCTCGGCGACGGCCCGGGCCGCCTTCGTCGAACGACTGCGCGCGCAGGGCTCACCGGTCGCCCGCATCCTGGGACATCGGGCGGATACCGTCGAGGAGTTCGAGGTGGTGGCGGTGGTCCCGGGTGCCACGTCCAGTGCCGAGTCGAGCACAGCCCCGGGTGAGCTGCCCAGCAGTCAGCCCAGAGATCGGTAGAGCTCGATGGTCTGCTCGGCGATCGCCGACCAGCTGAAGTAGTCCACTGCCCGGCGACGGCCGGCTTCACCGAAGGCCCGGGCTTGGGCCGGATCGGTCAGGACGACGTTCACCCGCTGCGCCATGTCGCGGACGAACCGTTCCGGGTCCGTCGGGGTGCCGTCCAGGCCGGCCACGATGGGCACCAGCAGCCCGGTCTCGGTATCGGCGACAACCTCGGGGATGCCGCCGGTGGCGGTGGCGACGACCGCGGTCTGACAGGCCATCGCCTCCAGGTTGACGATCCCCATGGGCTCATAGATCGACGGGCAAACGAAGACCGTGGCTGCGGACAGGAACTGCACGACCTGCGTCCTGTGCAGCATCTGCTCGATCCACACCACGCCGCTCCGGACACCACGCAGCTCCTCCACGAGCGCCGTCACCTCCGCGGCGATCTCCGGTGTGTCCGGGGCGCCGGCTAGCAGCACCAGTTGGGCATCCGGCGCGAACCCTCGCGCCGCCCGGAGGAGGTAGGGCAGCCCCTTCTGCCGGGTGATGCGCCCGACGAAGAGCACGATGGGCCGCGCCGGGTCGACCCCGTATGAGCGCACGACATCGGTGGCCGGATCGGGGCTGTACTCGGTCGTATCGATGCCGTTGTGCACGACCTGCACCCGATCCGGGTCCACGTCGGGGTAGAGGGTCAGGACATCCCGACGCATCCCGGCCGAGACCGCGATCACCGCGTCGGCACCGAGCAGTGCGGTGCGCTCACACCAGGACGACAGTGCGTAACCGCCGCCCAGCTGTTCGGCCTTCCAGGGACGCAGTGGTTCCAGGCTGTGCGTGGTGGTGACGTGGGGCACACCGTAGAGCAGCTTCGCGACATGCCCGGCGAGGTTGGCATACCAGGTGTGCGAGTGCACGACGTCGGTTCCGGCGCAAGCCGCTGCCATCCCCAGGTCGATGCCCATCGTCTGCAGAGCCGGATTGGCCGCCGCGAGAGTGTCCGGTACCCGGTGCGCGCTGACCCCAGGTTCCCCCCGATCGGCGCCCCAACAGTGCACGCGGACGTCGGCGGCGCGACGCAGATCGCGCGCGAGATACTCAACGTGCACGCCGGCTCCGCCGTACACCTCGGGCGGGTACTCCCGGGTCAACAGATCGATACGCATGCGGGGAGACTAGGCCCATGGCAAAGCCCCGCTACGAGCCGAAGGTGCTTTCGATCGTGCTGGCTGGTGGCGAGGGGAAGCGCCTGATGCCGCTGACCGCCGATCGGGCCAAGCCGGCCGTGCCCTTCGGCGGCATCTACCGACTCGTCGACTTCGTGCTGTCCAACCTCGTCAACGGCGGCTACCTGCGCGTCGTCGTCCTCACCCAGTACAAGAGCCACAGCCTCGACCGGCACGTCACCACGACGTGGCGGATGTCGACGCTGCTGGGCAACTACGTCACGCCGGTGCCGGCGCAGCAACGGCTCGGTCCGCGATGGTTTGCCGGCTCCGCGGACGCCATCTACCAGAGCCTGAACCTCATCGACGACGACCGCCCGGACTACGTGATCGTCTACGGCGCCGACCACGTCTACCGGATGGATCCCCGGCAGATGGTCCGCCAGCACATCGAGGCCGAGGTCGGGGTGACCGTCGCCGCGATCCGCCAGCCGATCGAGATGGCCGACCAGTTCGGGGTGATCGTGGTCGAAACCGGCACCCGCCGCATCGAGGGGTTCCTGGAGAAGCCCAAGAACCCGACCGGTCTGGCGGACGCTCCCGATCAGGTCTACGCCTCGATGGGCAACTACGTCTTCACCACCGACGCGTTGATCGACGCGGTCAGCACCGACGCCGCCGACCCGGACAGCAAGCACGACCTCGGCGGCGACATCATCCCGATGATGGTCCGCCGGGGAGACGCCGAGGTCTATGACTTCAAGGACAACGACGTGCCGGGCGCCGAGGACCGCGACCGCGGCTACTGGCGGGACGTCGGCACGCTGGACGCCTTCTACGACGGGCACATGGACCTGGTGTCGATGCACCCGGTGTTCAACCTCTACAACCTCGACTGGCCGATCTACACCTACCACGCGCCGCTTCCGCCGGCGAAGTTCGTGCACTCCGAACCGCATCGGATGGGGCACGCCCTGGACTCCATGTGCGCCCCTGGTGTGGTGGTCTCGGGGGCCACCGTGCACCGGTCGATCCTCAGCCCCAGGGTCACGGTCAACTCCTGGGCCCAGGTGACCGGCTCGGTCCTCTTCGACAACGTGCACGTCGGCCGGAATGCGATCGTGCGCAACGCGATCATCGACAAGAACGTCATCGTGCCCGAGGGTGCCCAGATCGGCGTCGATCTCGAACGGGACCGGGAGCGCTTCACCGTCTCCGACGGCGGCGTGGTGGTGATCGGCAAGGGTGCCAAGGTAGACCCCTAGCTGCCTCGGCGGCGCTGCTCGCCAGCAATCTCGGTCAGTTGAACACGATCGTCCGGCGCTTGTGCGCCACGATCCGGTGCTCGAGATAGGCCCGCACGGCCTCCCCGAGGACCCGCCGCTCCACTTCGCGGCCCGTTTTGATCATTGTTTCCACCGAACTCTGGTGCGTCACCGCAGTCACACCCTGCGCGATGATCGGCCCGTCATCCAGCTCGGCGGTCACGAAATGCGCCGTCGCACCGATGACCTTGACGCCCCGCTCCCAGGCCTCGTGGTACGGGCGGGCTCCCTTGAAGGCCGGCAGGAAACCGTGATGAATGTTGATCATCCGGTTCTCGTACTCGGCCACGAACTCCCGCGACAGGACCTTCATATATCGGGCGAGCACGATGGCATCAACCCGTGCCGCCGCCATCAGTTCGAGCAGCCGGTGTTCGTGTGGTCCGCCGACTCCCGGCTCGCTCGGTACGCAATAGAAGGGGATCCCGGAGATTTCGGCGATTCCGCGGAGGGCCTCGGTATTTCCGATGACGAGCGGAATCTCACAGTTGATCTCGCCGGCTCGCTGCTTGCTGAGCAGGTCCTCCAGGCAGGCTCCGTCGCGGCTGACGAGGATCGCCAAACGCTGCCTCTCATCGGCATCCTTGACCAGGAGGTCGGCCGCGAGCTCAGCGGCCAGCCCCTGCAGCCCCTCGCGCATCTCAGCGGTGTCAGCAATCCGTGAGACGTCCGCCACGATCCTCATGAAGAAGAGCTGACCCTCCTCGACGTGTTGTTCGAGGGTCAGAATGTTGGCACCCGCCGCATACAGCCGACCGGTGATGCGCGCAACAATCCCCGGCTGATCGGGGCAGCTCACCAGAATCACCATCGTGGTCATGCCCACAACCATCCCGAAAGCTCGACAATGTTACGCGAGCGAGGTCGAGCCCCGGCCGGGGCGGCGGCGCGGCGGCGGCCGGGGCTCCAGCTCCGGGCGCCGCCGCCCGCGCGCTGTGAGTCAGCGGACCTTGACCAGCGCCTCGATGTCCAGGGTGCCTGGATCGATGCCCAGACCCAGACCGACCAGACGACCGTACTCGGCGTCGCACTTGGTGAGGTGGGCCACCATCCGCTCCTGAATCGACCGTTCGCACTGGCCGAGCAGAGTTGCGAGGTTGAGCACGAGGTCGTCGCGCTCCGATTGGGCCATCTCATTGCGCCAGCGCTGGCCGACCTGGGCGTAGTTGTTCTCCCGCTCGATGGGCGCTCGCAGTACGGGCCCCTCGACGTGCGGCCGGTACTCGCGGTAGCTCTCGTCCGCCTCGGCCAGCCCGGCGAGGGAGGACGGCTCGTAGTTGATGTGTGGGTTCGCGCCGCGGCTGTCCACGCCGTAGGACATGGCCCCGCCACCCTGGTTGGTGTTGACCTGGACACCCGGGCGAGGGGCGTTCACCGGCAGCTGCAGGTAGTTGGGGCCGACCCGGTGGCGCTGCGTGTCGGAATAGGAGAATGTCCGTCCCACGAGCATCTTGTCGTCGCTGAAGTCGATCCCGTCGACCAGCACACCGGTGCCGAACGCCGACTGCTCGTTCTCGTTGTGGTGGTCGGTGAGGTTGCGGTTCAGCGTCATCATGCCGGCCTTGCGCAGCGGGAACGCATCCTCGGGCCAGGTCTTGGTGTCATCGAGGGGGTCGAAGTCCAGCTCGGGGTGGGCGTCGTCGCTCATGATCTGCACGCAGAGCTCCCACTGGGGATACCCACCGTTCTCGATCGCCTCGTAGAGATCCTTCGAGGCCGAACCCAGCTCGGTGGCCTGGATCGCGTCCGCCTCGGCCTGGGTCAGCGACGTGATCCCCTGCTGGGTCTTCCAGTGGAACTTGACCAGGACGCCCTCACCGGCGGCGTTGACCAGCCGGTAGGTGTTGACCCCGAAGCCGTCCATGTGCCGGTAGTCGCTGGGAATCCCGCGAGGGCTGAACAGGAACGACAGCATGTGCATCGACTCGGGCGTCTGCGACATGAAGTCGAAGATCCGGTTCGGCTCCTGGCGGAAGGTGACCGGGTCTGGCTTGAGGGAGTGGATGACGTCGGGGAACTTCAACGCGTCCCGGATGAAGAACACCGGAAGGTTGTTGCCGACGAGGTCCCAGTTGCCGTCCTCGGTGCGGAACTTGACCGCGAATCCCCGCGGATCCCGGGCGACTTCGGAGGAGTCCCGACCGCCGATGACGGTGGAGAATCGGACGGTGACCGGGGTCTTCTTGCCGGCCTGCTGGAACAGCTTCGCCCGGGTGTAGGTCGATGCGGGCTCATTGCCGATCGTGCCGTAGGCCTCGAACTCGCCGTGGGAGACGAAGCCGCGAGCGTGCACGACCCGCTCGGGGATGCGCTCCCGGTCGAAGTGGCCGATCTTCTCCAGCAACTGGTAGTTCTCCAGCGTCGCCGGGCCGCGGTCGCTGACGGTGCGGGACTGCTGGTTGTTGTA
This sequence comes from Frankiaceae bacterium, assembly GCA_017882785.1. Lineage (GTDB taxonomy): Bacteria > Actinomycetota > Actinomycetes > JADGOV01 > JADGOV01 > JADGOV01. The sequence goes on from JADGOV010000026.1 coordinate 27,124, forward strand.
GACCGGGTGCCCCTGCCTGGTGGTCAGGGTTGGCTTGCTGTCGCTCATGCTGTCCTCATTCCCTTCTCTGTCGGCACGGAGGGCAGTAACCCCAGAACGTCACTTCTGCTTCGTCGACGGCATACCCGCCGGACATGACGGGCTCGAGGCACGGCGCGGCACCGACGGCGCAGTCGACGTCCTCGGTACGCCCACATGACCGGCAGACGAGGTGGTGATGGTTGTCCCCCACGCGGCTTTCGTACCTGGTCGGGCTCCCAGCCAGCTCCACTCTTCGGACCAGGCCGGCGTCGGTGAAGGCACGCAAGATGTCATAGACCGCCTGGGTGGACAGCGACCCGAGTCGTTGTCGAACGGTTCGGGCGATCTCGTCCACGCCACAGTGGACCCCTCCCGGCAGCGCGTCGAGGATGGCCACCCTGGGCGCTGTCACCCGCAGCCCGGTCTGACGCAGCCGCTCCACCGCGGCGGGAAGCGCGACGTGGTCGGGGCTCGTCATCATCACCGTGAGTATCCCAACCAAGACTTGATTCGGTCAAGTCTTGGAAGGCGTCAACCGCGGGTGGCGGCCACGAGCAATCCGTCGCCGACGGGGAGCAGCGCCGGGGCGAGGACGTCCTCCTCCCGGACGAGTCGGGCGACCTCGCGGACGCCACGGGTGTCCGCATCGTCGTAGTCGGGGTTGGCCACCCGGTCATGCCACAGCGCGTTGTCGAAGGCGACGACTCCGCCCGGTCGGAGCAGCCGGATCGCCTCGGCAAGGTAGTCCGGATACTCCGACTTGACCGCATCGCAGAAGACCAGGTCATAGGCGCCGTCCGCCAGGCGCGGCAGCACCTCGAGGGCCCGGCCGCTGATCAGCCGGACCCGACTTGTCGCAAAGCCGGCCTCGGTGAAGCTGCGGCGCGCCAGCCGCTGATGCTCGGGCTCGGTATCGATGCTGGTCAGGATGCCCTCCTTGGCCATGCCACGGAGCAGCCAGACACCGGAGACACCGCAGCCGGTGCCGAGCTCGACCACCGCGTGGGCGTCCACTGTGGCCGCCAGGAAGCGCAGGGTCGCGCCGCCGGCCGACAGGATCGGCGGCGCGGTCACCTCGTCCGAGCGAGCCCGCGCACGGCGGAGCACATCGTCCTCTTCGGCGAAGTTCGTCACGTAGTCCCAGGTCGCGGCATCCACGCCGGCACCCTACCCGCCGTACATTGGGAGCAATGACCGACGAGGAGCCCGCCGGGCACGCGGGCGGCGACAGCTGGTGGTCGCCGCCCGCTGACGACGCGTGGACCGCCGGGACAACTCCGTCGGACTCGGTCACGGATGCAGCGCTTGGTGCGGCCGGTGGCGGCTCGGCCGGTGCCAACGCGAGCCCGCCCCCAGCGGCCGCCTCCGTGGGCTTGGCCGGCTCGCCGTGGGGCCGGCCCGCCACCCCGCCGGCCCCTACCCACGGCATGGGGACCAGGCGGGTGCTCGCGCTGGTCACGGTCGTGGCGCTGCTGGCCTCCATCATCGGCGGCCTCGTGGGCGCGGCGCTGAGCGGTGGAGGCGACAACCGCGACACTGGCCGCGTGGTGGATCTCGGGCAGGTGGTGAACCGGCAACCGGCGGCCAGCGCTCCCGGCTCGGTGGCCGCGATCGCCAGCAAGATATTGCCCAGCGTGGTCTCGATCAATGTCAAGGCGGCCGACTCCAGTGACACCGGGTCCGGGGTGATCCTCAGTTCGGACGGCTACATCCTGACCAACAACCACGTGGTGTCGGCCGCGGCCCACGGTGGCAGCATCAGTGTCGTCTTCTATGCCAAACGGAGCGCGTCGGCGAGGGTGGTCGGCCGGGACGCGCAGTCCGATCTCGCCGTCATCAAGGCGCAGGGCGTTACCGGTCTGCGTCGAGCCGACCTGGGGAGCTCGTCGTCGCTGCGCGTCGGTGATCCGGTGGTGGCCATCGGCAGCCCGCTCGGTCTGACGGGCACCGTGACAGCCGGTATCGTCAGCGCGAAGGACCGACCGGTGCCTACCGGCAGTGACGACTCCTCCTCTCCTTCTACCGTGATCGACGCCATCCAGACCGATGCGGCGATCAATCCGGGAAACTCCGGCGGTGCGTTGGTCAGCGGGACCGGCGCGGTGGTCGGGATCAACTCGGCCATCGCCACCGTCGGCGGTTCCGCGCTCAGCGGCGGGCAGGGCGGCAATATCGGCGTCGGTTTCGCCATCCCCATCGATCAGGCGCGGTCCATCGCCGCGGAATTGATCGCCACCGGGCGGGCGACCCATCCGGTGATCGGGGTCCGGGCGCAGAGCGTGGATGAGGACCTGGCTCGTGGCATGCCGGGTGGTCGGCCCGGCGCCCTCGTGGTGTCGATCAGTGCCGGCAGCGGTGCCGCCCAGGCCGGGATCCGCAAGGATGACCTGCTTACCGCGATCGACGGCCAGGCCATCGCCAGTGTTGATGAGCTCATCGTCGCGATCCGCAAGCACAAGGTGGGAGACGCCGCGAAGGTCACCTACGTACGCAACGGCAAGCAGCGGACGGTCTCGGTGAAGCTGGGCCGCGACTAGCGCCGGGGTCAGCCTTACCCTGGGTTCTTCGCAGCGAACGGAGCGGCGGGTGTTCAACAACCTCGGGTGGGGTGAAATCCTCTTCCTCGTCGTGCTCGCGCTGTTCGTGTTCGGCCCCGACCGACTGCCGAAGGCGGCGGCGGACGCCGGGCGGATGCTGCGCCAGTTGCGGCGAATGGCGCAGAACGCAACCGCAGACATCAAATCCGAGATGGGCCCGGAGATGGCCGACTTCGACCTCACCAGCCTGACGCCGCGGCGCTTTGTCGAGAAGCACCTTTTCACCGACGGAGAGGATGATCGTTCGCGCGGAGCCAATGGGCGCCCAGCGGGTCAGCCGCTGGGCGTCGGGGAGATCCCCCCCTACGACCCGGAGGCCACCTAGAGCCCGCGCGCCTCCCCGCGGGTACTGGGTGAGCTGCTGCCGGGACACGCAGGACAGACACCACCCAGCTGTCAACAGTCCGCAATCGAGCCCAGTCGGTCACGGCAGCCGCCGGGCCAGGACGTAGACCAGATGCTGCCGATCGCGGATCTGTTCCTGCAGCAGGTCCGTCATGGCGTGGATGTCGTCCGGCGGAATATCGACGGTGTCCGTTTCCGATTCGAGGTCTTCCGCGGTCTGGCGGATCGCCTGTCCCGATCCGACGACGTGCCGCAGCCGGGCGGGCCAGTCGAGGACCATTGCTCCCCCGGTCGTCCTCCGTGCCGCGGTCATGACCGGCCATCGCTTGTGGCGGCCGGCTGGGTGAGCCACCGTTCGATGCCGTCGAGGTAGCACGCGGTCTCGATGCGCATCACCGCATCTTCCACCATGCGTGCCCGCCGCGCTACTGTCAGCAGCGTTGCAGCGACGGCCCCGTCGGCAGCGACCCGCGGATCGGTGGACCGGTCTTCGGCCTTGGGGTCGTGGTCGTATGAGATCGCCCACCCGAAGCTGGCCCGCCGGGTGAGGGTGCCGGCGTTGCTGCAGATCGCCACCTACGCGGAGCCGCTGGCGGTCCTTCAGGGGCGCAGCCGGACCGGCTGTACGTCGTCACTGGTGACGGGGAGCAGCGGCTGGTCGACGTCGCCGCGCCCGTCGGTCCCGGAACCGCAGTCCGGGGGCGTGCTGGCCACCGAGGTCGACGGGGTCGATCACCGCGGTAAACGCCTCGTTGCCCCGGATCGGGTTGTAGCTCAGCTGTTGGACGCGCAGGAGGCGTCGGTTGGCGGAGAAGCCGACCGCCCGAAGTTCAGGCAGGTGAGCGAGCTGCTGCACGCTCGGCGTGACGTCGGCGGTGAGCACCTGGGTCCGGAACGGGCTGGGGTTCGCTAGGATGTGGCGGCTCCGTCGGGGTGATGTTCCGGTTGGACACGGCCGTCAGGTGTCATGGGTCCACGCTCGGGCGGCTGGGGCACCCGTGTCGGGAGCGCCAGGCAACGATCGCCGTGGTGGGGCTGAGTTGGCCGCCGGCGCGCCAGGAGTCCAGGTAGGGCCATGGGTACAGCACGCCACGCCGGTTCCACCAGTCGGTGCTGCCGGCGCAGACCGGGCTGATGCCGAAGTGCACATGGCACGGTACGGACCGGGCATCCCCGGTGTGCCCGACGACGCCGAGCGGCTGGCCGCTGACGACTTCTGCGCCGACCCGCAGGCCGCCGGTGACCGAGCTGAGGTGGCTGCCGTAGTACCGGACCTCGTCGACTCCGAGCAGGGTGACCGAGAGCCCGCCTCGGGTCGCCCCGGCGTTCACCTTCGGATCCCAACCGTCCACTCTGGACACGGCGAGCACCCCGCCCGATGTCGGTGCTCGGAAGCTGTCTCCACAGGCGGCGAAGATGTCCGTTGCCGGATAGTCGTGGTGGACCCGCGCGAAGGAGACGTGTCGGGAGGGCTGCACGGGAAACGCGTACCGACCTGGTG
>JADGOV010000167.1 GCA_017882785.1 Frankiaceae bacterium
ACCGCGCCTCCCGCGGCTGGCGCGGCATGACCATGACACCCACCGGCACTCGGCTACTGGCCGAGCTACGCCACCAGCTTCTCGACCCGCCGACCCCGACCAGCCGGCCCAACAGCAGCACCAAGATCACCAACACCGAGACTGTCGGGGCCGTCGCCTAACATGCCCACCAAGGAGCCGAAGTCAGTCGTCAATTACACCGACGCTGGGACGCGACCCGTGGGAGAACCCGCAACCTCATCGCCGAAGCCTGCTCCTACGCCAACAGCTGCCAGCAGTGCGACAACATCACCACCAGCGTTGCGTTCATCCCCGCCCTGCGAACCCAACTCGTCGACGTCACCGCGTTACGCGAAGACGCCGAAGCCCGCGGCTGGGACACCGAGGTAGCTCGCCAACGCCCGCGTCATCAGCAGCCTCACCCGTCAACTCGAACGACCCGCGCACAGCGACCCATCCAACGCAGCGACTGACACGCCACCGAGGGCTAATGGAGATCTTCTTCGGGATCATCACCCGACAAGGCCATCCGCCGCGGCACTCTCACCTCGGTGAAAGACCTCGTCACCACGATCGAAACCTTCATCGACGGCTGGAACGACCGCCGCGAACCCTTCGTCTGGACCAAGACCGCCGACGACATCCTCAACGGAGCACAGCCCCATCCAACAACTTCCAACACGCGACACTAGGGCCCCGTTCTCTACCCGGCATCGGCCGGCACCCCGGCCGGCCGCTGGCCGTGTCGCTGCTCGTACCAACGGGCGTAGGCGGCCACGGCCGTCGGCAGCGTGGGAAAGACCCGGTCCGGGCCGATGCTCTCCAGCAGGCCGACCCGCCGTAGGTCCTCGGCGAGTTCGACCTTCACCCGGGCCAGGGCGAGCACCACTCCCCGGCCGGCCAGCTCCACGCGGAGCTGATCGAGGGCATCCAACGCGGTCAGGTCCACCTGCACGTTGGCTTCGGCGTTGAGCAGCAGCCACTCTGCGGGGGTGCTCGCGGACTCCACCGCGGCCAGCGCCCGGCGGCGGAAGTCCTCCGCGTTCGCGAAGAACAGTGGGGAGTCGTACCGGTAGGCCACCAGTCCCGGTACCTGCCGGGTGACGGGGTAGTCGTCGACGTCGTGCATCCCGGCCACACCGGGCACGTAGCCGAGGATGCCGTCGTGCGGCCGGGCCACCCGGCGCAGCAGGTCGAGCACGGAGAGGCCGACCGCGACGAGCACGCCATAGAGAATGTTGACGGCCAGCACCCCAACGGTGGTGGCGACTGCCAGCAGCAGTTCGCTGCGGCGAAAAGCAGCCAGCCGGCGGAACTCGCCGACGTCGACCAGCCGCGCGGCCGCCCACACCACCAGTGCGCCCAAGGCAGCCGTCGGGAAGCTGGCCAGGACGCGTCGACCCCCCAGCAGCGTCAACGTCACCGCGGCCAACGTGATCAGGGAGTAGAGCTGGCTGCGGCTGCCCAGCGAGTCGCCGATCACGGTCCGGCTGCCACTGCTGCTGATCGGGAAACCGGCCATCGTCGACGACGCGACGTTGGCCGCGCCTAAGGCCAACAGTTCCTGGTTGGGGTCGATCGTGTACCCATTGCGATCCGCGAAGGCGCGCGCCGTAAGCACATTGTCCGTGTAGCCGACGACCGTGACACCCACTGCCGGCAGCAGCAGGATCGCGAGGTCGTCGGGGTTCAGGTCGGGCATCGACGGCACCGGTACACCGCCGGGTACCGCACCTACCACCGTGATGCCGTAACGCTGCAGCCCCAGCCCCGCGACCACGGCGGCGGCACCCACCAGGACGAGCAGCGGCACCGGGAAACGCGGGAACCGGCGACTGCCGAGAACCAGCGCTGCCAGCACGGTGGCCGACATCGCCACCGTGGGCCAGTCGACCTGATCGACGTTCGTGGCGAAGGCGGTGAGCTGCCCGATGATCGACGGGCCGCTGGCCTGGACGCCGGTGACCCTGCCCAGCTGCCCGACGATCATCACGACCGCGACCCCGGCCAGGTAACCGACAAGCACCGGCCGGGACAACAGCTCGGCGAGGACACCGAGCCGCAGGACGGACGCCAGCACACACAACACGCCGACGAGCAGGGCCAACGTCGCGGCCAGGGCGGCATACCGAGCCGAATCGGCAAGGGCCAGCGGCCCGATCGCGGCCGCGGTCATCAAGGCGGTGGTGGATTCCGGACCTACCGACAGTTGCCGTGAGGATCCGAGGACCGCGTAGACTGCGAGCGTCCCGACGAGAGCCCAGAGGCCGGTGACGGGAGGCAGCCCGGCGACTTCCGCGTAGGCCATCACCTGCGGAATGGAGTAGGCCGCCACCGTGACGCCGGCAAGGACGTCGGCCCGCAGCCAGCCCCGCCGATAGTGCCGCAGCACGTTCAGGCCCGGAAGCCAGCGCCGGGCCAGCCCGGACCTCACCGCCTTGCCGATCACAGCCGGAGGCTATGCCCGCCGAGGACGGGCCGAGGCTCGGAGTCCAGCGGGCCGGGCGCCGCTGCGAATGTTTCGGGCAGCGTGTCCCTGCCGTCCCTGCCGTCGATTTCGCTGGCCCAGGTCGCCAACCCAGACGACTGCTGTGGCTGGGCGGCCTGGTCGCGGTCGGCGCCGTAGGAGTCTTGGAGTGGCGAGTCGTCGCCGCACTCGGCGTGGGCAGCTACGTGGCGGAGCAGTTCGCCAAGAGCGACATACGGCAGGATCTGCAACACCCGCCGAGCCCGTCCCCCCAGGAGCGACGCAGCTCGACCGGTTTCCGCGTGCTCGGCGCCGTCCTGCAGTCGCTGGTCGAACCGGCGCGTCGGCTCGGGGCGCCGTCGTTGCCGCAGCGGATCCTGGATGTGGTCGTCCCCGACCGGGTCGGTGGACGGCGCGCGTGGGTGCGGGACGGCCGCGCCGCCATCGAGGTGCGGGGAGTCAACTTGCCGGGCAGCGCGGAGTACGTCGACCTGGTCGAGGCGGCCCTGGAAGGGCAGCGGGGGTAGTGGGCGCGGGTGAACTGCGCCCTCGGCCGGGCCGTCGTCGGGCTCGGTGGCGACTCACCTCCACTGGCGGAGCTCGTCGCGATCGTCGACGCGGTCGAGGACCGGGCGTCGGCGAACCCGCTCACGGCCAACCGTCGGACTGACTCCCGCTCGACCGAGCCCCCGTGGGGCGGGCGCTGGTCGCGCTCGCCGCGGACGGGGCCGGTGTGGCCCTGGCCGGGATCAGCCGAGCACTCGCCCTGACGCCACTGCCGGTGGAGCTGGCGTCCCTGGTCACCGCGGTCGACACGCCGCCGCGGCTCCGTGGAGTCGTCGAGGGATTGTTGGGCCGCCCGACGGCGGACACCACGATCGCCGTCGCCAACGCGGTGGCGCAGGGGCTCGCCCAGGAATCGTCGGTCTCGGTCTGGACGCTGCCTACCGCGTCATGGCGCTAGCAGAGGCGCGGGCCAACTCGACGGCCTGGCGCGCCCACCAGGCCGCCTCGCTGGCGACGCCCGGTTCCGCCGAGTCCGAGCCGGTCGAGGCGGAACGGCCAGCGGTGTTACCGCCCGGTCCGATAGAGAGGTGGGCGGACGGCGCCGGCGTGGTCGGGTTAACCGCGTTCGCTGTCGGCGTCCCGCTGACCGGCAGCCCACGGCGCGCCATCGACCTGGCGCTTTCCGCGCTGCCGAAGTCCGCCCGGCTCGGTCGTGAGGGTTTCGCCACCCAATTCGGCCGGGTGGTCGCCCGCCGCGGAGGGCTGGTGCTCGACCCGGGGGTGCTCCGCCGCCTGGACCGGATCAGCACTGTCGTGCTCGACGAGGCCGTGCTCGTCACCGGGCAGCACGTCCTCGGCGGCGTCGCGCCGCTGCCGGGCACGGCCGCCGAGGAGGTGACCGCGCGGTTGCACACCATGTTCCGGTCCGATGACGCGGCGCGCATCGTCCGGGACGGGGAGTGGCTGCTGGGGCCGGTCGATGAGCTGCCGTTGAGCGGTCGTCGTGGCGTACCGGAACGGCGGCAGCTGGAGACGGGCCGAGCCCAGCATGGCGCTGGGTCTGGTCCGGGGGAACCGGCTGATGGCGGGCGCCGCGGCGGTGACGGAACCGGCCGAGTCCCTGGAGGTGCTGGCCGCCGCCTGCCACCGCGCCGGCCGTCGGCT
>JADGOV010000168.1 GCA_017882785.1 Frankiaceae bacterium
CGGCCAGGACATCATCGACCAGCTCGAACGGCAGGTACTGCGTCAACTCACCGAGATGGCCGGGCGCATACACGCCCGCGGCGACAGTGACGACACGGGTACTGGTGACAGTGGCAGACTCAGGCACGACAGGACCTCTGGAATGGGGAAGATCGTCAAGGGTTGCCCCGGACTACCAGAGGTCCCGTCTTCCCATCCCTCGACACACCGTCAGTGATCCTCGACCTAGCCGCCAAACGCCTAACTTCGCGGCATTGCGTCGCGCAGCCGATGCGCAGCACCCTTGACGCCGGAGGGGCGGACCCGCACGGTGCGCAGCCCCATGCCGACCACCATGCCGAAGGCGACGGCCGCAGGCCGTCCCGCCAGCGACCAACGCGTCATGAACCCAGACCGAGGGCGGGGGCTTGACACGCCGTCGGGCTTAGGGAATCACTTCAGGCTGACAGACAGGGGCCCGCGTATCCGTAAACGCGACCGTGCCAGTCACCGGTCGGAGGAGGCGGTGAGCCGGGCAAGCTGCCACGTGCCGACTCCCATGAGCGAGAACGCGACGACTTGGCTGGCGACGGCGACCGGAGCGCTGTTTACCTGCTCATGGAAGGCGAGCACGCCGATCAGCACTGCGGCAGCAGGATCGCCAATCGTCATCGCGGGCAGTGAGGAGGCGAGTGGCCCGGACCGATACGCGACCTGGGTGAGCGTGATGGCTGCGGCGCCCACGAGGAGCACGCCGTAGAGCGCCCAGGACGCCAGCACGGTGGCCGCGCCGTGCCCGGCGGCGGTAGTGCACTCCTTTATCAGCGCGGACGCCACGCCGAACCCGATCCCGCCGGCGGAGGCGAGCAGCACGGGGCGCCGTCGGCCGTCGACCCGCGCTCCCAGGGCAAGAACGGCCATCGAAGCACCCCCGGCGATGGTTGCGAGCAGCAGCCGCGGTGCGGGGGTGGAGCCGCTGCCACCGTGCGGGCGGGCGACGAGAAGGAACGTCGACAGCCCGATCATGACGACCGCGGCCCACGCCCACTGGACAAGGGACGGCCGCCGCCGCTCGAGCAGAACGCTGACCGGGAGCGCGAACAGCAGCCCGGACACCAGCAGTGGCTGCACGAGTGTGAGGCGGCCGCCGCCCAGCGCCGCCACGTGAAGGGCTAGACCGACAGCAGCAGACAACGAGCCGAGAAGCCAGAGTGGCTGGCCCACGAGATGACGCAGCAGCGTCAGGCCGTTGCGCCCGGTCGAGTCCGGCGCCCGGCGCGCGCTGCGATGCTGCAGGACGCTCGATGCAGCGGCCGCGAGCGCCGACACGAGCGCCGTGGCGACCACTGCAGGTAGCGAGCTCATCCGGTCCTCGCCACGGGCGCGGCCCTCGACGCGCCGAGCAGGGCGGCTGCATCCTCGTACGCCTGCTCGGCCGCGGCCAGTGTCACGGCCCAACTGACCGACGGGAGCCGGTCGCGATTGTGGGCCGCGATCGCGGCGCGCGCGTCGGGTGACCCTGCGAGCCGCACGAGCGAGGCGACAAGGTCATCGTCGTCGGCGGCGAGTAGGCCCTCGCGCCCGTGCCGGACGAAGTCGGCAACGCCAGTCTGCGCCAGCGCGATGACGGGCACACCGGCGCAGCGCGCCTCGAGCGCGGCGATCCCGAACGACTCCAGTCGTGCGGTCGCGAGGAACACGTCGGCATCGTGCAGCGCGTCGCGCACCTGTGCCTGCGAGCGCGTCCCCAGCAGGTTGACCCAGGTCATGCCGTGGCGCGTCAGGTACCGCTCCGCGGCCCACCGCTGGCGGCCGTCACCGATCACGGACGCCCGCATCCTGACGTCGGCCGGCAGGGTTTCGCGGGCACGGCGCAACACCTTGAGCAGCGCGAGCGGGCGCTTGCGCGCGGTCAGCCGGAGCACGGCGACGACGTGGACGTCGGGGCGTGGCTTCGTTGACGGTCGGCGCCAGCCATCCGGGTCGATCCCGTTGGGCAGCACGCGCACGTGTTGTGCCGGCCCGACCGCGCTCTGCACCTGCCTCGCCGCCGCACGGCTCACCGCCGTCCACACGATCGGGAGCCGAAGCAGCCCAGTCGCAGTGAAGATCGCGCGGTATGGTCGCGCCAGGTGCGCCCACATGGAATGCACGCTGACCACCGTGGGTCGTCGACTCCCGCCCCAGCTCAGGCCGGCCAGCAGCGCGAGCGGCGATCCGACCGATGCGTGAATGTGCACCACGTCCGGATCGATCTCGTCGAGCACGCCGGGCAGCGCAACCCAGGCCCGCGGCGATACCGGCCCCGCGTGCGGGATCCGTGGCGACCCGAGGCGGTGCACGCGGAGCAAGTCGACACCGCTGGTGTCGGGGCCGCGCGTCGAGGTGACGACGTGGACCTGGTGGGCCGACCTCGCCTGCCGCTGCGCGAGTTGGTGCACCTGCCGCTCGATGCCGCCGACGCGTGTCAGGTAGAAGTCGGTGACGTGGGCGATCCTCACCGCGTTCCCGTTCTGCAGACTACGGTCATGTCCCCGACGTTCACGGTCGTGTCACTACACGCGCACCCAGACGACGAGACCCTGCTGACCGGCGGCACCTTGGCCCGTGCCGCCGCCGAGGGACACCGGGTGGTGCTGGTCACGGCGACAGCCGGCGAGGCGGGGCTGGCCGACGCCGGCTACGGCACCGGGGCCGGCCTCGCCCAACGCCGACACGTCGAGCTGGGCGGGGCCGCGGCAGCCCTGGGCTGCCATCGGGTACAGCTGCTCGGATACGCCGACTCCGGGATTAGCGGTGAGGCGGGCGGTAACCGCGCGTTCTCCCGCGCCGACATCGACGCCGCGGCCGCAGTCGCCGCGCTGCTGATCGGGGAACGAGCCGACGTACTCACCGTGTACGACGCCCACGGCGGCTACGGTCACCCGGACCACGTGGCGGTGCATCGGATCGGCAGACGCGCCGCGAAGCTCGCCGGGACTCCCGTCGTGCTCGAAGCGACCGTCGATCGCACCTCGCTGCTGCGGGCGGCCACGGCGGTGCACCGCCTGCCGGGCATACCCGCCGACTTCGCACCCGAGCGGCTCGCCGACGCCTACAGTGCGCGTGCCGAGATCACGCACGTCATCGACGTCCGCCGGCACTGCCGAGCGAAGCGGTCGGCGATGCGCGCCCACACCAGCCAATTCACCGGCGGTGCGGATCGCCGCGCACTCGCAGTCTTCGCCGCGCTGCCGCCGCCGCTGTTCCGGGCGGCGTTCGGCCGCGAGTGGTTCATCGAACGCCAACGGCAGCAGGAAGGGTCCACGCCCACCGATGACATCTTCGCGTCGCTGCGTTGAGCACCCCGCCCCAAGCGCGGTCACGACGTGGGCTCGACGGCGACGCGAATCCGTTCGAACGGCCTCGCCCTGGTCGTCACCACCTGGCCGGCAAACGGGGCAGCAGGCTGATCTTGGGCCACATCTCATCTGCCCAACGCTCCACGGCGAGCGCTGCGGCAGGAAGAGCCGGGGGCACCGCCGCGGCCGGCGCCACCAGCAAGGCAGTAATGGCGGTGCGCACGATGCCGCTCGCGCGCAAACGACGCCCGGTCCCTGACACCGCGGGGGAGAAGCAACTCGCGGCTGACACGATCCGTCACGGCAGGCGGCCGGGCCCCGCGAACGCAGAACCGGACTCCTCCGGCAGTACCACCGGACCGGCGGCGGCCGGGCCAGGCGCCGTACGAGCAGTCCGAAACACGTCTGCTCACCTCGTCCACGACCGGCCGTAGGCGAACGCGCGGGCGCGCTCCCGCGCGACGTCCTTCTCGTCTAGGCGGGTCAGGATCGTCATCATCGTCGTGTAGGCAAGAGGCCAGGGCAGCTCGTCGAGGACCTGCGAAGGCATCAGCGCCTCGTCCGCCGCGCACAGCGCCGAGAGGACTTCGACGTCGAGCGCCCCGGGCGGACGCTAAGTAACCCCATGCTCATCGCTCCACGGCCGCCGCCGGATTTCCCGGGCATCCCCCCACGGTACGGTCGCATCGGCACGACCGCGCACCATCGGTGCCCAGGCGATCCGAATCCGCGACCGATCTCCGCGCTCCACCCCACC
>JADGOV010000169.1 GCA_017882785.1 Frankiaceae bacterium
AGGGCGAAGGTGAAGAAGACGGCGACCATGACGCCGGCGGCGGCGAAGATGACTCGGCCGGAGTGCGCGAGGCCGCCGACCATGGCCTCCTGCGGGTCGGCCGACTTCTCCCAGTGCTCCTTCGCCGAGGCGAGCAGGAACACGGTGTAGTCCATCCCGATAGCAAAGATCATCGCGAAGAAGAACACGGGCGCCCAGGCGTCGAGGAAACCCTGTGGCTCGAACCCGAGGAGGCCGGAGCCATGCCCGTCCTGGAAGACGAGCTTGGCAACGCCGAAGGCAGCCGCGGTGGAGAGCAGGTTGGTCGCGGTTCCGAGGGCCGCCACCAGCGGGGCTTGCAGAGCGACCAGCAGAAGCAGGAAGCCAAGCGCCAGGACGACGCCCATCACCAGTGGTGTCCTGTCCGAGAGAAGCTGTTCAAGGTCGTGGTTCTCCGCTGACGGGCCGCCCAGGAGCGCTCCGGCCGGCAGGTCGGTTCGGAGGCGGTCGATAGTGGCGCCCAGGGTCGCATCGGACGGACCGACAGCTGGAACGGCTTGCACGAGCGCATGGCCCTCCTTGCCCGAGACGGCCGGCATGACGGCCGCGATGCCGGGATCCGCCTGCAGCACCCGCGCAGCACGATCGGCTTGCGCTCCAGCTGTGATGACCTGCAGGGTGCCGGGGACCCCGGGGCCGAACGCGTCCTGGATGGCGGTGTACCCCACTCGGCTCGAGTCCGAGGCCGGTACGACCTTGATGCTCGGCATGCCGGTACGCAGGCCCAACACGGGCGACGCCAGCGCGACCAGGGCGACCAGGGCGACCAGGCCGTAAACGATCGGACGGCGCCACAGCCGCTCGGCCCACCGCTGGAACCGCGGGGACCGGTGCTCACCGGCGTGCACCCACGGCAGCGAAAGGGCGTCGACCCGGCGCCCGAGCTTGCCGAGCACCGCCGGCAGCAGGGTCAGGGTGGCGGCGAGGACGAAGGACACAGCGAGCATGACGCCCAGCGCCATCGACCGGAACGCCGGCGATGGGACCAGCATGACTGCGGACAGCGAGATGAGCACCGTAAGGCCGGAGAACAGGACGGCTTTCCCGGCAGTGTCCATGGTTTCCCCGACAGCCTCGCGGGTGGACTCGTGGCCCCCGAAGCGAGCCGCGCGGAAGCGTACGACGAGGAAGAGTGCATAGTCGATGCCCAGCGCGAGGGCGAACATCAACGCGAAGTTCATCGCCCAGATCGAGATGTCGCCCAGCCGCGTTCCCAGGTACAGCGACCCGGCCGCGGCCACGAGTCCGACGATGGTCAGCATCAGCGGCAGGCCCGCGGCGACCAAAGATCCGAAGGCCAGGACCAGGATGACGAGGATGACGGGCCAGCTGATGACCTCGCTCTTCATCATCGCGGACAGGTTGGCCGCGTTGAAGTCGCTCCACAGCGCCGATGACCCGGTCAAGGCGACGGTCACTCCATTGCCACTGAGGTCCCGCAGTGGGCCCTTGAGGTCGTCGGCGGCACGAACCATCTCATTCGTGTTCTCCGTCGCGGCACCCGCCTGGATCAGCGCCGTCCGACCGTCACGGGAGATCGACAGCCCAGGCTGGGGCTGTTGCACCTGGGAGACCCGCGGGTCGGCCTTCAACAGCCTGACAGCCTCATCGACGGCCCGACGGCCCTGTCCGCTCTCGACCGTGCCGCCCTTCGCGTTGACGACGACCTGAAGCGACGCACTGGACATCCCAGCGAAGTCATGCTGGGCGACGTCCCGAGCTGACACCGACTCCGAACCGGCGGCCTCCCAGCCGGCACCGGCCAGCGCGTGTTCGACCTTCGGCGCGAACGCCCCTAGCGAGATGACCACAAGTGCCCAGACGACGAACACGGTCCGGGCGTGGGCCGAGGTCCACACGCCGAGGCGCCCGAGGGGACCAAAGCGGGACGGGGCGGGCAGGATGCCGTCGGTGTCCGGATCGGCGTTGGTCAGTTGGCTCACGCGGGATCCTCACAGGAGCAATACAGGTGGGGGTATAGGAGATAGTACGGGCCGGGGTATGTCCGACGTCAAGCCGGCCCCGATCCGGCCGGGGCAGCCCCGCCCACGCAGCGAACCGCTGAGGAATGTGGTTTCGGTCAGACGGCGCTACTCCGCCGGAAAGCCGCATTGCCGTCCACCGAGCTATGGGCAGACTCGAAAGTCCGGAAAAGGCGGCCCCTCGCTTTCTGCTACCTCCCCTGCGCTAGTTTCGCCACCGGGACAACCACCACATGCGTCACAGATCAGATGGCGCACCGCCGCGAGGAACAGCGATATGCCAATTCTCTTGTTCTCCCGGCCCAGCAAGGCGATCGCCCGCATGGGCGCGCTCGCCCTCACCCTGGGCGCACTCGGCGCCTCCGCGGCCGTCACCCCTCCCGCAGACGCCGCATCGAGCAACCACGGGCGGCCTGCACAAGGACGGGTCGTCGCGACCGATGCCGGCCCGGTTCTTGGCGTGTCGGCTAGGGGGACCGAGCAGTACAAGGGCATCCCCTACGCAGCGCCGCCGGTCGGCGACCTGCGCTGGCGGCCGCCGCAGCCGGTCGCCCGGCACCGCGGCGTGCTGGACGCCACATCCTTCGCGCCGCACTGCGCGCAGCCAGCCTCGGTGCTCGGCACGGCCAGCACCGCGGAGGACTGCCTCTACCTCAACGTGTACGAACCCGCTGGCGGGTCCCGGGCGACAAAGCTGCCGGTAATGGTGTGGATCCACGGTGGCGCGCTCCTCCACGGGGAGAGCGAGTTCTACGACCCGACCCCGCTTGTCCGCGACGGCGCGGTCGTGGTGACGATCAACTACCGGCTCGGGGCCCTGGGCTTCCTCGCCCACCCAGCGCTGTCCGCCGAGGCGGGCGGGTCCTCCGGCGACTACGGGCTGATGGACCAGCAGGCCGCGCTGCGGTGGGTGCGGCGCAACATCGACAACTTCGGTGGCAACGCCCGCAACGTGACGATCGTCGGGCAGTCCGCGGGCGGACTCTCCGTGCTGTCGCAGCTGGCCTCGCCACGAGCGGCGGGGCTGTTCTCCCGGGCAATCGCCGAGAGCGGGGCCTATGCCCTCACGCAGGTGTCGCAGGCGAGTGCCAACACGTCCGGGACGCTGTTCGCCTCGGCCGTCGGCTGCTCGGACCAGAGCGTCGCGTGTCTGCGCTCCCGACCGGTGGAGCAACTGCTGGCCAAGCAGAACGCCACCCCCTATGGCTATCTGCCGAACATCGACGGCCGTGTAGTGACGCAGTCGATCTCGACGGCCCTCGCGGGCGGGCAGTTCAACCGGGTGCCCCTGATCAACGGGTCCAACGCGGATGAGGGGCGGTTGTTCGTGGCGCCCAATGGCCTGGCCGGAGCGCCGGTGACCGCCGACACGTACCAGTCGGCGATCTCCGCCACGCTCGGCGTAGATGCTGCCACCGCCGCCGCCATTGCCGCCCGGTACCCGCTGATCGACTACCCCAGCCCGGACCTCGCGCTCGCGGCTGTGATCACGGACGCGATCTTTTCCTGCCATGCGCGGACGGTGGACCAGCTGGCATCGAGGTACGTCCCGACCTACGCGTACGAGTTCGCCGACGAGCACGCTCCGCCGCTTCTGTTGCCGCCGGTCAGCTACCCCTACGGCGCCTACCATGGGGCGGAGGTCCAGTACCTGTTCGACCTGCCCGCCGCGTCCCAGGCCGGCAGCCTGACCCCCGCCCAGCAGCGGCTCGCGTTGACGATGCGGCGGTACTGGGCCGGCTTCGCCGCCCTCGGCACCCCCTCAGCGACCGGGGCGAGGCCACGCTGGCCTGCGTACAGCCTGATGAGCGAGCAGTTCCAGCGGCTCGTCCCACCGAAGCCGACGACGGTCACCAGCTTCGCGGCCGAACACCAATGCGGGTTCTGGTCGGGCGGCTGACCGGCGGCGGCCACCTCTTTGGCCAGGTTGGGCCTGCTCAGCACACCCGCCGGTGAGCCGGGGAGCAGTTCGGCGAGGATCTCCGTCATCCGGCGCAGCGACCCGACCTCCAACCCCTTGGTGAGGTTGAGAAT
>JADGOV010000004.1 GCA_017882785.1 Frankiaceae bacterium
CGAAGGCCACCAAGCCGGACGGCGTCCTGGGCCCGAGGTCACAGCCCGGAACACCCGCGCTGCCGCCGCAGGACCGGCCCTGGAGGACGACCACCGACCTGGCCCAACCGGATCCCTTGCGGGACAAGACGCCTGGTAGTGAAATGGATAGCCAACTTTGGCAATATGCGTTGCTTGGTGTGTCACTCGTTGACCTCCCCCATCCGGCAACGCCGGCTGACGGGCTCGCGGCCGTGGTCGCTCTCCGGAAGCTGGCGGACCACTTGGAGCTCACTCAGGTGGAGCGCGCCATGCGCGCCGGCTGGAGCTGGTCGCAGGTCGCCGAGGCGCTGGGCGTCACCCGGCAGGCGGTCCACAAGAAGCACGCCAAACGGCTGATCGCAGCCGGTGTCGCCCTCAGGAGGCGCTGATGTCGCTGATGTCGCAGCATCCCCCGGACATCCGCCACGTCGTCGTGCACGCGGCCAGGGCCGAGGCCCGGGCGGACGGTTCGTACGTGGTCGAGGCCGAGCACGTCCTGTTGGCCCTGGCCGACCAGGAGGGTACGACGGCGCAGCGGCTGCTGATCTCCGCCGGCCTGGGCCGTCACTCCCTCCGCACGGCGTTGGATCGGGAGCGAGAGGCGAGCCTGCGAGCGGGCGGCGTCAGCGCCGGAACCCGTGGCCTGCCGATGTCCTCCGCCGGTCCCCACCGCTCGCCCCCGCTTGGCGCCTCCGTGAAGCGCCTCCTGCTTCGAGGCCATAGTGCCGCGAAGGCACACGGCGGTGGGCGGATCAGCAGCACCTACCTGCTCCTGGGCATTCTCGGCGCGCACGTGGGCACCGTGCCCCGCGCACTCGCGCTGGCGGGTGTCGATCAGGCCGGGTTGGCGACGGGGGCCGACCGGGCGGTTGCCGCTGGCGACTGAGCCTGTCCGCTCCCCCCCGTGTGCCGTCTGCTCGAACGTACGTTCGATACGATGCCTGGGCTGGGGCTGGCCGCGACGGTCGCCGCGGGCGGACCGGGTGTTCGCGGGCATCCTGCGCGGCTCGCCATCGCCCCCGGCCAACAGCCTCCCGCGGTTGCACGCCGTCGACCAGCTCGGAGATAGCCCGCTCCTGGCCTACCGCGAGGCGGGCGCAGACCTGCTGGCCGAGGCGGCCCTCACCTTCTCTCGTCGCCGGCTCGAGGGCGACGTCCCCCGTACCGGCCGCTTCGGCCCGGCTCGCCGGCCGCCGGGGATTCCCCCGCAATCGCCCGGCTCGTCGCGTACCTCGGCCGGCCCGTCACGACCGGAGTCGCCGCGGTCGATCGTGCCCAGTTTGAGCGGGTCGTGCCGACACCGGGTGAGTCGCGACCCGTTCAGCGCAGGGTGGCGACCCAGTTCGCCAACACGACGGCGCCGGCGTCGCCGGACTTCTCCGGGTGGAACTGGGTGGCCGCCAGCGTGCCGTCCTCGACGGCCGCGACGAACCGCTCGCCGTGCTCCGCCCACGTCACCGCACCCGGCGCCGCGCGGGCCGCGTAGGAATGCACGAAGTAGAACCGCTCCCCCGCCACACCGGAGAAGAGCCGGGACTCCGGCGGCGGCCTGAGCGTGTTCCACCCCATGTGCGGCAACACCGGGGCGACCAGCCGGGTCACGTCGCCGGGCAGGACACCGACCCCGTCGGAGAGCACGCCGTGCTCGTCCCCGCGGGTGAAGAGCACCTGCATGCCGACACAGATGCCGAGCACTGGCCGCCCGAGTCGCTTCCGCTCCTGGATGAGCCGGACGCCGTCGACCCCCTTCAGTCCGCTCATGCAGGCGGCGAAGGCCCCTACCCCCGGGACGAGCAGGCCGTCCGCCCGCAGCGCCTCCTCGGTCGACGCCGTCACGGTGACCGCACCGCCGGCCCGGGCCACCGCCCGCTCCGCCGAGCGCAGGTTGCCGGAGCCGTAGTCCAACACGACGATGGTCGGCCGCACCCCGGCCGTCACGACAACTCCCCCATCCGGTTCAGTGCGAGAAACAGGAGGAGCGCGGCCACGGCCGCCATCAGCACGGCCAGGAACCATCCTTTCCGGCTGCGGTTGGTACGCCGCACCACAGCCATCGCGCCGCCGGTGAGGAAGCCGGCGGCGCCGAGGAGGAAGAGCAAGGTGCCCACCTACAGCACGCCCTTCGTGCTCGGCACGCCGGAGCCCTCCAGCCGCACCGCTTCCCGCAGTGCCCGGGCCACCGCCTTGAACTGGGCCTCGACGAGGTGGTGCGCATTGCGACCGGCCAGCACCCGCACGTGCAGACAGATCTGCGCCGACGCGGTGAGCGACTCCCAGATGTGGCGGGTCAGCGACGTGTCGTAGCTGCCGATCAGTTCGATCATCTCCGGTTCGGAGTGCACGCAGTACGGCCGCCCTGACAGGTCGACCGCGGCCTGCACCAGCGCCTCGTCCAGCGGCACCAACGCGTCGCCGAAGCGCCGGATCCCGGCCTTGTCCCCCAACGCCTGCCGGAGCGCCTGACCCAGGGTGATCGCGGTGTCCTCGACGGTGTGGTGCGCGTCGACGTCGAGGTCACCGTCGGCGTGCGCGGTGAGGTCGAAGCCGCCGTGCCTGCCCAACTGCGCGAGCATGTGGTCGAAGAACGGCACGCCGGTTGCGACGTCGATCACGCCCGCCCCGTCCAGGGTCAGCTCGACCACGATGCGCGACTCGGCCGTCGCCCGCTCCACCCGCGCCCGCCGATTCAGGACAGCACCCCTTCCAGAGCCGCGAGAAAGGCGTCGACTTCCGCCGGCCGGCCGGCGGTGACGCGCAGCCATCCGGGCAGTCCGACGTCGCGCACGAGCACGCCGCGCTGCAGCAGACGGTGCCACACGGTGGGCGCATCCGGGACGGCACCTGGAAAACCGCCGAAGAGTACGAAGTTTCCGTCGGAGGGGACCACTGTGCAGCCGAGTGCTGGCAGCGCCGTCAGCAGCCGGTCCCGCTGCTCGCGGACTCGGGCGACGGTGGCCAACGTCTCCTCGGCATGCCGCAACGCGACCACCGCCGCCGCCTGGGTAAGCGCGGACAGGTGGTAGGGCAGGCGGACCAGGTGCAGGGCGTCGATCACGGCCGGGTCCGCGGCGAGGTAGCCGAGCCGGGCGCCGGCGAAGGCGAACGCCTTGGACATCGTCCGGGTGAGGAGCAGGCGGGGGTGGCCGCGCAGCATCGGCAGCAGCGAGGGCCGGCTGGCGAACTCGGCGTACGCCTCGTCCACCACGACGATGCCCGGTGCCACCTCGAGGATCGCGGTGAGCACCGCCGGGTCCAGGGCGGTGCCGGTCGGGTTGTTCGGTGCGGCCAGGAACACCACGTCGGGGGCGTGGGCGACCACGGCGGCGGCCGCAGCCGCCGGCTGTAGACCGAAGTCCGCATCGCGCGCTGCCTGCACCCAGGATGTCGCGGTGGTCAGCGCGATGAGCCGGTGCATCGAGTAGGACGGGACGAAGCCGAGCGCCCGGCGACCCGGCCCGCCGAAGGCCTGCAGGATCTGCTGCAGCACCTCGTTCGACCCGTTCGCTGCCCACACCTGCGCCACATCGAGCCCGCCCCCCAGGTAGCCGGCGAGTGCCGCGCGCAGCGCGAGCGCCTCCCGGTCCGGGTAGCGATTGAGCTCGGCCGCCGCCCTTGGCAACGCGACCGCCATCTCGGCGAGCAACGGCTCGGGCGGCGGCCACGGGTTCTCGTTCGTGTTGAGCCGCACCGGCACGTCGAGTTGCGGCGCGCCGTACGCCGTCAGTCCACGCAGGTCCTCCCGGACCAGCGCCGCTATCGAGGTGGCGGTCACCGCAGCCGCACCTGGACGGCCTCGACGTGGGCCGCCAGGTCCTCGGCGCCGCCGAGGGCGGCGATGTGCGGCGCGACAGCAGCCAGCGCGCGCCGCCGGTAGCTGACCACGTGCTGCACACGGAGAAAGGACTGCACGGACAGGCCGCCGGAGAACCGGGCGGTACCGCCGGTGGGCAGGACGTGGTTGGAGCCGGCGAGGTAGTCCCCCAGGCTGACCGGCGCGTACGGTCCGACGAAGACCGCGCCGGCGTTGCGGATCCGGCCGGCCACCTCCGCCGCATCCGCAGTGATGACCTCCAGGTGCTCCGGCGCCCAGGCGTCGACGACCGCCACACCGTCGGCGAGCGAGCCGACGAGGACGGTCGCCCCCTGGCCGCCCAGGGCGGTCTCGACCCGCTGCCGATGCCGGGTCACCGGCACCTGCACGGCCAAGGACACATCGACGGCGTCCGCCAGGTCGATCGAGTCGGTGACGAGCAGACAGGCGGCCAACGGGTCGTGCTCGGCCTGGGCGATGAGGTCCGCGGCCACGTACGACGGGTCCGCGCTCTCATCGGCGAGGATGGCGATCTCCGTTGGGCCGGCCTCGGCGTCGACGCCGGTGACGCCCTGCACGAGTCGCTTCGCCGCGGTGACGTAGCGGTTGCCGGGGCCGGTGATGAGGTCGACCGGCGCACACTCCTCGCCCGCCCCGTAGGCGAACATCGCCACGGCCTGCGCGCCACCGACCGCGTACACCTCCTCCACGCCGAGCAGCCCGCAGGCTGCCAGGACCGCCGGATGCGGCAGGCCGCCGTGCGCCGGCTGTGGCGGGCTGGCCACCGCCAGCGACTCGACACCCGCGACCTGTGCGGGCACGACGTTCATCACCACGGACGACGGGTAGGCGACCAGACCGCCCGGCACGTACAAGCCGACGCGACGGACCGGCAGCCACCGCTCGGTGACCTCGGCACCGTCGCCCAGCACGGTGTTCGTCGTCCCCGGCCGTTGCGCCGCGCTGACCTGCCGCACGCGGACCGTCGCCTCGGCGAGTGCCGCGCGGACGGCGGGGTCGAGCGCCGCTACAGCGGCGTGCACTGCCGAAGCCGGGACGCGAAGTGCGGACAGCCGCACGCCGTCGAACCGCTCGGTCGCCTCCCGCACCGCCAGGGCTCCATGGTTGCGGACCTCGTCGAGCACCGGCCGCACCGCCTCGACCGCGGCCGCGAGGTCGAGTCGGGCCCGGGGCAGGATGTCGGCCACCGCGGTCGGCAGCCCGGCGCGCAGGTCCGTCCGGCGCAGCAAGTACGGCTCCTCAGCGGTGCGTGTCCCAGTGCGGATGGGCGTTGGGTGTCGGGGCGATACGGGACGGCGGTGCAGCCCCGGGTCGAGATTACCGCCGTACGCTGCACGCATGACCGCCGGTCAGACCACGAGGCTGCCGCTGTTCCCCCTCGGCAGCGTCCTGTTCCCGGGTCTCGTGCTGCCGCTGCACATCTTCGAGGACCGCTACCGACGGCTGGTTCGGGAACTACTCACCCAGCCCGAAGGCACCCGACGTTTCGGTGTCGTGGCGATTCGGTACGGCGCGGAGGCGGGGCAGCGCGAGCCGGTGCTCTACGAGATCGGTTGCACCGCCGAACTGCGCCGGATCGACCCGTTGGCGGACGGCCGGTTCAACATCGTCGCGGTGGGCGGGAGTCGCTTCCGGGTCCATGCGGTCGACCCGTCGCGCCCGTACCTGGTGGGCGACGTGGAAGAACTGGCGGAGGAGGCCGGCGACCCGGCCGTGGCCACCGTGCTCGCCCAGCGCCTGCACCGCCTCTTCGCCGACTACCTCGAGGCGCTCGGCGAACTGCGAGCACCGAATGAGGATCCACCCGGGTCTCCGGACCTACCGCTGGACCCCGTGCAGCTCTCCCACCTCGTGCCGGCGGTGGCCCTACTCGACATCGCCGACAAGCAGCGCCTGCTCGCGGAACTGGACGCTGTGTCGCGCCTGCGCGCCGCGCTGGGGATCCTCGCCCGGGAGCGGACGGTGGTCACCCTCCTGCACGCCGTCCCGGCGCCGGAGCTCCTCCAGGTCCCTCGCAGCGCCAACTGAGGATCCGCCGGCGACTGCGGCGTCAGCCCTCCTGGGCCTTCGGACTCACTCCGACGTGTCTGCGGACCGGCCTTGCAGCGTGGCCTGGAAGCGGCGGGCCGCCTCGGTGAGCGCCTTCTGCTGCTCCTCGAACGCCTCCTGCAGCCGGCCGACAGCGTCGAGGACGGCGTGCTCCTGCTCCTCGAAGGCCGCCTTCAGGCGGTGGGCGATCTCCGAGGACCCGACGTTGGACTGCACCGCGGACTGCAGCCGCTCCACCGCCTCCTCGACCGCCTTCTGTTGTTCGGCGAATACCGACTGCAGCCGCTGGCTCACGTCGCTCCCCTGCAACCGTTCGGCGGCTTCGGCGACCGCTCGTTCCTGAGCCTCGAAGACAGACTGGATCTTGGCGAGGACCTCACCAGGCTGCAGTCGGCTGATGACCTCGGTAACCATCTTCTGTTGCGCCTCGAAGATCGGCTGGAGTCGGGTCGCCTCGAAGAACGCCTGGAAGCGCGCGGAGATGTCATCCTGGAAGGTCCCGCTGGAGCTCGACTCACTCGACTTTTCGGCCACCGGGGGCCCCTTTCGGTGTCAGCGGCTCAGGCCCGGCGCACTGGTCGGCACCGGATTGTCCCGCCAGCCTGGCACGCCCGGAACGTCCGGGACGATCCGGGGGGGCGTCGACCTGCACCCGGACTCGAGTGGGCGTTCCGCGACGGCAAGATCTGCTATTACCGCGGTTCGTTGGATGCCCGTTCAGTCGGCCGCCCGTCGGAGAACCGTGAACGTGATGTTACGTTGCGTCATTACCGCTGCGTGGACGGGCGGACCCAGAGATGCTTAAACGCATGAATGTGGCACGCTTGGCCACCGGGATCCGCAGCGTCTGCGGCCTGCCCTCGCGGGCCGTGCGCAGGTGCATCGCCATCAGCCAGTTCATCAGCTGCGGCGAAGCCCGGTCGGCGTTGGTGTCGGCGCGGCCTGTCGACGTCGGCGGCCGCCACGGGGCGGCGACGCGGGCGACACCTCTGCGCTTCGACGGGTAGCCGGGCACTCCGCGAACTGGGCAGCTCAGCTCTCGGTCGCCTGGCTCATCCAGACCACGATGTCCAGCGCACGCAGCGGGGTCAGCGTCGGCCCGTCCGCCGGCGCCAACGCGGTGAGCTCGGCGAACGCAGTCGGGTTGGCCTGCAGGTCCTCGCGCATGGCCAGCGTGAGCTGGCGCAGGTAGTCCTCCCAGCAGTGCTCCTGCCGGTTGATCAGCACACACCCCGCGTCGCGGTAGAACGTGAACACCCGGGAGTCCCAGACCGGGATGAGACCGGGCCGCTTGCGGTGCAGCACCTTCGCCACCAGCGACGGCTTGATGTCGGCGGTGTCCACGTGTTCATCGTCCAGCACCGCCCAGAGCGCGGCCACGGCGTCGCAGTCGGCGTCAGTAGCCTGCGCCAGGTGCGCCACCGAGGGCAGGGCGGCTAGCGCCTCCTGCAGCGGCTGCTGCATCGAGACCAGTCCGGCCATGACGTCGGCGTCGACCGGCGCGCCGAGAAGGGCCGGAGCCAGGTAGTCCCCGGTCACCAGCACGTCCGGTCGCCCGTTGGTCACCAGGCTGTCGTAGAACGGCCAGGAGAAACGGCGCTTGCGTGGACGGGCCACATCCAGGTAGTCCTCGACGAGGCTCGTCGGGTCGAACAGTTCACGGGTACCGCGGGCCAGGATGAGCGTCACGGTGTCATTGCATCACGCGCAGGGGCACCACGGGTCAGTCCGCCTCGGGTCAGGGACCGTCCGTGCCCCGATGGGCACACGGCGATCTCCCCCGGGAATGGGCGCGGGTCCTACATCGGCCAGAGCCGGCTGATGAACCTCGCAAACCGTTCCTGGCCACTGTCCTGCCAGGACTGCCGAGCCGAGGTCGGCACAGCAGCGAGGAGACGCTTGCGCTGCTCCGGCGTCATCTCGTCCTGCACGAGTCCGAAGACCAACCACGGCTGGGCGTCGGGGATGGCGGCCAGTGCGGCCGTACGCAGCTCCGCCCACTCCGCGGCGGACACGAGGTCCTCGGCCAGCGGTAGGAGATGCTCCTCCTCGTGCTGCAACTGGTCGCTGAGCGGCACGAGTAGAGCGCTCAGTGCCACGGCCAGCGGTACGCCCCGGTAGATGCTGGGCTCCTCGGTCCAAGAGTCCAGGCAGTCATCGGCGGCCTCCAGTGCCGCTCCCACTGCGTCCTGGTGATCGACGAGCAGCCTCGTCGAGTCGCTGCTGGTGGGATCCGGCGACAGCCGCGCGCGCAGGCGCCCCCACAGGTACTCCTCCTCCAGGTCGTGGTGGACGTGCAGCAACGCCAGTATGTGTGCGTAGTACATGGCCACGACGGCGGCCCGGTCGCTGTCCGGGGTCTGGACGCCGCCGACGAGTTGCGGCGCGGCCGCCAGCGCCGTGCGGAACACGTCGTGCACGGCGAGGACATCGCGGATCGCGTGCGCGGGCGCGTCAAGAACCTCGGACACGGACACTCCTGGGGAAGGGCTGCCCCGCCGAGACCGGACGGCCGGAACGGGTGGTGCTAGACGGGAACTTCGGCACCCGCCCCATCGATCTGTAACAGACCGGGACACGAGCAGCCGGTGTCAGCCTCCGCCGATCGCCGCCGAGCCGAGCAGTGCCTTGAGGTCACCCATCAGCGCCGGCGTGGCGGCCACCCGGAGTCGCTCGTCCAGGCGCAGGCGGGTCGTCGCCGCGCCCGACTGGAGCGCGAGGTGCACCTCCGTCGTGCCCGGGTGGGTGGCCAGCACCTCCCGGAGCCGGTCGACGACCGGCGGCGTGCACCGGGTGGCCGGCATGGCGATCACGACCGGGCCGCGCGGGGTGGTGCTCAGATCCGGCAGCGACAGGTCCCTCGCGATGAGCTTGGGCACGTCCTCCCGGCGGTCGACCCGGCCGCGCACGCACACCACGGTGTCCTCGGCCAGCAGCGTGCCGTACTGCTCGTAGGTCTGTGGGAAGAACATCACCTCGACGGCGGCCTCGAGGTCTTCCAGGGCGGCCACCGCCCAGGGCTTGCCGGCCTTGGTCACCCGGCGGGTGATGCTGGACAGGATCCCGGCCACGGTGACCGTCGCGCCGTCGGCCAGCGTGGACTCCTCGAACAGCCGCATGCAAGGCGTGTCGGCCACACCGGCGAGCACGTGCTCGACACCGAAGAGGGGGTGGTCGGAGACGTAGAGGCCCAACATCTCACGTTCGAAGGCGAGCAGATCACGCTTGTCCCACTCGCCGGCCGGCACGACGACGGCGAACGGACCCGTCTGGAACGGACCGGTGTCGACGCCCTGGTCGTCGGCCGGCTGCTCCGCCGAGCTGAACAGGTCGAACTGGCCCACGGCCTCCGCCCGTTTGGTGTCCAGGCAGGCGTCGATGGCCTCGGCGTGGATGTGCAGCAGACCGCGCCGGGAGTGCCCCATCGAGTCGAAGGCGCCCGCCTTGATCAACGACTCGACGACCCGCTTGTTGCAGGCGCAGGGCTCAACCTTGCGGAGGAAGTCAGCGAAGTCGGCGAACCTCCCCTTGGCCCGTCGGGTGGCGACGACGGAGGCCACGACGTTCTCCCCGACGTTGCGGACGGCAGCCAGTCCGAACCGGATGTCCCCTCCCCGGGGGGTGAAGTCGCTGTCGGAGTCGTTGACGTCCGGCGGCAGCACCTTGATGCCCATCTTGCGGCACTCGGAGAGGTAGACGGCGCTCTTGTCCTTGTCGTCCCTGACCGAGGTGAGCAGCGCAGCCATGTATTCCGCGGGGTAGCGAGCCTTGAGGTACGCCGTCCAGTAGGACACCACGCCGTAGCCGGCGGAGTGTGCCTTGTTGAAGGCGTAGTCGGCGAACGGCACCAACTGCTCGAACAGCGCATCGGCCAACTGCTGGGAGTAGCCCCTGGCCAGCATTCCGTCGACGAACGGGACCTTCTCCTTGTCGAGGATCTCGCGCTTCTTCTTGCCCATCGCCCGGCGCAGCATGTCGGCCTGGCCGAGGGTGTAGCCGGCGAGCTGCTGGGCGATGGTCATCACCTGCTCCTGGTAGACGATCACCCCGTAGGTCTCGCCGAGGATCACCTCCAGGTCCGGGTGGAGGTAGCTCACCGCCCGCCGCCCGTGCTTGCGTTCGACGTAGTCGATGTGCGCGCCGGCGCCCATCGGCCCCGGCCGGTAGAGCGCGATGAGGGCGGAGATGTCCTCGAACGTGGTCGGCTGCAGCGAGCGCATCAGCGACCGCATCGGTCCGCCCTCGAGCTGGAACACGCCGATCGACTCTCCGCGGCACAGCAGTGCGTAGGCCTGCGGGTCGTCGAGGCCGACGTCTTCCAACACCACCCGCTCGCCCCGGTTGGCTGCGATGTGCTCCAGGCAGTCGTCGAGCACAGTGAGGTTGCGCAGGCCCAGGAAATCCATCTTCAGCAGCCCGAGGGCCTCACAGGTGCCCATCTCGAACTGGGTGATCACGCAGCCGTCGGCGTCCCGCCGCCAGACCGGGATGTGGTCGGTGAGCGGATCGCGGCAGATGACCACACCGGCCGCGTGCACGCCCGCTTGGCGCTTGAGCCCCTCCAGGCCACGCGCCGTCTCCAGCACACTCTTCGCCTCGGCATCGGCCTCGAACGACGCCCGCAGATCACCGGCCTCCCGGTACCGTTCGGCGTGCGGGTCGAAACAGTCGGCCAGCGACACGTCGCGCCCCATGACCGAAGGCGGCATGAGCTTGGACAGCCGGTCCCCGACGGCATAGGGATAGCCGAGCACACGGGCGGAGTCACGGATCGCCTGCTTGCCCTTGATGGTGCCGAAGGTGACAATCTGGGCGACCCGGTCCTCGCCGTAGGTCTCGGTGGCGTAGCGGATCATGTCGGCCCGGCGGCGCTCGTCGAAGTCCATGTCGATGTCCGGCATCGAGATGCGCTCCGGGTTGAGGAACCGCTCGAAGATCAGACCGTGCACGAGCGGATCCAGCTCCGTGATGCCCAAGCAGTAGGAGACCGTGCAGCCGGCCGCGCTCCCCCGGCCCGGACCGACCCGGATGCCGTTCTCCCTGGCGTGCCGCACGAGATCGGCGACGATGAGGAAGTACGCCGGGAAGCCCATCTGGTTGATCACGGCAATCTCGTACTCGACCTGGGCCCGCTGCCGCTCGCTGGGCACCGCCCCCCAGCGGCGGACCATGCCGGCTTCGACCTCGTGGCGGAACCAGGAGTCCTCCGTCTCCCCGGCGGGCACCGCGAACCGCGGCAGCAGCCGCTGTCCTTCGGGAATGGTGACCGCACAGCGCTCGGCGATGAGCAGGGTGTTGTCACAGGCCTGCGGGAGCTCGCGCCACACCTCACGCATCTGGGCGGGTGACTTGAGGTAGAACTCCTCGGCGTCGAAGCGGAACCGGCTCGGGTCGGCCAACGTCGCACCGGTCTGCACGCAGAGCAGCACCTCGTGCGCGACGGCGTCCTCCCGCCGGGTGTAGTGCAGGTCGTTGGTGGCCACCAGCGGCAGGCCGACCTCACCGGCCAGCTCGATCAGCTGCCGCTGGGTGGACCGCTCGATCGCCAGCCCGTGGTCCATCAGCTCGACGTAGAAGTTGCCCTCGCCGAAGAGGTCCCGATAGTCCGCCAACACCTGGCGGGCCGCCGCGCGCTGCCCGGTCTGGAGCAGCCGGTTCACCTCACCGGAGGGACACCCTGAGGTGGCGATCAACCCGTCGGAGTACTCGGCGAGCAGCTCCCGGTCCATCCGCGGCTTGTAGTAGTACCCCTCCAGGCTCGCCCGGCTGGCCAGCTTGATGAGGTTGCGCCAGCCTTGGTCGTCGGCCGCGAGCAGCGTCAGGTGGTAGTACTTCTCGTTCTTGACGTCACCGCCGCCGCCGCTCTTGTCATACCGCGACCCGGGCGCCAGGTAGGCCTCAATGCCGAGGATCGGCTTGACCCCGGCGGCCCGACCGGCGGTGGCGAACTCGTAGGCACCGTGCAGGTTCCCGTGGTCAGTGATCGCGACCGCCGGCATCCCCATCCGGTCGGCCTCGGCGAACAGGTCCTTCACCCGAGCGGCGCCGTCGAGCATCGAATACTCGCTGTGCACGTGCAGGTGCACGAACGAGTCCATCAGGGCAGCCTCCTACCGGCGGGATCGTGCGGGCCGGGGGAAGTCGGCCGTGCTGTGGACTGGGCTTGGCTCTGGGCTCGGGTCTGGGCTGAAAGCTGTGCGGGGGCGTGCACCACGACGGTAACCGGCGCCTCAGCTCTCGGCGCGCAGCTGGGCCAGCGCGTCGGCAAGGTCCGCCGGGAGGGGGCTGAGGTAGGCCACCGGGCGGCCGTCGGAAGGGTGGGCGAAGCCGAGTCGGGAGGCGTGCAGCCACTGCCGACGGAGGCCGAGCCGCTCGGCCAGTGTGGGGTCCGCCCCATAGGCCAGGTCCCCGACGCAGGGGTGGCGTACGGCGGCCAGGTGCACCCGGATCTGGTGGGTGCGGCCGGTCTCCAGCCGCACGTCGAGCAGCGAGGCCGCCCGGAAGGCCTCGACGGTGTCGTAGTGGGTGATGCTGGGCTTGCCGCCGGCAACCACCGCGAACTTGTAGTCGGCGCCGGGATGCCGGCCGATCGGCGCGTCGATGGTGCCGCGCAGCGGATCCGGATGGCCCTGCACGAGCGCGGCGTACTGCTTGTCCACGTTCCGGTCGCGGAATGCCGACTTGAGCACCGCGTACGCCCGATCGCTCTTGGCCACGACCATCAGGCCGGTGGTGCCGACGTCGAGCCGGTGCACGACACCCTGCCGCTCGGCGGCGCCGCTGACGGCCAACGTATGACCGGCCGCCGCCAACCCGCCGGTGACGGTGGGTCCGTCCCAGCCGGGACTGGGGTGCGCCGCCACCCCGACCGGCTTGTCCACGACCACCAGGTCCTCGTCCTCGGCGACGACGACCAGGCCGGGGACGACCGCGGCCGAGGCGACCGCCGCCGGTCGCGGGTCGGGCAGGTCGACCTCCAGCCAGTCCCCGGCACGCACCCGGTCGGACTTGGTCGCCGTGGCGCCACCGAGGCGAGCCGCGCCGGCGATGACGAGGTCGGCGGCCGCTGTCCTGGACACGCCGAGCAGCCGGACGAGGGCCGCGTCCAGGCGCAGCCCGTCCAACCCGTCGGGCACCGGCAGCCCCCGGCTGGATCGGCTCGGACTAGACACCGGCGTCGGGAGGCTTGGCGTCGGGAGAGGTGGCGTCCGAGGTGCGCCGGCCGTCCAACCCGACGCCCCGGGCGGACAGCAGCACCGCGCACAGCCCGCCCACGACGATCGCGGAGTCGGCCACGTTGAACACCGGCCAGTGCGGCAGCTCGATCCAGTCCACGACGTGCCCCCGGAACGGGCCCGGAGCGCGGAACATCCGATCGGCGAGGTTGCCCAGCGCGCCGCCGAGGAGCAGGCCGAGGGTGACCGCCCAGGCTGTGCTGCTCAGCCGGGAGGCGGTCCGGGCGATGACCACCACCACGGTCAACGCCACAGTGGTGAACACGACGGTCGCGCCGGCTCCGAGCCCGAACGCGGCGCCGGAGTTTCGGGTCAGGGTGAGGTGCACGGCGCCGCCGAGCAGCCGAACTGGCGCCCGGTCGGCGAGTCGGTCGACTGCCACCAGCTTGCTGAGCAGGTCCAGCGCGGCCACGCCGACGGCGACCGCGCCGAGGACGACCAGAGCCGCCAGCCGACGGGGAGGACCCTCCGCCGAGGTCGTCTGGACTGCGGCGGACGGCGGCGGTGCGGTCTTCTTACGCATGTCCTGCCCAGTGTCCCTGATCGGCGGACGACGCGGGGCCGCACCTCTAGCCCGGTCCGGCGACCCGCGTCGCGTGGTCGACGAGGAGCGCTACCCCGCGCTGACCGCGCCGAACTCGACCTGTGGCGCAGCCACCCCGCCCTCACGCATGGCGGCGTCGAGGATGTCGACGAGCTCGTTGCGGGTCGGCCCGGGGCTGGCCGCCGGCCGCCAGCCGGACTCGTAGACGGCGCGGGCCAGGGGCTCGACGGGGTCCAGGCAGGAGGGCAGACCGCGCATCGTCAGGTAGCCGGGGCTCGCGCGACCGATCCGGGGGTCCACCGAGGCGGCGGACAGGATCAGGTCCGACGGCAGCCGCCGGGTCAGGTCGACATCGCCTCCCTGCCAGCGGCGGACGAGGTCACCGTCCATGTACGTGTGGTCGAGCACCCAGGGCAGCATGCTGTCCGTGCACCACGCGTCGAACGGCTCGCCCACCAGCGCGGGGTCGGTCCCGGTGTCGAGCAGGGCGAGCAGCTGTCGGACCTGGAGGAAGGTGGTGGCCAGGCCGCGACCGAAGGTCGGCGTGGTGGTCGCGACCGCGTCACCGACACTTACGAGTCCGGGCAGCGCCGGCCGCCCGTCGACGCCCCGCTGTCCGCGGTAGGCGTTGCGGAGCGGACCGCCCGGAAGCACGTCGGTGACCGGCAGAGCGCGGCCCGGGTCCGTCCACTCGGCAAGCCCTGGAATGGCCCGGCAGGCGGCCTCGAAGGCGGCCGGGTGGCGCAGGTTCTTCAGGGCCGCATCGGCCGTCGGCCGCACCAGCAACACCGAGAAGTGACCACGCTCGTGCAGGAAGACGATCGTCTGGTAGCCGTCGAAGTCGGCCTGCCAGGCAAGGGGATTGGCCATCGGCCCCGGCTCGGCCCCCTTGCGCAGGCGGTACTGACGGTCGACGTAGGCCATGCCGCACAGGCCGCCGACGGTCGAGGGCGCGCGCAGATCGTCGGCGGCCCGGCCTGACCGTCCGGACGCGTCGACCACGAGGTCGGCTTCCAGTCGGGAGCCGTCGACCACGACCCCGCGGACCCACCCACCCGAGGACAGCACGCCGTCCACGTGTCCCTGCTCGACCGAGAGGCCCGACACGTCGTTTGAGATCGTCCGGAGCGCGCGTTCGAAGGTTTCCCGGCGGGACCGGTATCCGCCGGGCACCGGTCCGATGCCGGGGAGTTCGAAGGTGATCGGTTCGGCACCGAGCGCCAGCCAGGCGGTGAACGCCGCCGGCCACTCGTCCTGCAGGACAAGGCCCACCTGCGGCCGGAAGCCGTGCGCGTGGTGGAACTGCATCACCCCGCGGCGGGGCCAGCGTCCGTGGCGCGGTGGGCCGGCGTCACGGTCCAGGGCGACGACCTCGTGGCCGCGGCCGGCCAGGGCACTACCGACGAGCAGACCCGCCGGGCCGGCTCCGATGATGGCGACCCGCATGACAGTCCTCCGCACTGATAGTCCCTCGCACTGATAGTCCTCCGCACTGATAGTGTGGTGACGACGCCAATGGTGTTGCCAACCGCCGCTCGACGTCAAGGGACTTTTCTGTGCCCATCCGGCCTACCCGCACACCGACCGGCTCGGAGGTCGACACAGCGCGGCCGGCCTATTCCTCGGCAGTGCGCTCCAACCAGGCCCGCGCGACCCGGCGGACCATCGTCGCGGTTGCCGGCGAGCTCTTCGTCGAGCACGGCTACGCTGCCACCACAATCGACGCCGTCGCGGCGCGGGCCGGTGTCGGCCGCAAGACCGTCTTCTCCTCCGTCGGGGGCAAGGGCGCGCTGCTGAAGCTGGCGTGGGACTGGACGATCGCTGGCGACGACGAGCCCATCCCCATGTCCGAGCGTCCCGCTGTGCAGGCGATGCTCGCGGAGCGGGACCCGGGCCGGCTGGTCCGGATGTGGGTCGACATGCTGCTGGACGTGGGCTCGCGGGCAGCACCGCTCGGGGCCGTCGTCCTCGCCGCGGCCGACGTCGACGCCGAGGCCCGTGCCCTTACTGAGATGATCCGCCGCGAAAGCCTGGCTGGCGCCACCGCGTTCGTCACCCACCTCGCCGGCGGCGGCGGCCTTCGAGCGGACGTCAGCATCGAACGTGGAGCCGACGCCTGTTGGGCGCTGGTCAATTCCCTGCTCCTGCACCTCCTCGTGGCCACCCGTGGCTGGTCGCTGCAGGAGTACGGCGAGTGGCTGGTGCAGGTAGCCTCCACGATGCTGCTGGAGCCGGCGGGCCCCGCGAGGTCACGACCCGCCCTGGACATCCGGACCGTGCACGAGCAGACGCGAGAGCGATACCAGGCATCAGTCGACGGTCGGGTCGCGGGGCACCTGTCATACCAGCTCACCGAACGGCTCGTCCTGTTCACCCACACCGAGGTCGACCCGGGCTTCGACGAGCGCGGCGTGGCCGACGCGCTGGTGCGCAGGGCGCTCGATGACCTGCGGGCCGACGGCACGCGTCGCGTCGTCCCCCTGTGTCACTTCGTCGCCTGGTGGATCGGCCGGCACCCCGACTACGCCTCGCTGGTGTACGACGCCGCCGCCAACTGAACGACCAAGTCAGGCACCCAACCGCCCCGAAAGGCCGCCGAGCTGCGTGGACGCCACCCAAGATCACGGTAGCCAGCTAGGCTTAGGACGGCAGCAGGCGTTGAGTGAGTGTTGAGGGGGGCATCGTGATGTTCCGCCCGCTGCCGGCCCGTGTCGACCTGCCGGCGCTGGAACGGGAGGTCCTCACCCGCTGGCGAGAGTGCGGTGTGTTCGCCCGCTCGCTGGCCCAGACCGCCGACGGACCGCTTTGGGTCTTCTACGAGGGCCCGCCGACGGCGAATGGCCGGCCGGGGACGCACCACACCGAGGCCCGCGCCGTCAAGGACATCTACTGCCGGTTCAAGACCATGCAGGGGTTCTCCGTGCCCCGCCGGGCCGGCTGGGACTGCCACGGCCTGCCCGTGGAACTGGCCGTGGAGAAGGAACTCGGGTTCACCGGCAAGGGTGACATCGAGGCGTACGGCGTGGCCGAGTTCAACGCCCGCTGCCGGGAGTCCGTGCTGCGCCACGTCGCCGAGTTCGAGCAGCTGACCGAACGGCTGGGCTACTGGTGCGACATGGCGGATGCCTACCGCACGATGGACCCGCAGTACATCGAGTCGGTCTGGTGGTCGTTGAAGGTCATCTTCGACAAGGGTCTGCTCGTCCAGGATCATCGAGTGTCGCCGTACTGCCCGCGCTGCGGCACCGGCCTCTCCGACCATGAGGTGGCCCAGGGCTACCTCATGGTCACCGACCCCAGCGTCTACGTACGCTTCCCGGTGACCAGCGGCGAGTGGGCCGGGCGGGCGTCCCTGCTGGTCTGGACGAGCACCCCCTGGACATTGATCTCCAACACCGCGGTCGCGGTGCACCCGGACGTGACCTACGTCGCCGCCCGGGTCACCGGACCGGGTGCTGAGACCCTCATCGTGGCCGAGCCGCTGCGTGCCAGGGTCCTCGGCGAGGACGCCGAGGTGCTCGCCACGATCCCCGGGCGGGAGCTGGAGCACGTCGGCTACGAGCGGCCGTTCGACCTGCTCGCGATCCCGGACGCGCACTACGTCGGCCTGGCCGACTACGTGACCGTGGAGGACGGGACCGGCCTGGTCCACCAGTCCCCAGCGTTCGGCGCGGACGACCTCGAGGTGGCCCGCCGCTACGGGCTGCCGGTGGTCAACCCGGTCGGGCTCGACGGACGCTTCGCCGCCGACCTGCCACTGGTCGGCGGTCAGTTCTTCAAGTCCGCCGACCCCCACATCGTTGCCGACCTCCGCGCCCGGGGCCTGCTCTACCGCTACGCCGACTACAGCCACAGCTATCCGCACTGCTGGCGCTGCGACACACCGCTGATCTACTACGCGCTGCCGTCGTGGTACATCCGCACCACCGCGATCCAGGATGCGCTGCTGCGGGAGAACGCCGCCACCGACTGGCACCCGCCGCGGGTGAAGACCGGGCGCTACGGCGACTGGCTGGCGAACAACGTCGACTGGGCACTGTCCCGCAACCGCTACTGGGGGACGCCGCTGCCGATCTGGCGCTGCGCGGCGGAGGGCGACCCGCACCTCACCGTGGTGGGTTCCCTTGCCGAGCTCTCCACGCTGGCCGGTGCCGATCTCAGCGGTCTCGACCCGCACCGCCCGTACCTCGACGAGGTCACCTTCCCCTGCCCCGAGTGCGGCTTGCCGGCCAGCCGCGTGCCGGAAGTGATCGACGCCTGGTACGACTCCGGCGCGATGCCGTTCGCCCAGTGGGGTGCGCCGCACCGCCGCGAGGAGGAGTTCCGCGCCGCCTATCCCGCCCAGTTCATCGCCGAGGCCATCGACCAGACCCGCGGCTGGTTCTACACGCTGATGGCAGTCGGCACGCTGGTATTCGACCGGTCCTCCTACGAGACAGTGTTGTGCCTGGGCATCATCCTCGACGAGCACGGTCGCAAGATGAGCAAGCACCTGGGCAACGTGCTCGACCCGTTCTCCCTCTTCGACCAGCACGGTGCGGACGCGGTGCGCTGGTTGATGCTCTGCGGCGGGTCACCCTGGGCGGACCGGCGGGTCGGCAACGAGCCGCTTGCCGAGGTGGTGCGCAAGGTACTGCTCACCTACTGGAACACCGTGTCGTTCTTTACCCTCTACGCCAGCGTCAACGACTGGACCCCGCAGAGCGCGCCCCCACCGGCCGTGGCGGAACGGCCGGCTCTGGACCGGTGGGCGCTGTCGGAGCTGCACGAGACCGTGCGCGTCGTGACCGATGCCCTGGACGGCTTCGACTCAGCCGGTGCCGGTCGTCGCCTGAGCAGATTCATCGACGACCTGTCGAACTGGTACGTCCGCCGCTCCCGCCGGCGGTTCTGGGTCGGTCAGCCCGCAGCGCTGGGCACATTGCACGAGTGTCTGGAGGTGCTCACCCGCCTGCTGGCGCCGTTCGTCCCATTCGTCACCGACGAGGTGCACCAGCGCATCGTCGGCGACGTCCGGCCCGACCTCCCGGACTCGGTGCACCTGCGGGAATGGCCAGTCGGTGACCCCGCCCTGGTCGATGAGCCGCTGGCCGAACAGATGGGGCTCGTACGGCGGCTCGTGGAACTGGGACGCGGGGCCCGGGCGTCGTCCAAGCTGCCCACCCGCCAGCCGCTGGGCCGGGCCTTGGTCGTGGCCCACGGGTGGGACGGGCTGGCGGCCGACTTGCGGGCGGAGGTGCTCGAGGAGCTGAACGTCACAGCCGTCGAGGTGGGCAGGGTTGAGGTGGACATCTCGGTCAAGCCCAACTTCCGCGAACTCGGGCGCCGTTTCGGGCCACGGACCAAGGCCGTCGCCGCGGCGGTTGCCCAACTGGTCCCGGCGCAGGTAGCCGCAGCCCTGGCCGAGACCGGATCGGTGGGTGTGTGGGTCGGAGGCGCCGACGAGCCGCCGGAGAGGATCAGCGCGGCCGAACTGCAGGTCACCGAGACGCCACGGGAGGGCTGGGCGGCGGCCACGGCCGCCGGTGAGACCGTGGCCCTGGACCTCACTCTGACCGCTGAGCTGCGCCGCGCCGGCCGGCTACGGGAGGTTGTCCGGTTGGTGCAGGAGGCCCGGAAGACGACCGACCTGGAGGTGGCCGACCGGATCGAGTTGTGGTGGCGGGCCGTCGACCCGGTCACCGCGCAGGCGCTGCGGGAGGGCCGCGAGCACCTGGCCGGTGAGGTGCTCGCAGTCACCGTCACCGAGGGCGAACCGCTGGCGGCAATCGTGCCCCACGCCGCGGAGGACCTCGGGCTGACATTCTGGCTGCGCGTCGTGGGCGGTTGAGCGGCCCCGCGATCAGGACAGGTTCAGGACAGCCACATCCGGCGCACGTAGACGAAGATGACGACGAGGAGGACGGCCAGGACGACCTTCCACAGCACGCGGCGTTCCGAGCGGCGATCCCGCGCCAGTTCCTCGGCCGGTGGATCCCGAGGCGGCGGTAGGTCCTCACCCACTGCGGAGGTCGACCTGCCCGGTCTTCTCGGTCTTGTCCCAGCGCATCTCCGCATTGCGCATTTCCGCGATGTAGGCGGTGAGGGTGACCATGCAGAGCAACGGTCCGTAGCCGCCGATGTAGATCAGTAACGGGGACAGCCGGCGGAACCTGGTCGACTCCAGTCGCTTGGCCAGCCACGCCACTGCCATGCAGCCGGCCACCCAAGCGAAGCTGAAGATAGTCACCGCCGTACGGGTCGGGCCGCGCCAGGACGGCCCTATCCACGACATGAAGTGGGCCCCGAGCCAGTCCGCCGCGACCGGGACGCAGGTCAGCAGGATGATCGACAATGAGATCGCTCCAGGAAACAGCAGCGCCTCCCGCCAGACCCGCCGGCCGGTCGGCGGATCCAGGGCAAGGGTCAGCGAGGTGATGAAGAGCCAGCTGACCGCATTCACGATCCACAGCGCGTGGAAGACCTGCCAGGCGCGGCCGACGTCGAGGACGTACAGCAGGAGCAGGCTGAGGCAGGAGGCGATCATCAATGCCGGCAGGAGCAGCAGGCAGA
Organism: Frankiaceae bacterium; assembly: GCA_017882785.1. Taxonomy (GTDB): domain Bacteria; phylum Actinomycetota; class Actinomycetes; order JADGOV01; family JADGOV01; genus JADGOV01. The sequence continues at coordinate 20,234 of JADGOV010000004.1, forward strand.
ACCAGAGGATGCCGAAGCCGATGCTGCCCAGCCGATGGTCCGGGGAGGGGCGGAACCACACGCTGCGGAAGCGCCGGGTGACCTGGATGTTGCCGCGGGCCCATCGCAACCGCTGCTTGCAGAGCCCACTCAGTGTCGCCGGCTCCTCGGCCCACACGACGGCGTGCGGCTCGAAGACCACCCGTCGCCCACCGAGCTGGGTGAGGAATGTCGTGACGGTGTCCTCGGCAAGGGTGCTGGGGTCGATCCGGCCGCCGACCGCGATCAGGTTCTCCCGGGTCAGCAGCTGGGCGCCGCCGGCGAGACAGGCCATCGCGCCGAGAACGTTCTGTGCGCGGCGCCCGCCGGCCTGCGCCGCGGCGTACTCGAAGGCGACGAACCGGGTGAGGTAGTTCCCCGGCCGGGAGCCTTCCTTGATGTAGGCGGTGACGGCGCCTACCCGCGGATCGGCGAGGTGTCGGGTCATCCGGCGCAGCGACGACGCCTCGTAGACGACGTCGGCGTCCATGATCAAGAGGGCCTGCATCCAGTCGTCGGCGAGGATCTCGCGCAGGCCGTGGTTGAGGGTGTGCGCCTTGCCTTCCCCACCTTTCTCCCGACGTACGTGCACCACCTGCCCATGGTGCCGGCGGGCCAGCGCCTGCACCACCTGCGGCGTGTCGTCGGTGCTGGCGTCGTCGACGACGTAGACCCGCAGTTGGTCGCCGGGGTAGTCCAGCGACACCAGCCGCTCGATGCTGCAGTCCAGGACCGCGCCTTCGTTCCAGGCTGGCACGAGGATCGCGACCCGCGGGCTGGACGGTCCGACGGCGTCGTAGTGGTCGCGCCAGCGGTGCGCGCCGACGAGTAGGAACTGGTAGGCCCCCGCCGCCAGCGGCGCCGCACCGAGCACCACCAGCACCACGAGCACCCACCAGCCGGACTGCCAAACCGCCTGCCAGGCCGTAGCCCAAGAAGTCGCGGACAATCCATACGGCATCTTGCCGGCCATGGCGGCTAGGCCGCTGCCGCGAGGTCGTCCACCACAGCCCGGACGTAGGACCAGCGCGCCACCTCGGCGGGGGCGTGGGCGTCGCTGCCCGCGGTGAGCAGGACGCCTTGTCGGGCGAGCATCCGCACGACCCGGCTGGAGGGGCAACGCCACTTCTCGTTGATCTCTACTGCGGACGCGGTACGCCGGCAGGTGGCGGCGAGGCGGTTGAGGTGCTCCTTGCCCACCGCCGTCTCCGTGAGCCCGCACTTGGGCAGCACGCTGAACAGGTGAGCGATGATCGCTGGGAGCGGTGAGGATTCCAGTGCCCGCACCGTCGCCTCGATCAGCGCGTCCACAACCGCCGCCGCCGGAAGCTCACCCCGGTCGATGGCGGACCGCACGTCGGCCGGATGCAGCGGGCCGTCGAGAGCAGGCACCCGGTGGTCGGCGACGAGCACGTAGTCGACGCCGGCCAGCGCGTGGGGCAGGTCAAGTCGCCCCCGGGTGTCCAGGATCTTCGCCTCGACCCCGCACCGGACCGGCAGGGCGGCGAGACGGCGGGCTGAGCGCACGGCGCGCACGTACTCCGGCACCCAGTCGGTGTCCGACCGGACGTGGTCGCTCACCCCCATTCCGCTGAGGTCGAGACGCTCGGCCTGAGCGATCATGTCGGCAAGCGGGGCGTGCCCGTCGCTGGTTGTCGTGTGCATGTGCAGGTCCACGGCCAACGCCGGCGGGCTCAGGCCGCGGCTCGCCGTAGGGTCGAGACCGGGGGTCACGCCGGCACCGCGACCCGCTGCTCGCCGCGCCTGAGCAGGTCATCGACCTCGCTCACCGGCACGTAGCGTTCCGCCCAGTAGCGCACGACGGCGATGTCCCGATACGCCAGCGACGTCGGCAGCGGCCGGCCCAGCAGGTCGTGCAGGGCCCATGCGGGCAGGTCAACACCGGCCTGCACGGTAAGAGGCATTGTCCCGGGAAAACGCGGGTTCACTTCCAGCAGTGCAGGACGCCCGGCCGAGTCCGCACGACACTGCACGTTGGCCACCCAGCGCAGGCCGACCGCTCTGGCCACCCGCTTGCCGAAGTCCTCCAGGGCCGGATCGCTGACCGTCCGTGCGGCGACGGCGATCCCGGAGTCCACCTTGTCCCGCCGCCGCGGCACCACGGCCACGACGCGGCCCGGGCCGGCGAGCACGTCGAGGGACCACTCCGCCCCCGGCAGCAACTCCTGGACGATCATCGAGCCGTCCCGCGGGAGGTCGGCCAGGCCGGCTGGGGCGGTGACCTGCGCTACCCCGCGCCCGCCCGCCCCCCGCCGAGGCTTGACCACGACGGCCCCGGTGAGCCCCGCGGCCGCGAGCGCCCCGTCATCGAGCCCATGATCGAGGACTCGGGTGTGCGGCACGCGCACTGCGCCGGCACAGACCCGGACGAGCGTCGCCTTGTCCAGGGTTCGGGCCAGCGTGGCGGGTGACTCGACGAGGACCCGGACCCCGTGCTGGGCGAAATCCGCGACCCGGCGACTTATCGGTGCCAGCTCGACGTCGACGGTGGGCACCAGCACGTCGACCTTGTGCCGCACGCACGCCGCGAGCAGGGCCGTGGTGAACTCGGGAGCGTCACCACGCGGCAGCAGCTCTCGGCGAGTCGGCGGAACCAGATACAGCCCCGCCGCGTACGGATCGAGGTCGGCCGCGATGAGGTCCACCCGGTCTTCGAGGTCGCGCAGGAAGGCCACCGCTGCGGCACCGCCGGCACCGGTGACCAGCACCCGCAGCCGGCGGCCCTGCGGGCCGCTGAGATCAGGTGAGGGCACGAGTGCCGTCCTTCATGTCGCCGTCCTTCATCTGAGGAGCCACGTCGAAGGCCGCGGAGGCCGGGGTGCTCTCCCGCAGCACCTCCAGTGGCTCGGCGTAGGTCGTGCCGGTGGCCGTGCCGTGCACGCGGGCCTGGGCGATGAGCAGATCCTCGGCCAGGTAGTCGCGTTGGCCGATCTGGGACGCGAAGGCCGCCAGCAGAGCGATCTTTCGGGACATCACCGAGCCCACGTCGACGAAGCGGGTTGGGCGGAAGTCCACGGTCGCCGAAGGCGAACGGTAGCCGTACACCCGGCCGACCCGTCGGGTGGCGATCATCGCCGCCGAGTGCACCGCCCGGTGGTCCTGGTGGTGATCGTGGCTGGAGTGCACGTAGACGATGGTCGGGCGTACCGCAGCCACGACCTCCTCCACCACGTCGATCGTGGGCCGGCCCTCCGGGATCGCCGTGTCCGGCAGCTCGCCGAGGTAGAGGCGAGCGTCCAACAGCGCGGCGGCGCGCACCGACTCCTCCTGGCGCCGCGCCGGGTCGCCGCCGGTGGCCCCCGCGCTCATCGTCAGCACCGTGACCTCGTCGGCCTGCGCTGCGTGCACGAGCAGCGCGCCGCCCGCGCCGATCTCCACATCATCCGGATGCGCACCGATGGCGAGCACCCGTTCCCGTCTGTCCTGGAAACGGGAAATCGCCCGCTGCACAGCCTCGACCAACGCGGCGGGACGAATGGGCTTGGCCACGAAGTCGGCCGCGCCGGCGCGCATCGCCTCCACCGCGGTGGACATTCGGGCGTCGCCGGTCACGAGCACGGTCGGCAGCCCGGGCCGGGCTGCCTGCACGGCGGCGGCGAGTTCGAGGCCGTTGCGGCCGCTCATGTGGATGTCGGACACCACCGCATCACAGACGCTCCCATCCCCGAGGGCGAGCAGCGCCTCTTCCGCGCTGGCCAGTGCGGTCACGGAATACCCACCCCGCTGGGTGAGCACCAACTCGAGCAGACGCCGCAGATCAGGGTCGTCGTCGGCCACGATCACGCGGCCCCGCCGTTCCCGAGCCAGCCGGACGAGGTCGGCCGCGGCCACCACCGGCTCGCCGGAACTCTCCCTGTGACGGCGCAGGAGGGCCTCGATCCGGGCCAGCAACTCATTCGCCCGGTAGGGCTTGGTCAGGTAGTCGTCGGCGCCGGACCGCAGGCCGCGGACGACGTCGCTGGGCCCGCCCTCCGCGGTGAGCATGATCACCGGCACGTCGCTGTGTCGGCGCACCCGCTGCAGCACCTGCCAGCCGTCCAGCTCCGGCAACCCGACATCGAGCACCACCAGATCCGGCTGCTCCTCCAGGACCGCCTGCAGCCCGGAGCGCCCGTCCTGCCGCGAGAACGTCTGGTAGCCATGCTCAGTGAGAAGCAACTCCAGCGCGCGGCGGATGTCGGCGTCGTCCTCGATGAGTACCACCCGCGCAGGTGACTGTCCGCCCGCCATCACCGGGCCTGCCACAACGGAATCCGGATGCCGATGGTCGTGCCGACTCCGAGCTCGCTGGACATGGTGATCTGGCCACCGTGCCGGGACACGATCACCCGGGAGATCAGCAGTCCCATGCCGGTACCGGGGATGCCCTCGGTCCGGGTGTTCGAGGCCCGGAAGACGTCGTGGAAGATCCGGTCCTGCTCCGCAACGGGGATGCCGATGCCGGTGTCCGCCACGTCGAGGGCCCATTGGGCACCCTCGCGCCTGGACCGCAGGCTCACCCGTCCCCCGGCAGGGGTGTACTTCACCGCGTTACCGACCACGTTGTCGAGAACCTGGGCCATTCGCTCCCGATCGACCTCGCTGCGAAGGCCGTCCTCGACCTCGTCCCCGACAAGGTCAAGGCCCTTCCGCTCGCTATAGGCGGCGCGGTGCCGCAACGCGTCGCGGGCCAGCTGACCTGTATCCACACTGGCCAGCCGCAGCGGCTCGTCCTCCCATTCCAGGGAGGCGATGAGCCGCAGATCCTCGACCAACCGGATGAGCCGCCGGGCGTTGCGCTCGATGACCTCGACGTATTCGGCCACAGCCGGGTCGGAGGTGCCGTCCAGGGACTCCGCCAGCAGTTCGGCGAAGCTCACCACCGAGGTGAGCGGCGTGCGCAGTTCGTGGGAGATCATCCGGGCCAGACCGGGCTCGCCGGGCTCGCCACGGCCGGCCGGCTCGTCCAAGCCGTAGATCACCAAACCCTGCACGGCCGGCTCGTCCCGCAGGTCGCGCACCACGGTGCGCAGGCTGCGGTAGCCGCCGTCGCGGTGGCGCACCCGCAGCGTGAACGGGGCGCTCGCGGCCGGCGGATCGCTGAGCTGACGTACCAAGCCGGCGCGGTCGTCCGGATGAACGAGCTCAAGCACTTCCACCGGAGGCTGATCCTGCGGATAACTCAGCGTCTGCATCCCTTGCGAGGACAGCCATTGCCAGTTTCCGTCGGCGTCCAGCAGTCCGACCAACGCGGGGATCTGGTCGAGAACGACCGCGCGCAGCCGATCGCTCGCGTCACCCGCCCCGATCTGCTCGGCCAGCGGGTGGCCACCGTCGGCCGCCAGAGCCACGGACGACCTCGGTGGTCCGGGGACGCCCGAGGGTGCCGAATCCGCCCCCGCCGGCGAGGACTGGCGCGGCACCGTCCGAGACGACGGAACATCCGAGGTCGGCTGCAGAGCCTGCAGAGCGCTCGGGTCACGGCTCGGGTCGGGGGTCACGTTTGGCACGCGCACGGCCTGAGCCGGCGTGCCTGCCTTGGCCCTGCCATGACAGTGTCTTCGGCCCGCGTCGGGCCGGCCTGAAGCGAAGCGGGCTCGCCAGTGAGCCGCTGCCTACGAGGAGAAAGTCGCGAGACCTGCTGCCCGTGAACGGCCATTGCGGCCCGGCGGCAAGCTGAGAAGCTGCCGATGAACGGCTGCTATCGTGGGGTCCTGGAATATGATTAGCAGATTCGCACAATGAGGTTCGGATCTTTTCTGGACGTCTCCCCCCAGCCCGGGCAGCTATCCATTACAGCCCTGCTGGCGGGACATTGGTTCCGGGAGACGTGGTGGGAATGCGCATTCTGATATTCCATGGCTACCTCCTGCGGGGCACAGGAAGTAATATCTACAATACGGAGCTGGCCCGGTGGCTGGTCGATCTCGGCCACGAGGTACATCTGTTGTGCCAGGAAAGGCACGCGGCGGAATTCGATTTCGTGGATGCCGTCGGCCGCTGGCGTCACGGGCGGCTGGACGTCGAGGTCACGCGCCGTCCGGTCCGCTGTACTGCTTACCTCCCGGACATCGGCGGCCTCCTGCCGGTCTATGTGGCCGATCACTACGAGGGATTCGACGCGCGCCCCTTTCCGGAGCTGACAGACGGTCAGATCGAACATTACATCGCGGCAAACACCGCCGCCGTTCGCGACGTCGTCGCGGCGGTCGAGCCGGACGGGGCCCTCGCGAACCACCTGGTGATGGGCCCGGTGATCCTGGCCCGCGCGCTGGCTGGCCGCGTCCCCTATGCGATCAAGATCCACGGTTCGGCCCTCGAGTACACCGTCCGGCCCAACGTCGGACGATTCGGCTCCTACGCCCGCGAGGGCCTGGCGGGAGCAACCGGGGTCCTCGTCGGCTCACGCCATACCGCCGAGAGCCTGTGGGAGGTCGTCGGTCTGCCGGACCTTCCGGCTCGCACCCGGCTCCTCCCGCCAGGTGTCGACGTCCGCAGGTTCCACCCCCGCCCGCCCGGGGAGGCCAAGGATGGGTTGCGTGCGCTGGCAGCACGCGTGGAGGCGGACCCGCCCACCTGGGGCGGGGAAGCCGACGCGGCGCAAGCCATCAGGGCAGCCGACCCCACCCGGGATCGGATTGTCAGCTATGTCGGGAAACTCATCGCCTCGAAGGGCGTGGACCTGCTCATTGCGGCCTGGCCACTGGTCATCGACCGCGCTCCTGACGCCCGCCTCATGATCGCCGGCTTTGGCGCCTATCGTCACGCGCTGCTCCAACTCGCCCGCGCCCTGGGCGAGGGCGATCTGGCGGCCGCGCGGGTCATCGCCAGCCGCGGACGGGAACTGGAAGGAGGGCCTCCGGGGGAGCTTCGCTACCTGGCCGCGTTCCTCGATGGCCTCACCGGCGCGGAGCAAGAACGCTACCTGAACGCCTCCCCGGCCGCTATGCGGCGTATCCATTTCACCGGGCGGATCGAACACGATGATGTCTCCGAACTCATGTGCGCGTCCCAGGCGGTGGTCGTCCCGAGTACATTCCCGGAGGCTTTCGGCATGGTCCTCGCAGAAGCCGCGTGTTGCGGGGCGATGCCGCTGTCGGCAGCCCACTCGGGGCTCGCGGAGGTGACTGAGGTGCTAGCGCCCGCATTGCGTAAGGACCTGCGCCCTCAGCTGTCCTTCCAGCTGGGCCCCGGCGCCGTGCGGGAGATCGCCGATAAGCTGGCTTGTTGGCTGTCGTTCACTGCGAACACACCGAATGCCTGGAGACAGGCCCGCGAGGACCTGGCCGATCTTGCCTGCGCCCAGTTTGGCTGGCAGGAAGTGGCCAAGGGTGTCGCGGCGGCCGCCCGGGGCCAGCTCGGCGGGCTGCCGCCCGTGCCCGTGGACTGATGAGGGTTCGCGCACGAATGACTCTCGTTTGGCTGGTACAAGCGATCGGCCGTGCGGACCGGAAATCAGGAAGAAGGGGTCAGTCTTCCCAGCGGCGAGGATGTACCAGGCGGTCGCCCCGGTGTGCAGCGACGCGTAGTAGGAGCCGCCGCCGCAGTCGCTGAGCCCGTTCCTCGAGGCCGATATGATGCCGAGGCCGTCGCTGTTCGGCCCGTGCGCCTGGGCATGGTAGATGTCCGACAAGTACTCTGCTGCCCTTGCGCCGTCCCCGGGACCGCCGCGCAGTTCAAGCGCGTCAGCGAGGTGCGCGGTTCCCTCGAACCAGACGCCCGTACGGTCTCCACCGCAGAAGCTCACGCCGCTGAAACCGCCGGCGGAGACGGCGAGGTTCCGCACATCCCAACCGACCGATGCGGCGTAGCCGGGATCTCGCAAGGCGAGATATGACCAGCTGTTGACATCTTCGGGAGTCACACTGTCGTTGGGGGTCTTCCCGTCGCTGGTTGTTCCGATGTAGAACCGGCCTTGCCGTGCGTCCCACACCCCCGCGACGAAGCGTCTCGCCCACGCCGCCCTGACCGACCAGGCCGGGTCGCGCGTCTTCATGGCAAGCAGGCTGAAGAAGGCGTAGAGGTCGATGTTGTGCTCGGCGGACTTCCATTCGATCTTCTGGCCGTTCGCCGACTCGCCGCCCGTGTACCCGCCCGGCCCCCGCGTGTCGTGGCAGTGGGCCTGGACCCAGTTCCCGATCGCTTCCGCTCCCGTGAGGTAAACCCTCCGGCCGGTGGCCGCGTAGAGCTGGACAAGGGCCTGGCCGGCCCACGCCATGGCTCCTACGTGGCTGGCCGCGTCGGTGACCGTCACATCGCTCGGGCTGCGCAGTGGGGCTGGCGAGTACGCGGCGCGAACGCGGCCGTCATGCTGCGGATCGTGCGCCTGCACATACAGCAGCCCGTTGCCGATGACCTCTGCCCTGGACCGTCCGCCCGGGGTGCCTGCCGCCAGGTACGCATCGACGAGGAGCGCGTCGTCGTAGGTCTCCGAGGCCGTGAAGTGCTGCTGTCCGAGAACGCCCCCGGTGAAGCTCTGCACGAGGCGTGGGGTCGAGCCTGCGGCGTACTTGTCCATCATCTGGCTGAGGAACGAATAAGCATCCGCGACGCTGCTCTGCAGCTGCCTGGCCGGAACCTGCGCGGGCGGGCCCGCGGCGCCTCGATCCCCGGCTGGGGCGCAGCCCACGATGCCGGCCGTGGTTGCGGCCAGCACGGCTGCCACGGCAGCACCCGCCAGGTCGACCCGACTCATCGCCACTCTCCCGCCGTGGTCGTGGCGGTGAAGGTGGCCGGCGTCGATCTCACGCTTCTGGGGAGGCGCGGTGACGCCTGCCTCCGCCGCCAGCCGCCGAGGCCCGTGGGACGGTTGCTGTCCCCTTGGCGTCCCTGGTGAGAGCCGGGGCGGTCGTCCTCGGCCGTGACGGTCAGGCTCAGCGCAACGCCCCCTGCCTCGGCCCCGCCAGTGTCTTCGGCCCGCGCCGGACCGGCCTGAAGCAGGGGGCCTGCCAGCGAGCTGCTACGAACCGAGGTCGGCGACCACTGTCCGGAGGATGTTCACCAGGATGAACAGCACGAGGAAGGCCAGATCCAGCGCGACCCCGCCGATCCGCAGGGGTGGAATGATCCGTCGCAGCAGTCGCAGCGGTGGATCTGTGATCGAGTAGGTGATCTCCAAGACGATCACCATCACCCCGGTCGGCCGATAGCTGCGGGAGAGTTGGAAGACCCACTCCATGACGAGCCGGAAGATCAGCAGGAGCAGGAAGATCAGCAGAGCGTCGCTCAACAGGCGAGCCACCAGTGCCACGAAAGTACGGCCTCCCTGCAGACCCGCAAATGGTGGCGGGGAACGCCACCTGCCTTCCTCCAGGCTAGCTCTGGTTGAAGAAGCCACCTTCGGCGATGCGCTGCTTGTCCTCGGCGGTGATCTGAACGTTGGCCGGCGACAGGAGGAAGACCTTGGCTGTCACCCGCTCGATGCTGCCGCGCAAGCCGAAGATCAACCCCGCGGCGAAATCGACGAGGCGCTTCGCGTCGTTATCGTCCATCTCGGAGAGGTTCATGATGACCGGCGTGCCTTCGCGGAAATGCTCACCGATGGTCCGCGCCTCGTTGTAGGTGCGGGGGTGCAGTGTGGTGATCCGCTGAGGCGGGCGCTCCACCTTGGCGCCAGGCTCGACGGTGCGGACCGCGGTCGCCACTCCCGCGGGACGGGAATCCTCCAGGCGGCGCACGCTGCCAGCCCGAGGGGCGGGGTCCTCAGCGGCACGCCGAGGGTGTTCGCCGCTCTCGGCCTCGTCGAGGTCGACATCGTACCGATCGTCGTCATCCTCGACCAGGCCGAGGTAGACCGCCATCTTTCGCATCGCGCCGGGCATGCTCGCGGGTCCTCCGGCTTCTCGGTGCTGGGTGTACCTGTGTGTACAAATATTGGTGCGAATGTCGGCGCCTACTGGGGGTCCAACTGCGTGCCGCCGACCTTATCCCAGGAGCATAGGCGGACGGCTTCCGAAGACTGCTGTTCCGACACGCACAAGCGTGGCGCCGCAGGCGATGGCCGCCTCCAGGTCGGCACTCATCCCGGCCGAGATCGTGGCGGCGCTCGGGTGGTTCGCCCGCAGCCGGGCAGAGACGTCGGCGAGCACTGCGAAGGCCGCCACCGGGTCGGCACCGAGGGGCGCAACAGCCATCACGCCGCCGAACCGCAGCGAGGCCGCGGCGGCGATCCGGTCGGCCAGCGCCGGAACGTCGGCAGGGGCGGCCCCGCCACGGCCCGGCCGACCGGTTCCAGCGCCCAGATCGACAGGGTCCAGGCTGACTTGGACGAGCGCGCGCACCTGGCGTCCGGCGCGGTCCGCGCCGCGTGCGAGCGCGTCGATGAGGTCCGGTCGGTCGAGGGAGTGCACGACGGCCGCGTACCGGGCGACCGAAGCTGCCTTGTTGCGCTGCAGGCGCCCCACGAAGTGCCAGCGCACGTCAAGATCGGCCAGCTCTGCTGCCTTGACCCTCGCCTCCTGGTCACGGTTCTCCCCCAGGTCGTTGATCCCCAGGGCGACGGCGACCCGGATGTCGGTGGCCGGGAAGGTCTTCGAGACCGCCACCAGGGTCACCTCCGCCGGATCGCGACCGGCGTCGGCGCAGGCCGCGGCGATCCGCGCACGCACGGCGCGCCATCCCCGCAGGATCTGCTCCCGCCGAATCTGCTCCTCGGTGCTGGTCTGCTCGCCGCCGCTCACCGGCGGCTCACCGGCGGACCACGACGCCCGCAAAGCGACCCGTGACCCCGGAGCGTCGGTAGGAGTAGAACCGCTCGTCCTCCGCGGTACAGACCGCCTCACGGTGCACCTGCCGCACACCGAGACCGCGCAGGACCGTCACCGCGGTCCGCGGCAGGTCCAGCGACGGCGTGCCCCACCGGGTGGTCGACACGCTCTGTGGCACCCATCCCGCGACCTGCGCTTGCAGGTCAGCCGGCACCTCGTAGCAGCAGCCCCCGACTGCCGGGCCGATGGCGGCCACCACTGCTGTCGGTTCACTCCCGTACGCGGCCATGGCGGCCACACACCGCGCCAGCACACCGGCCACCAGCCCGCGGCGCCCGGCATGGGCCGCCGCCACCACGCCGGCCACCGGGTCGGCGAGCAGGACCGGCACACAATCCGCGACGAGCACGCCGAGGGCGACCCCGGGGCGGTTGGTGACCAGCGCATCGCAGGTCGGAGTGACCTCAGCGCCAGGCGGGTCGGCCCCCACGACGTGCACCGTCGCGCCATGCACCTGCCGGCCGAAGTGCACCCCGTCCACCCCGAGCCAGCTCGCGATGGCCGCTCGGTTGGCCCCGACCGCGGCCGGGTCGTCACCGACCGCAGCAGCCAGGTTCAACTCTGCGTACGGCCCCGTGCTGCATCCGCCCCAGCGGGTGGTGAAGATGCCGGTGACGTCCTTCGGTAGCCGGGCTACCAGCGGTGCCAGTCCAGCCGGCGGTGAGGCGCCGGCCACCTACTTGAGAAAGTCGGGGATGTCGAGTTCGTCCGGGTCCTCATAGGCGGTCCGGCGAGCTGGCCCGGGCGGGGGCGCGGTCGGCCGGGCAGGCTCCCGACGGGGTGGTGCGGTCGGTTCGTAGCGCTGCTCAGTCCGTTCCCGACGCTCGACCGGCTCCGCCCGCTCGGACTCGGCCGCCCGGCCGGACTGCGCCGGATCCGCTCCGACCGGGGGCCGGGACGGGTCATCGAGGCGGATCTCGCGAGTTGGTTCCGTCGTCGCCGGCCGCGGCGGGTCGTCGAGGCGGATCTCGCGATGCGCGCTCGACAGGGGCTCGGGCTGACGCGGCTCGGGACGGTGGTCGCGACGGACCTCCTCCCGGCGCGGATCGGAGCGGCGCGGTTCGGGCACCCCGGGCGCGTCCCTTCGGCGCGTCGGCTGGCCCCCGTCGAAGCCAGCCGCGATGACCGTCACCCGCACCTCGTCGCCGAGCGCGTCGTCGATCACCGCGCCAAAGATGATGTTGGCCTCGGTATGCGCCGCCTCGCTGATGAGGCGTGCCGCCTCGTTGATCTCGAACAACCCGAGGTCGGAGCCACCGGAGATGTTGAGCAGGACCCCGTACGCCCCGTCGATCGAGGCCTCGAGCAGCGGGCTGGCGATGGCCATTTCCGCCGCCACCGCGGCCCGGTCCTCACCACGGGCGGAGCCGATGCCCATGAGCGCCGACCCAGCGCCAGCCATGATCGACTTGACGTCGGCAAAGTCCAGGTTGATCAGGCCCGGGGTCGTGATGAGGTCGGTGATGCCCTGCACGCCGGAGAGCAGCACCTGATCGGCGGAGCGGAAGGCATCGATAAGGCTCACTTGCCGGTCGCTGATGGACAGCAGGCGGTCGTTGGGAATGACGATGAGCGTGTCGACCTCACTGCGCAGCTCGTCGATCCCGCTTTCCGACTGCGTCGCCCGCCGCCGCCCCTCGAAGCTGAACGGGCGAGTCACCACGCCGATCGTCAACGCCCCAAGAGACTTGGCGATCCGGGCGACCACGGGCGCGCCGCCGGTGCCTGTGCCGCCGCCTTCACCAGCGGTGACGAACACCATGTCGGCGCCCTTGAGCACCTCCTCGATGTCGTCGGAGTGATCGTCAGCGGCCTTCCGGCCGACCTCGGGATTCGCCCCCGCGCCCAGACCCCTGGTCAGCTCCCTGCCGACGTCGAGCTTGACGTCGGCATCGCTCATCAGGAGTGCCTGCGCATCAGTGTTGATGGCGATGAACTCGACACCCTTGAGGCCAACTTCGATCATGCGGTTGATGGCGTTGACGCCGCCTCCACCGATGCCGACGACCTTGATGACCGCGAGGTAGTTCTGCGGTGCTGCCACGTTCTGCACGTCCTTATCGCGACGGCGGGCTGGGCGCGCGGCGTCCAGCTGACTGACGGAGGGGCTGTTGCCCGCTGATGGCGAGGGGAAGGCGCCACCGCAGCCGAACGCGTCGGCCGTGGGCTGAGCTTGAGCGTATCCGAGGCTTGCATCACCTTCAGGTTGAGGGTTACTGTGGCTCAACCTTCGGCTTAGGGCTGGACACTAGACCGGCCACCTAGGCGGGTCAAGGACGCCGCGCGAGCCGTTCGGCGACGGTGCCTCACTGGTGCGTATTTGACCCACAAGCTCCCCCTGACCCGCACCCGCCGATCTCCGCCGATCATGCTCGAACGCGCGTTGCACAGCGCCGCGGAGGCTCACATCGAGCATGATCGGCGCGTTCCAGGGAGGCCGGATTCGCCCCGGGCGACTATCCGGCGACTGACGGCCATGTGCAGCAGGGGCCATCAGCCAGGATCAACCCGAGACGGTCACGACGTTTGGGGCCGAGATGTCATAGACACGCCCCTTTCGCGACAACAACGCGGCAAGCACATGCGCTTTGTCGACCGATCGGTCGGCGGACCCCCACACCACCCTGCGACCGTCACGAAGATAGAGGGTGACGGCGTTGCCTGTCGCCGCGTTCAGACGTTGGAGATGTGCGCGCAGCTCGGGGTTGAGTGCCTGCAACACGCTGAGTACGGCCCGAGTGGCCGGATCCGTACGGCTGACCGTGGCCAGCCGGACAATCGGCAACTGGGCGGGGGCTGAGTTCACTGTGCCGAAAGCCACGCCGTCCCGGTCCACCAAGGAGAAGCCGCCGGGTCGCGGCACGGCCAGGAGCGGCACGCGCTCGCTGACTCGAATCCGAACGCTGTGCGGAAAGTGCCGGCGGACGTCGACCGCGGCCACCGCGGGCAACGCGGCCACCCGGCGTGCGATCGCACCCGTGTCCAGCCGCGCCAGGGGGACCCCCGAGGGCACGCGGGCCGCCTGCCGGACCTCCTGGCTGGACACTCGAGAGGTGCCGGTCACACTCACGCCGCGGGCGAGGAAGAGGTGGGAGAACAGGAGCAGGTAGCCGACACCGACCAAGGTGGCGACCACGAGCGGCAGGGCCAGGCGGAGCGGCACTCGGACGGCCCGCAGACGGACGTGCCGGAGCCAGTCGGCGGGCACCCGAACGCTGGGCACCCGAACGCTGGGCAGACGAACGCTGGGCAGACGAAAAGCGGGCAGCCCAGAGGGCCACCGCAGCCTGTGACCCCACCGAGCGGAGGGCGGCCGGCCGGCGGAGTCCGCAGCCTCGCCGGTCGAGGCCGCCTGGTCAGGGATCGGCGCCGCCTGCCCGGCCGGGTCCGGCCGACGTCTCCTCAGCACGCCGTGCTGCCCGCGGGCGGACGACGGGCGGGACGACGAGCGTGGACACGCGGGGCGCCGGGACGCCGTCTGTGACAGCAGCGCATACCTCGCACGGTGCCAGACACCCTCCGCAGCCGGGTTCCGCCACGCCGAGCGGGCTGAACTACCAGGCCTGTTATCAATCCTGCAAGCCTGTCACCGGGGCCGCCTCCAAGGCGGCGAGCACCTCTCCGCCCAACATCGTGACGTCGCCGGCGCCGATGGTGAGCACGAGATCGCCAGGCCGGGCCAGCGTGGCCACCCGTGCGGCCACTGCCAGCCACGAGGGCTCGAAGGCGACCCGCTCCGGCGGCAGGGTCACCTCCGCGGCGACGGTGGCGCCGCTGACGCCGGGGATCGGGTCCTCCCCCGCCGAGTACACCTCCATCACCACGACCTCGTCCGCGGCAGAGAGGACCCTGCCGAAGTCGGTGGCGAAGCCGGCGGTCCGGCTGTATCGGTGGGGCTGGAAGACGGCGATGATCCGACCGTCGCCGACGACCTGGCGCGCGGCCTGAAGCGCGGCCGCGATCTCCGTCGGATGGTGGGCATAGTCGTCTATCACCCTGACCCCGGCCGAGGTGCCCTTGAGCTCGAAGCGGCGACGAGCACCGGTGAAGCCGGCCAGACCTTCCGCCATCCCGTCGAAGGGCAAACCCAGGCCCAGCCCGGCCGCCAGGGCCGCCGCGGAGTTCAGCACGTTGTGCTGCCCCGGCACGTTCAGGGTGACCTCGCCCAACTCGGCACCGCGCCAGATCGCCCGGTAGGCGGCGGTGCCGCGGATCAGCGAGACCTCCTGCAGGCGGAGGTCGCTACCGGAGCTGAGGCCGTAGCGCCGCACGTCACGGCCACCGGCGGCGGCGTCCGCGGCCAGCCGGGCCGATCCGGGGTCGTCGGCACAGGCCACGAGGAACCCGTCCGGGGCCAGCCGGTCGACGAAGGAGCGGAACGCGGCCTCGACGGCCGGCAGGTCCGGATAGTGATCGAGGTGGTCGACCTCGACGTTGGTGACCACACCGGCGTACGGCGACAGCAACAAGAACGACCCGTCACTCTCGTCGGCCTCGGCGATGAAATGCGGCCCGCTGCCGGCGTGCGCGTTGGACCCCGGCTCGGCGAGGTCGCCACCGATGGCGAAGGACGGGTCGAGGCCGCAGTGCTGCAGGAGGACGGTGAGCATCGAGGTGGTCGTCGTCTTGCCGTGGGTGCCTGCCACCGCGACGCCTCGTGAACCGGCCATGACCGCGGCCAACGCCGCAGCTCTCGGCAGGATCCGCAAGCCCCGTCGCCGGCTCTCTACCACCTCGGGATTGGTGTCCCGGATCGCTGTGGAGACCACCACTGTGTCCGCGCCATCGACATGGCCCGCGTCGTGGCCCACCCAGACCTGGGCACCCAACGCGGCCAGCGCCGCGAGACTGCGGGAGTCCTTGGCATCGCTGCCCGAGACCCGCACGCCGCGGGCCAGCAGGATCCTGGCGATGCCGGACATACCCGCCCCGCCTATGCCGACGAAGTGCACCCGCCCCAACTGCACGGTCACGCTACGGGCTCACTCATGCCGCAGCCCGCTCGCCGGCAGCGGCGAGGACCATCCGGGCAAGGACCACGTCGGCGTTGCGACGACCCAGCCCAGCGGCGGCCTTACTCATGGTCGCCAGTGTGACGGTGTCGGTAACCAGGGGCAGCACCACTCGGGTGATCCAGGTCCCGTCAACGCGCTCGTCGTCGACCAGGAGCGCACCCCCTGCGGTGACGATCGGCATCGCGTTGAGCCGCTGCTCACCGTTACCGATTGGCAGCGGTACGTAGACGGCGGGCAGGCCGACGGCGGCCAACTCGGCGCAGGTCATCGCGCCGGCCCGGCAGAGCGCGAGGTCGGTAGCGGCGTAGGCCAGCTCCATCCGGTCGGTATAGGGCAGCAGGACATAGCGGCCACCCTCCGCCGGCCGGCCCACCGCGCCCAGTGCTCCGGCCACGTCCGCCACCTGGGTGGGGCCAGCCAGATGCAGCACCTGCACCCCGGCCCGGGCGAGCGCCGGTGCGGCGGCCACCATCGCCGTGTTGATGCGCTGCGCGCCCTGCGAGCCGCCCGTGACCAGGAGAGTCGGTCGCGCCGGGTCCAGGCCGAAGGCGGCGGCCGCCGCGGCACGCAGGGCCGGCCGGTCCAGGGTGGCGATCGCGTTGCGCAGCGGAATGCCGATGTGTCGGGCGTGCGGGAGCGGGCAGTCGGGCGTGGCCGCGGCGACGTGGCGGGTCAGCCGAGCACCCAGCCGGTTGGCCAGGCCCGGTCGCGCGTTGGCCTCGTGCAGCACGATCGGGACGCGACGCCAGCGGGCGGCCAGGTAGCCGGGGACAGCGACGTACCCGCCGAATCCGAGCAGTACGTCCGCGCCGGTGTCGTCGAGGACCCGCGCGGCGGCCGCCACGGCACTGGCGAGGCGGCCGGGCACGGTCAGCAACTCCGTGGTCAGCCGACGGGGCAGCGGGACCGCGGGCAGCAACTCGAGGGGATAGCCCCGAGCCGGGACCAGCCGGGTCTCCAGCCCGCGCTCGGTGCCCAGCGCGGTGATGCCGATGCCGGGAGCCAGCCGGCGCAGGGCGTCGGCGGCCGCCAGGGCCGGCTCGATGTGACCAGCCGTGCCACCACCGGCCAGGACCACGTGCACGATCAGCGCCTCCGGCCGCTCGACCGCCGGAGCCGACGCTCGCCGAGCCACCTCGTCTCGACTGTCCGCCGCCGCCCGGGACGCTGACTGGGCCGCCGACCGACCCTGCGCAGACGCAGGCGGGTCAACGCCGACGGACCGCGAGCCGCCAGCGCCGCGGCGGCACCGGGCTCACAGCGAGCGAACGCGGCCAGGGCGCCGACGGCGAACATGCTGGGCACGAGCGCCGAGCCACCGTAGGACACCAACGGCAACGGGATGCCGGTGATCGGCAGCAGGCCCACCACCGCGCCCATGTTGACCAGCGCCTGAGCGAGCAGCCAGCAGGTGATCGCACCTGCGGCGAGGCGGCAGAACGGGTCACGGTTGCGCCGGGCGGTGCGGATACCGGCGAAACCGAGCACGCCGAACAGCGTCAGCACCGCCAGCGTCCCGATGAGGCCGAGCTCCTCGCCGATGATGGCGAAGATGTAGTCGGTGTACTGGTTGGGCAGGTAGGACCACTTCTGCCGACTGGCGCCGAGGCCGAGGCCCCACCAGCCGCCGGACGCGAGCGTCATCAACCCTTGTGAAGCCTGGTATCCGGCCCCGAGGGAGTCCGACCAGGGATCCCAGAAGTGCGCGAAGCGGCGCAGCCGGTAGGGCTCCGCCGCGATGAGTGTCGCGACGACCGCGCCGACGGCCGCGCTGAGGACGCCGAACAGTCGAGCCGGTGCACCGACGATCCACAGCAGACCGAGGGTGATCGCGAGCAGCACGAGAGTCGTTCCCATGTCGGGTTGGATCATCACCAGCCCGGCGAGCACGGCGACCATCGGCAGCAACGGCACGAGCAGGTGCCGCCACCGTCCCAGCAGCCGATCTTTGCGGCAGAGCAGGTCGGCTCCCCACAGCGCGAGGGCCAGCTTGGCCGGCTCGCTGGGCTGGATCTGGATCAGCCCGAGATCGATCCACCGGGTGGCCCCGTAGGCCGACGATCCAATCACCGGCACCAGCGCGAGCAGCGCGAGCGACACCACCAGCAGCGGGTAGCCGAGCCAGCGGTAGATCCGCACCGGCAGGCGGATCGCGACCATCATCGCCGGCACGCCGAGCAGGACGCCGATGCCCTGCCGGTAGAAGTAGTAGAACGACGAGCCGGTACGGGCATAGGCCGTGACGCTCGACGCGGACAACACCATGACCAGCCCGATGACGGTCAGCAGTGCCGCGCTGCCGAGAATGAGGTAGTAGGAGGTGAGTGGACGCGCCAGCACCGGCTGGCGGGCCGCCCGGACCGATGTGGCGGTCGTCGCGGCGGTCACCGGCCCGCTCCCGGCAGCCGCCGGACCGCCGCCGCGAACTCGTCGCCGCGGGCCGCGTAGTCGCGGAACTGGTCCATCGACGCCGCGGCCGG
Source organism: Frankiaceae bacterium (assembly GCA_017882785.1). Classification (GTDB taxonomy): domain Bacteria; phylum Actinomycetota; class Actinomycetes; order JADGOV01; family JADGOV01; genus JADGOV01. The sequence continues at coordinate 38,513 of JADGOV010000004.1, forward strand.
AGCCAACAGCACGGTGTCCCCCGGGTCGGCCAGAACGGCCGCGGCGGCCACCGCGGCGCTCATCACCCCCGCCGCGCCCGTCCCGGTGACGGCGGCCCGGACCGCTCGATCACCACCCGCCTGGCTGGACCGGGCGGGTGCGCCGGGCGGGGCGGGGGGGACAGTCGCGGACACCTCCCCAGTCTCGGTGACCGCGACCTCAACGACCGGCACGTTCGGGGCGTGTCGCGCCAACGCCTGCCGGATCGCGGCGCGGTCCGCGCCGAGAAGCACCGCGGCCCGCATCCGCACAGCCGTCGCGCTTACCAGCGGGGCGACGTCAGCGCCCTTGAGCAGCCCGCCGGCGATCCAGACCACCCGGTCATAGGCTGCGAGACTGGCCGCCGCGGCGTGCGGATTGGTCGCCTTCGAGTCGTCCACGAAGCTGACACCGGACACCACGGCAACCGGCGCGTTCCGGTGGCCGTCCGGGGTGAAGCCGCGCAACCCGACCCGAACGGCCGCCGGCGGCACGCCGTAGGCGCGGGCCAGAGCGGCGGCAGCCAGCGCGTTGGCCACGTTGTGTCCGCCCGCGGGTCCGACGTCGTCCACACCGGCGACGACCGTGTCGGTGTCGGTGTCGGTGCCTGCGTCGGGTTGGAAGGCCCGGTCCACCAGTTGCCCGTCGGCCACGCCGAACTGCCCGCGCCCCGGTACGCCCAGCGTGAAGGACACCCTGCGCTGCGCGTAGGCAGCCCGCAGGAGCACCGCCGTCAGCTCGTCATCGGCGTTACCCACCGCGACCGGGATCCGCGGCTGCGGGCAGTACGCTAGGCGCGCCCGTACCGACCAGCCCCCCTCGCTCCGGTGCACCTCGCCGCCGTTGACGGGATCCCGCCAGATCCGGTGCTTGTCGCTGGCGTAGGCCTCGAACGACCCGTGCCAGTCCAGGTGGTCCTGCGCGACGTTGAGGATGGCGGCGGCCGCCGGGCGTATCGAGTGGGTCCAGTGCAGCTGGAAGCTGGACAGCTCGACGGCCAGGACGTCGTACGCTGGCTCGGCGAGCACCGCCTCGACCAGCGGCCGGCCGACGTTGCCGGCGGCGGCCGCGCGCCGGCCGGCGGCGGTGAGCATCGCGGCCAGCATCCGGACCGTCGTCGTCTTGCCGTTGGTCCCGGTCAGCGCCAGCCAGGGCGCGGCGTTCGGCGGGCGCAGCCGCCAGGCCAGCTCCACCTCGCCGTATACCGGGATCTGGCTATCGGCGGCGGCGAGGAGCAGTCGGTGGCCCGGTGGCCAGCCCGGCGAAGTGATCACCACCTCGGTGCCGGCGGGGGGCCGCCCGAGCGCGCCATCGCCGAGTGAGACGGCCGCCCCGAGAGCGCGCAACGTGGCGGCCCGTTCCTCCTGTACCGCCCCGGCCTGGGCATCGACCACGGTCACGGCCGCACCCAGCCCCAGCAAGGCGGTGGCGGCGGCGGCGCCGGAGAGGCCAAGCCCGGTCACGAGGACCTTCCGGTCCGCCCACCCAGCCCGCCCCTCGGCTGCGCCGGCGGCACCGGTGGCGGTCACAGCAGGCTGCCACGGGCGACGAAGTCGGCGTAGAACACGCCGAGACCGAAGGCCACCGCGAGTCCCGCAATGATCCAGAACCGAATGACGATCGTGACCTCGGCCCAGCCGGAAAGCTCGAAGTGATGTTGCAGCGGCGCCATCTTGAAGACCCGCCGACCGCTGACCTTGTAGGCCGCCACCTGGATGATCACTGAAAGCGTGATGACCACGAAGAGGCCGCCGAACAGGATGAGCAGCAACTGGGTACGGGTGCAGATGGCCAGCCCGGCCAACGCGCCGCCGAGGCTCAGCGAGCCGGTGTCACCCATGAAGATCCGCGCCGGCGGAGCGTTCCACCACAGGAAACCGAAGCAGGCGCCCATCGCCGCCGCAGCGACGATGGCCAGGTCGAGTGGATCCCGCACCTGGTAGCAGTTGGGGTTCACCCCTGTGCAGGCGTTGCCGAACTCCCAGAAGGCGACGACGACGTAGGCCCCGAAGACCATCACGCAGGCCCCGGTGGCCAGCCCGTCCAACCCGTCGGTGAGGTTCACCCCGTTGGACGCGCCGGAAACGATGATGTAGGCGATGAGCACGAACCCGACCGGGCTCAGGGAGATCGCCGAGTCCCGGACGAAGGAGAGATGGGTGGACCCCGGCGTCAGTCCGCTGCCGTTCGGGAACCGCAGCGCCAGGACGGCGAAGACCAGCCCGATGCCGAGCTGGCCGACCAGCTTCGCCCGGGCGGACAGGCCCAGGCTGCGCTGCTTGCGCACCTTGATGTAGTCATCAGCGAAACCGACCAGGCCCATACCGGTCATGAGGAACAGCACGAGCAGGCCGCTGGCGGTGAACTGGTAGGGCGCGAACAGGTGGGCCGCGGCGTACCCCAGCAGCGTCGCGGCCAGGATCACCGTCCCGCCCATGGTCGGTGTGCCCCGCTTGATGTGGTGGGTGGTAGGGCCGTCATCGCGGATCAGCTGACCGTAGCCGCGCTCGCGGAGCAGCCGGATTGTCGCCGGCGTGCCCAGTAACGACACGACCAGCGAGACCAGCGCGGCGACGAGGACGTGGGTCACGACGCCCCTTCGAGCAGGGCGGCGGCGATGCGTTCCAGGCCGGCGGCCCGCGATGCCTTGACCAGGACGACGTCCCCGGGGGCCACGGCGGCCCGCAGCAACTCCGCCGCGGCGGGCACGTCGGCCACGGCGAGCGCGACTCCGCCCGCCGACTCCACGGCCTCCGCGATCGGGCGCGCGGGTTCGCCGACAGCGAGCACGCGGTCGATCCCCAGCGCGACGGCGATCCGGCCTACCTCGGCGTGCGCGGCGGGCGCAGCCGCTCCGAGTTCGGCCATCGGGCCGAGGACGGCCCAGGATCGGCGGGATGTGCCGGACGGTGGGCAGGCCATCGCGATCAGCGCCTCGAGTGCGGCGCGCATGGACTCCGGGTTGGCGTTGTAGGCGTCATTGACCACACGCACCCCCTCGGGGGTATCGCTGACCTCCATCCGCCAGCGGCTGACCGCCTTCGCCGCACCGAGCGCAGCCGCCACCTCCGGCAGTCCCAGACCCAGCTCGAGGGCCACCGCGGCGGCGGCCAGCGCGTTTCCCACGTGGTGGGCACCGTGCAGGCGCAGCTGGACGGGTGCCGACCCCGCCCCGATGACCAGCCGGAAGCCCGGGCGGCCTGCGGAGTCGAGCCGGACGTCGCGCCCGGCCACGTCCACCCCGGGGCCGGTACCCACGGTGCGCACGGCGGCGGCGGTCCGGGTGGCCATCGCGGCCACCACCGGGTCGTCGGCGTTGAGCACGGCCAGCCCGCCGGGCCCCAGCGCCTCGACGAGCTCGCCCTTGGCTCGTGCGGTGTTCTGGCGGCTGCCGAAGACGCCCACGTGCGCGGTCCCGACGTTGAGGACGATGCCGATCCGCGGCGGGGCGACGGCGCACAGCGCCGCGATGTGTCCGACGCCGCGGGCGCTGTATTCCAGCACGAGATGCCGGGTCGTCGGCTGTGCCCGGAGTACCGTCAGCGGCAGTCCGAGCTCGTTGTTCCAGCTCCCGGCGGGCGCCACCGTCGGTCCGATCCCGGCCAGCAGAACAGCCAGCATGTCCTTGGTGCTGGTCTTACCCGAGGACCCGGTCACGCCGATGACCGCCGCCGAAGGGAGCTGATCCAGCACGGCCCTGGCCAGCCGTCCGAGGGCCGATACGACCTCGGGGACCACGACGGTCGGCACGCCCAGCGGCCGATCGGCGAGCACGCCGACAGCGCCGGCGGCGACGGCCGCCGCCGCGAACTCCGCCCCGTCGACGTGCTCCCCCCGCAGGGCGACGAACAGGGCGCCCGGCTCGACAGTGCGGGAGTCGATGGCTGGCGCGGCGGTGACCCGGGCGTACGCCGGGGCGTCGTGCAGCCGGCCGCCGGTGGCCGCGGCCACCTCGGCCAACGTCAGTGGGATCACGCCTTCGACCAACCCCCGAGCCGGCGCAGGCTCTCGGCCAGCACGAACCGATCGTCGAAGGGCAGCAGGGACTCGCCGACCTGCTGCCCCTGCTCGTGGCCCTTGCCCGCCACGACCACGGTGTCCCCGGCGCTGGCCAGGCCGACCGCCGTCGCGATGGCCGCAGCCCGGTCCGGCTCGAAAACCAGCCGGGCGCGGTGCGCAACCGGTATCCGCTCGGCCCCGGCGGCCATCGCGTCGAGGATGCGATGCGGGTCTTCCGATCGGGGATTGTCGCTGGTGAGGACGGCGACGTCAGCGCCCTCGGCGACGGCCGCGCCCATCAGCGGCCGCTTGCCGCGGTCGCGGTCACCTCCGCAGCCGAGCACCGCCAGCAGGTGGCCGCGGGTCACCTCACGCAATGCGCCGAGCAGGGTCGCCACCGCCCGCGGGGTGTGCGCGTAGTCCACCACGGCAAGGAAGGGCTGTCCGATGTCCACCCGTTCCATCCGGCCCGGCACCGAGCGAAGCTCGCCGATGCCGGCGGCGGCCTCCTCCGCGGTGACCCCGGCCTGCAGCAGGGCGACGTAGGCGGCGATCGCGTTGTCGACGTTGAAGCCGCCGGGCAGTCGCACGAGGAGTTCTGCACCGATGCCACCGGGCCCGATCAGAGTGGCCGTGCTCCCGGCAGCGCCCACACCGACCGATTCGGCCCGCCAGTCCGCCTCCGGGCGGCCACTCGGGGAGACCGTGACCACCGGGACCGATGCTGTTGCGGCCAGCCGCCTGCCGAAGTCGTCGTCGATGTCGACGACCGCCCGGACGGCGTGCGCCGGGGTGAACAGCCGGGCCTTCGCGGCGAAGTAGTCCGCCATGTCGGCGTGGAAGTCCAGGTGATCCTGGGAAAGATTGGTGAAGACCGCGACGTCGACGACGGTGCCGTCGACGCGGCCCAAGGCCAGCGCGTGGCTGGACACCTCCATCGCGGCTGCGTCAACGCCGCTGTCCACCATCGTGGCGAACAGCGCCTGCAGGTCCGGTGCCTCCGGGGTGGTCCGCTCACTGGGCACGCTGCGCCCCGCGATCCGGGTCTCAATGGTACCGATCAGGCCGGTGACGTGGCCGGCTGCGCGCAGACCGGCCTCCACGAGATACGCGGTGGTGGTCTTGCCGTTGGTACCGGTAACACCGACGAGCAGCAGACTGTCGGCGGGTGAGCCGTAGGCCCAGCGCGCCACCGTGCCAAGCACAGCACGGACATCCGGGACGACGACAACCGGTACGCCGGCGGCCAGCGCGTCCGCCTTGCCGGCCGGGTCGGTGAGCACCGCCACGGCGCCGTCGGCCACCGCCGCGGCGCTGAAGGCCGCGCCATGCGCCCGCGACCCGGGCAGGGCGGCGTAGAGGTAGCCGGGTCGAACGCGACGGGAGTCGTGCGTCAGTCCGCTGACGGTGACCTCACTCAGCGGCACTCCCGCAACGGCCACCCGAGGCTCGCTCGGCACCGCGCCTGCTGTCGGCTCCCCCGCCCCCAGCAGGGCGACCAGTTCCGACACCCGGCGTGGTGCCACCCCAGACGGGGGCGGCGGGCCGGCTGCCGGCACGGGAGGGGACACGGGCGACCACGTTAGCGGCCGAGGAACAGGTGTCGGCGACACCTGCTCACGGCGCGAGCAACCGGACGGTTGGCGGTGTCGTCCCCGTCGGCGCAATGGCTTCCGACTTCAGGGCAAAGGACATGATCCGGTGAAAGACCGGGGCGGCCAAGTGCCCGCCGAAGTGGCCGTTGACGGGCCTCTGGAGAACCACAGAGACGAGCAACTGGGGGTTGTCGGCCGGGGCGAAGCCGACGAAGGAGGCTGTGTAGCCACCTCCCCGGTAGCAGTGGCATCTCGGGTTCGGAATCTGGGCGGTGCCGGTCTTGCCAGCGACGCGGTAGCCGGCGATGCGGGCCGCGGGTGCGGTGCCCTCATCGCTGGTGACCGCCTCCAGCATGTCCCGCACCTGCAGGGCCACTCCGGCGTCGATCACCCTGCGCGGAGCGGGTTGGGCCCGCGGGGTGGCCTTCCCGTCCGCCGACACGGTGGCCTTGATCAGCGTCGGCGCCACCCGGATCCCGCCGTTGGCCACCGTCGCGTACACCGAGGCCATCTGCAGCGCGGTCACCCCGATGCCCTGGCCGAAGGCGATGGTGTGCTCCTGGGAGCCGCTCCACTGCTGTGGCGGGGGCAGGATGCCGCGGGATTCCCCGGGGATGCCGACGCCGGTGTCGGCCCCGAAACCGAAGGCGCGAAGAAAGTCATACAGCCGGTTCTTGCCCAGCCGTTCGCCGATCTGGATCGTGCCGACGTTGCTGGATTTGGCAAGCACGCCCGCGGTGGTCAACCGCTCCACCCTGTGCACTTCGGCGTCGTGAAAGGTGCGGTCGCCGACATGGAGCTCCCAGGGCACCCTGAACGGGGTGTCGGGGGTCACCCTGCGGTCCTGCAAGGCACCGGCCACGGTGATCACCTTGTTGACGCTGCCCGGCTCGTAGGTCTCGGCCACGGCCGGGTTGCCGCTGACCGCCATCGCAGGTCGGACCGGTGCGTTCGGATCGAAGGTCGGGGCGGTGGCGACGGCCAGCAACTCGCCGGTCCTGATGTCCTGCACGATGGCGGTGCCGCCCTTCGCCTTCACCGCCTTGACCTGGGCAGCGATGGCCTCCTGGGCGGCCCACTGGATGTCCCGGTCCAGAGTGAGCTGCACGGTCGAACCGGGCACCGGTGCCTGCCCAGCGTGCTCGCCAGCGGGAATCTCCCGCCCACCCGCGCCGAACTCCGCGGTCACCTTGCCGTCTCGGCCGGCGAGGAGGCGGTTGGCGCTCAACTCCAGGCCGGCACCGCCGGTGGCCGGACCGGTGGTCTGGACGGTCGGGGGGAAGCCAAGGAGTGTGGCGGCCAGGCCGCCGCCCGGGTAGAAGCGGCGACTCTGAATCTGCGTGCCTATGCCCGTCAGACCATTGGCACGCAGCACCTGCAGTGTGCGCTGGGCGACCCCGGGGTCGATGCCACGGGCCAGGATGGCGTAGCGGGTGTCGGTCCGGGTGAGCTGGGACAGCAGATCCGACTGCGGCACGTTGAGCAGCGGGGACAGGGCCTGGGCCAGGGGCAGCGCCGTGCGTGGCGGGATCTCTGTGGGATCGGCGAAGACCGTGCGGGTTTCGACGCTGAGCGCGAGCGGGTTGCCGTTGCGGTCCACGATCGCCCCGCGGCTGGCCGGCAGCGTTCGGGCCTGCCGGCGCTGCAGTTCCGCGCGCTGGGCATAGGCGGCACCGTCCAGGCCCTGCAGCTGCACCAGTCGGACGCCGAGAACGGCCAACAACAACACCAGCACGGAGAACACCACCTGCAGGCGACGCGCCGGCCGCGCGGAACGCCGAGGGCCGCGCGGCGGCGCGGAGCCAGGCCCGGATCCGCTGCCCGAGCCGGCACCCCAGCCCGGGCGGTGGGCCGGGCGTGGCGAGGCCCGGTGCGGCGGGTAGGAGCGGCCCCCGGCGGTTCCGCCGGAACGGCTGCCCATGCCGCGCGGGCCCGGCCGGGTTGGGACGTCCCGCGATCGCGTCACGTCGGTCTCCCAGTCGGCGTGACGTGCTGGGGTCGGGGGCTCTGGGGCGCTGGCTGTGTCCCCGGGTTCGCTCGGTGCGTGGCTCGACTCGTCGCGGGGGGTGATTTCCGCGCCCGAGCCGGTGCGGACGCACCCCGGGCGGACGGGGTCGGGCTGGGACCGACCCGGCCTTGGGTGGAGGAAGATGCTGAAGGTGACATGGAGGGTGAGGGTGAGGGTGAGGGTGAGGGTGAGGGTGAGGCGGAGGATGAGGGTTGCGGGGTTGGCGTCCGGATCGTGATCGCGGGAGGGACGGCCACCCGAGCCGCTTTGGGGTCCCCCAGCACCGTCCCGTCCGGCACCCGCAGGAAGAGCGGGTCACCACCAGGAACCATGCCCAGCCCGGCGGCCTGACTCGCCAGGGCGGACGGCGCCTCCGCCTGGGTGACCGACTCCTGCAACTGCTGCTCGCTGTCGGCGAGGGTGGCCGACTGCTGTTGCAGCCGGTAGAGGACGAATGCGTCCTGGGCGAGCATCGTGTTGAGCAACAACAGAGTGAGCAGAGCGGCGGCCAACAACAGCAGGATGACGAGGGCGAACGGCACTCGCGATGCTCGACGGCCCGGCTGCGCGACCTTCACCAGCGGCAGCCGGGCACCGCCGCGGCGGCCGGCATGGGCATCGCGGGTCCGGCTTCGGCCCACTGAGGTCGTGCTCATCCGGCATCCCGGACCCGCTCCGCGGCCCGTAGCCGGGCCGAGGCCGCTCGCGGGTTGGACGCGATCTCTGCGTCGTCGGCTACCTCGGCGCCGCGGGTGAGCAGCCGCAGCTCCGGCGCGCGTTCCGCGAGCCGGACCGGCAGACCCGGCGGGGTTCGGTCAGCCGCCCCAGCGCTCAGTAGCCGCTTGACGATGCGGTCCTCGAGCGACTGATAGGCGAGCACAGCAATCCGGCCACCGATTCCCAGCGAGCTCAGGGCTATGGGAACCGCACGCTGCAGGGCGGCCAACTCGCCGTTCACCTCGATGCGCAGCGCCTGGAAGACCCGCTTGGCGGGGTGGCCGCCACTGCGCCTGGCCGGTGCGGGTATGGCGCCGCGGATGACGTCCACCAGCCGGGCCGATGTCGTGAACGGCGCCCGCTCGCGCTCGACCGCGACCGCCCTGGCGATGCGTCGGGCGTAGCGTTCATCGCCGTAATTGCGCAGCACGCGGGCCAGATCGTCCACCGGGTACCTGTTCAGCACGTCCGCCGCAGTTCGCTCCGCCGCCTGATCCATTCGCATGTCAAGCGGCGCGTCCTGGGCATAGGCAAAGCCTCTCCCGGTCTCGTCGATTTGCAGTGACGACACACCGAGGTCGAACAGGACACCGTCCACGACGGACAGCCGTTGCGCGCCAAGCACGGTCGGAAGCTCGTCGAAGACGGCGTGCACCAGGACCGTCCTGGCGGCGTAGTCGCGCAGCCGGGTCCGAGCCGCGGCCAAGGCCTCGGGGTCGCGGTCGATCCCCACCAGGCGTAGCCCCGGATGATCGTCGAGGAGAGCTGCGGCATGTCCGCCCAAGCCCACGGTGGCGTCGAGGAGCACAGCACCCGGAACCGCCAGTGCCGGCGCCAACAGGGCCCGGACACGGTCAAGGAGAACCGGAACATGCCGCCGCGCGGCCGAGGCCGGCGGCGGCTCCGGCATCAGTCAGCCGACGGCCCGCACCATGACGTGCGCGCAGAGCGCCACGCCGGCGGTGACCATCAGGGTGAAGAGAAAGATGAGCAGAGTTCCCAGTACTTCTGCCCGCAGATCGGGGCTCGCGGCGTGTCCGAGCGCGGGCACAGAGTGTGCGCCGAGTGCAGGCTTGCTGTCCATGTCGACCCTTCGGATGCGGAGTTCGTATACGGGAGGTAGACGCCGTCGCACAGTCCGGTCCCCGCCCGCTCGCACCTGGCACCGGGGAAGGTGCGCCAGGGGCATCCGAGGACGTCCCTGCAAGAAGCAAGCGAACAATCGAGCGGGTGGGAAACGCACCCCACGTTTGGGGTCCTGGGTTTCGCAAAGCTACTGAGCAGGAAGCGGGTCAGAACAATCCAGGGAGCACCTCCTCTGAGAGGTCGGCGAAGGACTGTTCAGAGGTGGCCAGGAACGCCTGCCACGCGGGCGCGTCCCAGATCTCCACATGGTTGCTGGCCCCGATCACCGCAATGTCCCGGTCCAGGCCGGCGTACTCGCGTAAGGCTGTCGGAAGCGTGACCCGTCCCTGCTTGTCGGGGACCTCGAAGCTGGCCCCGGCGAAGAACACCCGGACGTAGTCCCGAACGGCCTTGGCTGACAACGAGGCCTGCTGGATGCGCTCGCCGAAGACGGCGAACTGCTCCTCGGCAAAGACGTAGAGGCAGCGATCCTGCCCCTTGGTCATCACCAAGCCTCCTGCCAGTTGCTCCCGAAACTTGGCCGGCAGGAAGAGCCGGCCCTTCTCGTCGAGCTTGGGGAAGTGGGTGCCGACGAACACTGCCGCCATCCCCCTCTAAGCTCCACTTCGCTCCACCATACTCCACGGGGTCCCTCGGTCAACGTCTTTCGTTGACGGTCACCCAGGTCACGTATGTCCCGCGGGAGCTTGGCTGGGCGACATTCCGACCGCCCTCCCCGATCCCGCACCGTGGGTGCGGCCCTTCGCCGATCATGCTCGAACGAACGTCGCGAATCGGTTGGCAACGCGCATTCGAGCATGATCGGCGTATGGCGGCGCGGCCCAGCGCGCAGCAACGGCTCAGCGGCTCAGCCGCGGCCGTCCTCGGACTTTCCCCACGGGCGGTACGTGCCGATGATGACGAGTATGCGAAGGGGGCGGAATCCGTGAGCGGGTTCATGCACGTCTACCACCGGCACATCCTCGAGCCCGGTAAGCAGCCCCTCGTTCTGCTGTTTCTTTCCTTCATCGTCGCCTTCCTCTTCATCCGCCTCAGTGTGCGGATGATCCGCGCCGAGGTGTCCTGGTGGCCGGGCAACGTCCAGCCGGGTGGGCTGCACATCCACCACGTCGTGTTCGGCACCGCCCTGCTGATCGTGACCGGCGTGGTCTCCTTCGCGCCGCTCGCGCAGTCGCTGCTCTGGCAGAGCGTGCTCGGCGCGGGGTTCGGCATCGGCGCGGCGCTCGTCCTCGACGAATTCGCGCTGATCCTGCACCTGGAGGACGTGTACTGGACCGCGGAAGGGCGCACCTCGGTGGATGCCGTCTTCGTCGGGGTCGCCCTGACCGGGCTGCTCCTGCTGGGCGCGGCTCCGTTCGGTGTCAACAACCTCTCCGCGTCCGAAGAGGGCGGCGGCTGGGCGGTGACCGTCAGTGTGCTGCTCAACGCGGTCTTCGTCGTCATCACCTTCGCCAAGGGCAAGGTGTGGACCGGTCTCGTCGGCCTGCTGGTACCGGTCTTCGCGTTGGTCGGGACGATCCGGGCGGCCAGGCCCTCCTCGCTGTGGGCTCGGCGGTTCTACGGGACGGACACCTACCGCATGCACCGGGCCCTCCACCGGGAGGCGGGCTTTCGCCGTAGGGTCACCCGCGCCCGGACGGCGCTCTCCGACGCGGTGGCCGGCAAGCCGGACGCGTGATCAGCGCCTGCACTCGGAGCTCCCGGGCCGCCAGCTGCCTCGAGCGTCCCCCGTCGTCACACTGGCGATAACCGGCGAACAGAGTGACACTGAACGGGGCCCAGGACAGGGCGCCCCCCCGAGCGAACGAGGGAGGTCCGGTGAAGGCGAGCGCGGCGCCCACGGAACATCCCGCCGACCTCGACGGGCTCACCACCGCCGCCGCCCGGGTCAGTGGCGCCGTCGAGCAGGTGATCGAGGGCAAGCCCGACGTCGTCCGACTGGCGCTGACCGTGCTGCTGGCCGAGGGTCACCTGCTGATCGAGGACGTGCCCGGGGTTGGCAAGACCATGCTGGCCAAGGCGCTGGCCCGGTCCATCGACTGCTCGGTCCGCCGCATCCAGTTCACCCCCGACCTGCTGCCCAGCGACGTGACCGGTGTGTCCGTCTACAACCAGGAGCTCCGCGAGTTCGACTTCAAGCCCGGTGCGGTGTTCGCCAACATCGTGGTCGGCGACGAGATCAACCGAGCCTCCCCGAAGACCCAGTCCGCGCTGCTGGAGTGCATGGAGGAACGTCAGGTCACCGTCGACACGGTGACCTACGAGCTCGAGCCGCCGTTCATGGTGATCGCCACCCAGAACCCGATAGAGATGGAGGGCACGTATCCGCTGCCTGAGGCCCAGCGGGACCGCTTCATGGCCCGGGTGTCCATGGGGTATCCATCCCAGCTGGCCGAGTTGGCCATGTTGGACAGCCACTCGAGCACCTCCCCGCTCGATGACCTCGAGCCGGTCACGGACGCCCGCGAGGTGAGCAAACTCATCGACGCGGTCCGGCAGGTCTACGTCGCCGAGTCGCTGCGGCGCTACACCGTCGAGGTTGTGACCGCCACCCGCACCTCCCGGGAACTCCGTCTGGGCGCCTCCCCGCGGGCCTCACTGCACCTGGTCCGGGCCGCGCGAGCGGCCGCCGCGCTGGACGGACGGGACTTCGTCCTGCCAGATGACATCCAAGCCCTTGCCGTGTCAGTGCTGGCCCACCGGCTCCTCCCCAGTCCGGAAGCGCAGATCTCCCGACACCCCCCGGAGGAGGTGGTCCGGAGCATCCTGGCCGCGGTGCCGGTACCCATGGGTGGGGCTCGGGGACGCTGAGGTGGCCCAAATATTTGGGCCAGTATTCGGCCAGGTATCCGGGCGGCTGTCCGGCCTGACCGTCCGGGGCCGCTGCTTCATGGCCTCAGGGGTAGCGTGCGCCGCCTGCGGCGTCCTCTTCGGTGAACGCGACCTGATGCGCCTGGGCGTCTTCCTGCTCGCCTTGCCGGTCCTGGCGCTGGTCGCGCTCTACCGCACGCGTTACCGCATGTCCTGCACGCGTCGGCTGGACCCGGCCCGGATTCCCGTCGGTCGATCGACGAACGTCACCCTGCGCTTGGAGAACCTGTCCCGGCTGCCGACCGGACTGTTGCTCGGCGAGGACCGGCTGCCCTACATCCTCGGCGGCCGCCCCCGGTTCGTGCTCGACCGCGTGGAGCCGATGGGTGTCCGGGAGGTCGGATACGACCTTCGGTCCGAGATCCGCGGCCGGTTCCCGCTCGGCCCGCTGACCATCCGACTCGCCGACCCCTTCGGACTGGCCGAACTGACCCGCTCCTTCACCAACCGGGACACCCTCGTCGTCACCCCCGAGGTCGTGCGGCTGCCGCGGGTCGCGTTGGGCGGTGAGTGGTCCGGCGGCGGCGACAGCCGAGCCCGCTCCGTGGCCAGCGCCGGCCAGCAGGATGTCGCGCCGCGGGAGTATCGGGACGGGGACGACCTGCGCCGGGTGCACTGGCGATCCACCGCCCGCTACGGCGAACTCATGGTGCGCCAGGAGGAGCAGCCCTGGCAGGCGCGAGCCTCGATGCTGCTCGACACCCGGGTGGCGGCGCACCGCGGAGAGGGCCCGGACTCCTCCTTCGAATGGGCGGTGACCGCGGCGGCCTCGATCTCGGTGCACCTGGCTCGAGGAGGGTACGTGCTGCGATTCCTCGACGACGCGGGCGAGGAGTTGGCCGGGGACGGTGAAGCCGAACCGGAGAGTCGCTTGCTCGACTCGCTGGCCGTGGTGGAGCGCAGCGGCGGCACTTCGTTGATCAGTGGGCTGGAAGGCCTGCGCCGTGGCGGCGGTGAGGGTTTGCTGGTGGCCGTCCTGGGTCTGCTCTCCCCGGCGGAGGTGCAGGCCGTGGCCCGGCTCCGCCACGGTGGCACCACATCGGTGGCCCTGCTGCTGGACGCCGAGTCCTGGCTCGCCGACCCGGCGCAGGAGGGTCGCGAATCGGGTCGCGGCGGCAGCGTCGCGTACCAGGCCAACCAGGCGATGCTGCGGGCCGCCGGCTGGCGGGTCATCCCGGTAGCCCGCGGCGCCACCGTGCCCGACGTGTGGCAGGTTGCCGGCGCCAAGCTCGCGCCTCGACGACGGATCGACGCGGTCGGCGGCTTCCTCGGCGCAGCGGCCCACACCGGAGGTCACCGGTGACCGACCGTGATCGACTCTCGCTGTGTGCTGCGGCAGCCACCGCGCTGACGTGCAGCGTGCTGTTTTCGATCTTTCTGGGCGCCCGGTGGGTGCCGGCGCTGCTCGGCGTCGTCGTCGTTGTCGCCTCGTTCAGCGCGCTCGGCCGCTGGCTGCGGCTGCCGGCGGCCCTGGGCCCGGTGTTCACCGCCGCCGGGTTGGCGATGTACGTGACCGCGGTGTTCGCCTCCTCGGCCGCGATCGGACGGATACTGCCTGGTCCGGCGGCGCTACGGGTGCTCCGGACCCGGGTGGACGGGGGGTTCGCCGACATCCAGGCGCTCGCTCCGCCGGTCCCCAGTGATTCTGGCGTGCTGCTCATCACCGTGCTCGGCGTTGCCGCGGTGGCGCTTGCTGTCGACGTCCTGGCGGCCACGCTGCGCCGACCGCCGCTGGCCGGCGTGCCTCTGCTCGCAGTGTTCGCCGTACCCGCCGCGTTATCCCCGCAGGGCAGCGGCGTCGTCCCGTTCGCGCTGTCGGTGAGTGGATATCTGCTTCTGCTCGGTGCCGACAACCAGGATCGGGTGGCCCGTTGGGGCCGGCCGCTGCGCACGACGGCCCAACTGGACGCCTTGAGTCGACTCACCTCCGCCAGTTACGCCGAGGAGCCCCCCACCGCTGCGATGGGTCGCCGGATCGGTCTGGGCGCCATTGGGCTGGCGCTGCTCGTCCCCGTACTCATCCCCGGTCTGCACGTCGGGTACCTCGGCGGCACGGGCGGTTCCGGGGTGGGACCCGGCGGCGGCCACGGCAGCAGCGTGACCACGTACAACCCCATCGTCCGACTGCGCGATCAGCTCACCGCGACGCGGACCACCGTGCTCCTGCGCGTCCGCACGGCCGGCGGCAATCCCAATGGTTACCTGCGGATGGCCGCCCTCGACGTCTTCGACGGCAGTACGTGGTCGCAGGGGTCGCTGCGCGCCAGCAGGTCAGATCGGGTCTCGGCCCCGTCGGCGCTGCCGCACCCGGCGCTTCCCGGACCCACCACCCGGGCGTCGGTAGCGGTCTCCACCGACCTCGTCGCCCGATGGCTGCCGCTGCCCTACCAACCCACGAGCATCAGCATCCAGGGCGACTGGCGGTATGAGAACCGGACCGGGACGGTGTTCTCCACCCGCGACACCACCCGTGGGCAGACCTACACGGTGTCCTCCGCGCAGCTGTCGGCGAACCCGACGACGCTCGACAAGGCCCAACTCGCCCCAGCCGACCAACCGGCCTTCAGCGCCTACGTCTCCTACCCCCGCAACCTGCCGCGAGTGATCAGAGACACTGTCGACGGCATCGTGTCGCAGGCGAAGGCCACAACGCCCTATCAGCAGGCCGTTGCCATCCAGGACTACTTCCGCTCGGGCCGGTTCACCTACAGCCTGCGGGTCCCGGCGGGCAACAGCGATGACGCCGTCGTCAACTTCCTGCAGGCGCGCCGGGGCTTCTGCGAGCAGTTCGCCGCCACCATGGCGCTCTTCGCGCGGATGGAGGGCATCCCCGCCCGCGTGGCCGTGGGTTTCACCTACGGTGAGCGGGCCGCCGACGGGGAGTACGTCGTCACCACGAAGGACGCTCACGCCTGGCCGGAGCTCTATTTCCCCGGCGCCGGCTGGTTGCCCTTCGAGCCCACCCCCGTCGCCGGCCGAGCGCAGACCGTGCCGCCGGCGTACACCGGCGGCGGAGGCACGACTGGAGCTGCCGCCAGCAGCGACCTCGCCGTCCGGAGCCAGCAGCGCGGCTCCCTGCAGGACCGCCGTTTCGGCAACCGGGACGAGGAGGCGGGCGGATCGGTCCCCGCGGCCTCGCCGAAGGCGAGGACCGCCACGTTCAGCACTCGATGGCGGTGGACCGTCGCCGCGGTGGGGGCGGCGTCCCTGCTGCTGACTCCAGCGCTGATCAGGGTTGCCGCCCGGCGGCGACGATGGCGCCGGGTCCGCTCCGCCGCCTGGCCGGCGATGCCGACGGCAGCCGCGCACGCCGCCTGGCAGGACCTGCGCGAGGACGCCCTCGACTTCGGCCTGCCCTGGCCGGCGAGCGCTTCCCCCCGCGGCGCCGCCGCCTGGCTGCGTGCCCGGGTGACCCTACCGCTCGTGGCCGCCACCGCACTCGACATGCTCGTCCGCGCCGAGGAACGGGCGAGTTTCCGCCCCGACGGCCGTGAAGGGATGGCCGGAGCAACTGCCGGGTTGCCGGCGGCCGAGCTCCGAGCCGCGGCCGCGACGGTCCGGGCAGCCTTGGTCCGCCACGCCGGGCCTCGTCGACGGTGGCGGGCCAGGCTGGCGCCGAGCTCCGCGCTGGAGCGCCTGCGGGTAGCCGCCGGCCGGCTGGCCGTTGTCGGGGACCGGGCGGACCGCGCCCTCGCCCGCATCACCCGTACGCTGCTGCGCCGTCGGCCGGCCGCTCGCTAGCGGCTTCGACAGGTCCGCCCGCGGTCATTGGCCTATCGTCAGGCGCCTCTGAGGCGACGAACCCGCAGCTGAGGCCCCCTGAAGGGCGTGATGTTCGCGTCGGGTTCCCGACGTGATGGAGGGTGGGCCGGTTGAGCGGCCGACACCCGCTGCGCTGATCGCTGGCGCCCATCCGGCGAGCCACGCTAGGTCCGAGAACCGGCAGGCTGCACGCTGTTCTCATGCGCACACTCGTCATCGTCCGGCATGCCAAGGCTGAATCCCCGGACGGCGTTCGCGACATCGACCGTCACCTCTCGGCGCGGGGCCGGCGGGACTCCCGGCAGGCGGGCACATGGCTGCGCCACTCGACCAAGCGTCCGGACCTCGTGCTGTCATCGCCGTCCCGACGGACCATGGAGACTGCCGATGAGATAGTCAGCGGCTACGACGCTCCTGCCCCCACGGTGCGCTCCGAGCAGCGGCTCTACGAGGCGTCCCTCTCCGATGTCCTCGAGGTGCTCCGCGCCCTGCCCAAGAAGGCCGGCACGGTCGTCCTCATCGGCCACAACCCGTCGGTGAGTGCTCTGGCCACCGAGCTGGCGGGACAGCCGGTTGATCTGCGGACCTGCGGTGTGGCGGTCGTATCGGTCCCACGCGCCTGGGCCGAGATCGCCGGGGGAGGGGGCTTGCTGGAGACGGTACAGACGCCACGGGGGGTGAAACCCCACGATTCAGGCGCGTCGTGAGTCAGTGGCCACGCTCATCCCAGCGGCGGCGCCAGCGCTCCTCCAGACGACCCTTCCAGGATCCGCGCCGCCGTTCCCGACGGGGCCGCAGGCGTGTCACGGCGGCGACGCTGGGGGCGCCCTGGGGTCGATTCTGCCGGCCACCCTCCCGATGACCGGTCAGCCGCTGCCAGCTCGTCACACCGAACAGCAACGCGGCCAGCATCACCACGAAACCGAAGACACCGACCAGTGGTTCCTTGCTGATCACTCCGACCATCAGCAGGATGATGCCGAGGATGAACAGGAGCGCGCAGCGCAGGATGCGTCGCGAGTAGTGCTTGCGAAGATTGGTGGAGCGATAGGACGAGGCAAACTTCGGGTCCTCGGCGTACAGCGCGCGCTCGATCTGGTCGAGCAGGCGCTGCTCGTGGTCAGAGAGCGGCACGGTGCTCCTCCCAGGTGGCCGGCGCGGGTGCCAGGAGGACATCGAACCTCTGCCACGTCGCGAAAGCGGATCCGCAGGACTTGAGGATACGGTCGGTCGGGCCGCCGCGAAAGCAGTCCAGGCAGGCTCGCACCGCGCTTTCCCCCGCTGATCCAGACTCCAGCACCGCTCGGATGGTACGCCTGTCCGAAGTGGTCACGGTCCGGGGTCCGGCGGACGGCGGCCGAAGAGCGTCCCGGGGCGCACGGCACCGGCGCCGAAACGTCGAGCAGCCCGGTCGGCTGCCTGCTCGGCCTCCCGCCAGCCGAAGGCCCGCTGGCCGAGCACGAGTTGCCGCGGTTGGGCAGCTGCCGGGCCCAGCCCCTCCACCCGGACGCCGACCAGCCGGAGCCGAGCCCGCTGCAAGCCCAGACGATCGACCAACGCGGTGGCCACCGCGTAGATGTCTCGGCCCACGTCGGTCGCCTCGGGCAGCGTTCGCGACCGCGTTATCGTGCTGAAGTCGGAAAATCGAATCTTGACGCTGACGGTGCGGCCGACCTGCCCGCTGTCCCGGAGCCGGCCTGCGGTGCGTTCGGACAGCCGGAGCAGCTCCCGGCGGATCCGTACCGGATCGTCCACGTCCCGCTCGAAGGTCTCCTCCGAGCCGATGCTCCGATCGGGCTCAGTGGGGATGACCGATCGTGGATCGCGGCCCCAGGCGAGGGCGGCCAGGTGGGCACCGGCCGCCGATCCGACGGCCCGTTGCAAGGTGGATACCGGGGTGTCCGCCAGATCACCCACCGTCCGCAGGCCGAGTCGGAGAAGGCTCTCCTCGGTGCGCTCCCCCACACCCCACAGGGCGGCCACTGGCAGTGGATGCAGGAAGGCGACCACCCGTTCGGGCGGCACCGCCAGCAGTCCGTCGGGCTTGGCCCGCGTCGAGGCCAGCTTGGCGACGAACTTGGTGCTGGCCACCCCGACCGAGCAGGGGATGTCCTGCTCGTCGGCGATCCGGGCACGGATCCACTCGCCGATCTCGACCGGCCCGCCCAGTCGGCGACGGGCACCGGACACCTCGAGGAAGGCCTCGTCGAGCGCGATCGGTTCGACCAGCGGGGTGACCGATCGGAACACCTCCATGATGCCGGCGGACACCGCGGAGTAGGCGGCGAAGTCGGGCGGGATCACGACCGCGTCCGGGCAGAGTCGGTGGGCACGGCTCATGGGTAGCGCGCTGCGCACACCGAAGGCCCGCGCCTCATACGTTGCCGACAGCACGACCCCACGGGTGCTGGAGCCACCCACGATCACCGGCTGGCCGCGCAGCTCGGGGTGCCGCCGCAGTTCCACGCTGGCGTAGAAGGCGTCCATGTCGACGTGCAGGATCGAGCACGCCGCCGCGTGCCCTG
Organism: Frankiaceae bacterium; assembly: GCA_017882785.1. Classification (GTDB taxonomy): domain Bacteria; phylum Actinomycetota; class Actinomycetes; order JADGOV01; family JADGOV01; genus JADGOV01. Next base: position 57,155 of record JADGOV010000004.1, read on the forward strand.
TCATGGGAACGCTGTCATGGGAACGCTGTCATGTGGACGAGCACCGCCACGATGCAGGATTCGGCAGGCAGAATTCGAGCAGCCTGAATTCCAGCAGCGTAGTGCGATGAACCCGGCGACGGCCCAGCGGTGGAGTCATCGGCCGGCGCTGCCGGAACTGGAATGCCAGAGCTTGCGCGAAGTGCCGCCGCTCGCCGGCTGCCCACCCGCCGACCTGGCTCCCACCTGCGCACCGCCCACCGGGACGGGGGCCGGCACGGGTCGGGTGGACCGGCTCTCGGCTGCCCCGCGCACAGCAGCCTCGAGCACCGCTGTCGTCCGCCCGGGCGGACGGGCCAGGATTCTCGCCACCGCGGGCAGGCCACCGTCGACCCAGCTGGCACACAGGGTAGGCAGCTCCCAACAGCCGGTTGCCCGGATCGAGATGCCGCGCGGTCCGGTGCGGCGGGTAATTCCGCGCAGCACCAGCAACCAGGAGTTGAACAGCGTGCTCGCGTACCCCACCTGGGCGTCTTCGAAGAACGTCGCGTCCAACGCCCCGGTCGCGTCGTCGAGGGTGACGAAGACCACCCGGCGGCCCGAACGCACCGGTGGGGTCTGGGTCGCCACCTTCACCCCCGCGACGAGTACCTCCGACCGGGTCCGGCGGCAGAGCAGATCGCGTGCCCGGGTGACACCGAGGGCGTCCATGAACGGGACGTACCCGGCGAGCACGTGCTGGCTGGCGTCGAGGCCCAGCACGTCGAGTTCGGCCCGCACGCGCTCGGCGCCGTTCATTTCCGGCAGCCCGCTCGGCGCCACCACCCCCGGTGCGTCCCCGAGGTCGAGGGTGAGCTGGACGGCGAGGTCGGCCGGGGCCGGTGCGGCCGCCTGAGATTGCCGGGCCGCCAACTCCCGGACGGTGAGCGCGCCGGCCGCAGCCGTGATGCCGTCCGTGGCGCCCGGACCGGACGGCAGAACCGCGGCCGGACGGTGACGGCCGCGGACGGACCGCGCAGCCCTGGCGGTCGACCGACTCCAGCTGTCCAGTTCGACGACCTGGAGCAGGAGATCTCGGCGGGTCACCCGCCCCCGGCGACGTACGATCAGCGCCGAGCCAATGCCGTACAGATCGTCGAAGGCGCCAGCCACCACCAGCCGCTCGGCGATCGGCCGGGACACCCCGGCCCGGTGCCAGAAGTCGGAAAGTGACGCGTAGGGCCGGCCTGCGACGGTCCGGGCCATCTCGGCCTCCGTGATGCCCTTGACGTCGGCCAGGCTGAGTCGGATGCCGTAGTCCCGACCGTCGGGTAGTCCCGGCGGCGGTGCGGACCGCGGCTGGGCGTCGAGGATCTCCGGCGGTGGCTCGTCGTAGCGGCCTACCCGTTCGATGCGGTACTGCCCGTCGGAGCGGTTGACATCCAGGCCGAGCACGGCGATACCGAGCTGGCGGGCGTCGTCGAGAATGAGCCGCTTGGGGTACATGCCGGGGTCATGGGTCAGCACACCGGCCAAGAATGCCGCCGGATGGTGTGCCTTGAGCCAGGCCGACTGGTAGGTAGGCACGGCGAACGCCGCCGCGTGCGCCTTGCAGAAACCGAACGATCCGAAGCCCTTGAGAACCTCCCAGACCTGTTCGACGGTGGCGAGCGGATAGCCGTGGTCGAGCGCGGCGGGCAGGAACCAGGTCCTGACCTCTGGCTGGCCGAGTGGATCACCGAGCGCGCGCCGGACCTCGTCGGCCTCGGCGAGGGAGCACCCGGTGAACGTGGCGACGATGCACAGCACCTGCTCGTGGAAGACGACGACGCCGCGGGTCTCCGCGAGCACTGGCTCCAGATCCGGATGGAGGTAGCTGGGCTGCCGCCAGCCCTGCCGGGCTTCGAGGAACGGGGTAACCATGTCGGTTTTGACCGGCCCCGGCCGGAACAGCGAGATGTCGATGATCAAATCGGCGAACGTCTCCGGCGCGAACTTCCCGATCAATTCACGCTGGCCGGGCGATTCGATCTGGAAACAACCGAGTGTCTTGGTGGACTGCACCAGCGCGTAGGTAGCCGGATCATCACGCGGCACCGCGTCGATGTCGATCTCGACCCCGTCGACCCGACGCGCCTCGCCCACGGCGTGCGCGATGGCGGACTGCATGCGGATACCGAGCAGGTCGAGCTTGAGCAATCCCAGCGCCTCGACGTCGTCCTTGTCGAACTGGCTCATCGGAAACCCCAGCCAGCTCGACTCGACCGGGGTGCGATCGAGCAACGTGGCGTCGGAGAGCACCACTCCGCATGGGTGCAGCGCGATGTGCCGGGGCAGGCCGTCGAGGCGCTCCACCAGTCGGAACAGCAGATCCAGCCGACCACCGCGGCCGTCCGGGTCGGCCAAACCGCTGGCCCGCAGCTCCGGCAGATCACGCAGCGCCGCCCGTACCTGGCTGGCCCGCAGATGCGGGAACGCCTTGGCGATCGTGTCGATCTCCCCCGGTGGCAGGCCGAGGGCAGCCCCGACGTCGCGGATCGCGTGCCGGACGCGGTAGGTGTCCATCATCGACACGCACGCGCAACGCTCGGCGCCGAAGCGGGCGAGCACCGCCTCGTAGACCTCGGTCCGCCGGGCGGACTCGACGTCGATGTCGATATCAGGCAGTTGGTGACGCAGCGGTGAGAGAAAGCGCTCCATCAGCAGCCCGTGCTGCAGCGGGTCGACGTCGGAGACCCCGAGCAGGTAGGTGACCAGGCTGCCGGCACCGGACCCGCGGGCGGCGCAACGCACCCTCATACCCTTGATGATCTCCACCACGTCGCCGACGGTGAGGAAGTACGACGCGTAGCCCAGCTTGGCGATCACTGTCAGTTCCTCGTCCAGCCGGCGCTCGGCCTCAGCGGTGGCCGGCCGGCCGCGCCGCCCGTACCCGGCCGTACAGCGGGCCCGGAGCACCGCGTCCGCCGCTCCGGCACTGCCCAGACCGGCACTGCCCAGACCGGCACTGCCCAGACCGGTGCCCAACTCGGGGAAGTGCACCTCGCCGAGACCCAGGCCGCCGGCGCCGGGAACCAGCGCGCACTGCTCGGCGACGAGTCGGGTACGGACGAGCAGGTCCGCACCGGTGCGCCCGCTTCCACCGACCAACCGGGTCAGCTCGTCAGCGACCTCGGCCATCTCCTTCCCCGACTTCAGGTAGCCCTCGGCGTTGTCGCGGTCGACGTGCCGGGAATTGAGGACGACGAGCCGCCTGGCGGCGTCGAGGACATCGGCCACCGGTGCGTCCGCCCGGTCGACGTACCGGACGGCATTGGTGAGCACCGCCGGCACCCGCTGCTCGGTGGCGAAGGCGAGCAGCCTGGCCGCACGATGTCCGGCACCGGGGCCCCGGTGGTGGACGATCTCGACGAGCAGGTCGTCGGTGCCGACCGCGTCCCGCCAGCGGTCCAGGTGCCGGCGTGCGAGATCCGGTCGGCGGGTGGCCAGTGCGCGGCCGACGTCGGAGTCGGGTCCGAGCAGCACGAACAACCGTCGGGCATGCGCGGTGACCAAGTCGACGCTGCTCACCGGCCGGCCACGCTCGCCGGCAAGATGAGTGGCACTGATGAGTCGGCACAGCGCGCCCCAACCCTCGATGTCCCGAGCCAGCACCGTGATCCGCGGGTGCCCAGGGTCGACGTAGGCCCCGCCGCGGGCCGGCACCCGGCGCACCCCCCGGCCACCAGCCGCCCGGTCCGACCTCCGGTGACCGGGGTCGGTGACGTCGACCGGAACCTCGTCGACGGCGAGGTCGACTCCGAGGATCGGCCGCACCCCAGCCGATTGGCAGGCCTGGATGAACCTCACCGCACCATAGGCACCGTCCCGATCGGTCAGCGCGAGCGCCTCCTGGCCGTGCTCGGCGGCCCGCTCGACGAGCGCATGCGGGTGCGTCGCGCCGTAGCGCATCGAGTAGCCGGACGCCACGTGCAGGTGGGTGAATGGATCACTCACCCGGACGCCACTGCGCGTACCGGAAGCAACGGCTGGTGAACATGGCCGAGGAATTCCTCGACCAGGCCGAGAAAGGTCTGTGCATCCCGGAGCAGGTCATCTGCGTCCCGCCGGGTGACCGCCCCCACCAACCCGGCCTCCGCGGCGGCCCGCTTGCCGGCCCCCGCCGCGAAGAAGGCCGCCCACTCGGTCAACGGTGGCAGCACCACCGGCAACAACGCCCAGACACTTCTCGGTCCGCGTCGCCGCCCACCAGCGTCGTCCGGCCGCGCCCGGGCGGCGAGGACTGCGGCGGCAGCCCGCAGCGCTGCCAGGTGAGCGGCGGCGTACCGCTCGGCGGCGGTCTCCGTCGCAGCCGCTTCGGTGAGCCCGCGACGGGCAAGACCGAGAAGATCGTCAGCGGCGGCTGCGCTGCGCCGCGACGGACCCGGCACGGTCGGACCAGCGGGGCTTCGCCCGGTAAGAACTGACCGCCGATCGACACCGGATGCCCGGGACGAGGCGGGAGGGGAGACGGACATCGCAGGCGCTCAATCCAGGACGCGGGTGATGGTCCAGGTCCCCGCGCTCCAGTCGAAGCAGAGGTCATAGACCCCCGTGTCGGCCGCCCGACCGGCGCCTGCCTCCACCCGCCAGCACTCCCGCTCACCGTCGTCGACCGCGATGCTGCCGACGGATGCTCCGATGTCGGGCGCCGGCTCCCCCCAGGCCCGCTGCCCCCATTTCGGCGCAGCCGGAATCGGTGTCAGTCGCAGATCATCTGACCCTGACTCTGGCCCTGGCCCGGCCGATGACCCGGCCGATCCGAGCCCCGAAGCCTCCTCAACGCCGAAGAGCGGCCGGGCCGCCGCACTGCGCCACCAACCGCCGGACTCCACCCAGCAGGTGAGGACCGCTCGGACCACATAGAGCCGTCCACGCCACAGGAACTGCTCGGGGGCCTCGTCCCTCCGGCGAACCTCGATGGTCTCTCCACACCGCCGCGACATTTCACCCGCTCCTTCCGCCCAGCCAGCAAGATCATCAGATCGGCACCGGGGGAAGGCGGCGCGACGGCGCCGGCGGAGAGATGCTTCCCCACACCTCTCCACCGGCCCGCCGGGATGCGATGCTGACCGGTGGGTCGAGAACCGGCCTGCACCTACATTCCATCATCGAACGTATGTTCGAAGATGGACTAAGTTAACTCCGGTCCGGCCGTTCGGTCAAGGGTGAACGGCGCCGGTCCCCCACCGGTTACGCCGATCATGCTCGAAGGTGCGTTGACCTCGCCGATCATGCTCGAAGGTACGTTCGGGATCGACTCGAGGCGTACGAACGAGCATGATCGGCGCGGGGGCGGGCGCGGGGGGAGCCGGGGAGCCGGGGAGCCAGGTAAAGCGCGGCAAGTGCCCGGAGCGCGTAGCCTCGGATCCCGTGCACCGCAACGCCCGCCGCGTCCAGCAGGCCCTCGACGAGGCGCAGGCCCGGGTCGCCGTCGTGGAGCTCGACGACACAGCCCGGACCGCCGTCGACGCGGCGGCAGCCCTCGGTTGCCCGGTCGGGGCCATCGTCAAATCGCTCGTGTTCACCGCCGACGGCGAGCCACTGCTGGTTCTGGCTAGTGGCGCCCACCAGGTCGACACCTCCCGAGTGGCGACCCTCGTCGGGGCCGCCTCAGTCCGGCGAGCGCCCGCGGATCTCGTCCGGACAGCGACCGGCTTCCCGATCGGCGGCGTGGCGCCGCTGGGTCACCCACGCCCGCTGCACACGCTCGTCGACGTCGCGCTGGCCGACTACGAGCGGATCTGGGCCGCCGCCGGCACTCCGCACACGGTGTTTCCCACCACGTACGCCGACTTGCTCCGCCTCACCATCGGCACCCCCGCCCAGGTCGCCGCCGCGCCGCCGGACCCTCACCCGTGATCGTCGCGTTGCACGTGTGGCAGGTGGCGGCGAAGGGGGTTCCGGCAGCGCTTGTCAGGGTGGCTGGTACGCACGTGAGACTGCGTCACACCGCCCGCCTCCGCTTCGGGAAAATGCTCGGTACGGGCAACGGCCAGACCTTCACCGCCAGGGACGCCACCCCCCGCCGGTGGGCGCTGCTCACCGTGTGGGACGACACGCTGGACACCGCCGCATTCGAGAGGTCGGGCACAATCCGCCGCTGGGATGCCGCAGCGGAGGAACGCTGGCGCGGGTTGCTCACGCCCGTCGCGGTTCGCGGCCGCTGGTCCCGGCGAGCCCCTTTCGGCGACCCACAACCGAGCCAACACGAGGGTCCGGTCGCGGCAGTGACCCGAGCAAGGATCGCCCCGCACAAACTGGCCACGTTCTGGCGCGCGGTGCCACCGGTCTCCACCGACCTCCACCATTCCCCTGGCCTGCTCCTCGCCATGGGCATCGGCGAGGCGCCGATCGGCCTGCAGGGCACCTTCAGCCTGTGGCGCTCCGGGGTCGATCTCAACGACTTCGCGCACCGCCGCGCCCCGCATGTCGAGGCCATCCGGCGCACCGCCACCGAGGGCTGGTACGTGGAGGAGTTGTTCGCCCGCTTCGCCGTGGTGGAGGCAACCGGCAGCATTCAGGGCCGGGACCCGTTGACCGAGTAACCGCCGCCGTGGCCGTCTCGTGCCCCGCGGGCGGCTACCCGGCCCACTGCTCTCAGCCGGGCCTGCCTGCTGTCAGGCTCGCGTAGGCGACGTGGCCGAAGAACGCATTCTCATCGACTCGAACGCGCGCCTCAGCCTTGAGCGCGTCGGCAAGAGGTGCCCGGATCATGCCGCTCGCCCGCAGCGCGTCCGCTCCCCGATCGACGATGCTCAGTAAGTACTCCGGCTCCTCGATCTGCACGTACCCGTGACTCCGGACCTGTTGCCCGACGAAACCGGCGTGGACGGTGAGTCTCGACAGCCGCCGTACGATCCACGGATCGTGGACGTAGCCCTCCTGGAACGCGGAAACACAGGCCTGCAACGGATCACCGGCACCGGCCGCCACTGTGACCGTCGAGTAGTCGCCGTCGAAGACCGCCAGGCGACCACCGGGACACAGCAGGCGGAACGCCTCGGCGAGCACCCGATCGGGTCCGGGGACGTGCGACAACACCCGATGCAGCACGACCGCATCGAACACACCGTCCACAATGGGCACCGCGCGGCCGTCGGCCACCTGGAAAGTCAGGTTTGGGAACCCCTCGCTCAGCTCGCGGGCTCTCGCCACCAGACCGGGCGAGGGATCGAGACCGAGAACCCCGGCCACGCCCGGCCACCGAGCTAGCACCCGACTGATAACCCCGGTGCCGCAGCCGATCTCCAGAACCCGCGAATCCTTGCGCATGTCCAAGTCGGCCAGGTAGAGGTCGATCATGGCTCGCAACTGGGGATCGGCCGCGTTCTGTTCCAGCACGCGAGCAACCTGGTCGACGATCGCATCGTCGACCTCGGTGATAACCGCATAAACGTCCAGCATGGCTAATCCGCTGGCCATCCAACCATAGGGTCCGCCGGCCGTGAACGATCGACGCCGCAGTTGTAGCGAGGTCTTCGAGAACGTACGTTGACGCCCGCGAGCCGCAGCCACCGCCGGCGAGCAGAGGCAACAGCCACGAGAGCAGGGGTGCCTTCGTCGATTCCGGGCCACGGAGGCAATCGCGCGGCCGTCGGTGCCGGCAGAAAAGGACACTCAGTACGATCCCGCTCGGAAGCAGTTCCGGGCCGTTGACACTCGCCGCAACCGGGACCAATCATGGCGCTGTCAGCGTGGTCGGGTGCCCGCGTGTTGGTCACCTCGGCAGCCGAGGCACGTTCCGCCGAACTCGGCGACCGCTTCGCTTTCTACCATTCCACCCAGACCAGGAGGATGCGATGGACCGGACCCTCGACAAGGGTGGCTTGTGGGACCTGTTCAAGCGGCGGGCCGTGATAGCCACCGACTTGCCACCGGGGCCTACCCGGGACATTGCCTACCAGGTGAACGAAGCTGAAGGGCGCGGTGACGCGACCCTGCGGACGAAGGCTGAGTACTCCGCACTGTTCGACGCCTTGTTGCGTGCTGAGTCCGCCACAGCGGGCGGCGTGCTGACCTTGCGGGACAATGGCCAGCTCACCAATGCCGGGCAGGCGATCGAGGACTACCTCAAGGTCGCGGTCGACACCGACGAGTTCTTCGACCACCCGATGTACGCGGTGCACGTCACCGGTTGGCCGGCGAATGCCATGCAACCCGAGCAACCGGTGGACGCCCCCGCCGGGGCCCGCCTCGAGGTGTGGCGGATCGACCCTGCCGACGCCCAGCCGAACCCTGCGCCAGGCGCCGAGGGTGTGTTGTTCAGTTCACCGACGTTCTCCTTGGTGAACAGCGGCAACCGGACCCTGCGCGTGCCGAAGCGGTCCTGGAAGGTCAACCTCGAGGCGCACGGCGCCGACGGCCGCCTTGTCGGCATGTCCAGGCTCAACCTCAAAGCGATGTTCAACGACCCGGCCCAGATGCGCGAGACGCTGTCCTGGGCCCTGTTCGACGCATCCGGTGTCCCGGCCTGTCGCCACAGCTACGCCCGACTCGCGTTCGACTGGCGATACCTGGGTCTGTTCTTCCTCGTCCAGCAGGTCGACAAGGCCTTCCTGTCCGACCATTTCGGCGGAAACGACAAGGGAAACCTCTACAAGGCGGCCTGCGCCGACATCGGCTGCGCGACGTTGGAGCACCGGGTAGGCGACGGCGGTGACGACGGTGGCCGGCAGTACTACCGCGACGGGCCGGCCGACAGGCGGACCTACCTGCTCAAGACCAACGAGGAGGATCGCGCGGCCAACACCTACGACGACCTCGCCGCGTTCGTCCGGGCGATCAACGGGGTAGGGCTGCCCGGCGGCGACGGCGCCTTCGACACCGACGCCTTCCGCGAGTCGGTCGAGGGCATCATGAATGCGCCGGCGTTCCTGCGGTGGGCGGGTGTCAACGTGCTGGTCGGCAGCTGGGACAACTACTTCGCCACCCCGGCCAACTACTACCTCTACAACTCCGGCCGCAAAGGCGCCGCCGCGGACTTCGTCTCGAAGCCCTACTTCACGTTTCTCCCGTGGGACTACGACAACAGTTTCGGCATCGACTACTTCGGCACGCAGTGGCAGTTCGCCGACCTCCTGGACTGGCCGGCCAGCACCGCGGCGTACCTGCGGAAGAACGGCTCGAAGTCGGCGCGTTCTCGCATCCCGCTGGTGACCAACCTGCTCGCCAATCACGACTTCCGGCAGTACTACCTCGACCACGTGGAACACCTGCTCGACACCCACTTCAACCCGAAAGCAATCACTGACCAGATCGGCCCGGACCCCGGCACCGGCCTGTGGGAGCGGGTCCGCCACGCCGCTTACCTCGAGGCCGAATCCCCCACCGGGCCGGCGTTCACCGGCCGGCAGTTCACCAACGACGAGGTCTACCGGGCCGGCTACCAGCAGAGCGAGCTCTGGCACGGCGAGGCGCA
>JADGOV010000170.1 GCA_017882785.1 Frankiaceae bacterium
CACGCTGGCCAGCGCCCCGGCCACCGAGGAGGTGAGGATGTCCCGGTTGTAGACGTGGGAGAGTTCGTGCCCGAGGACGGCCCGCATCTCTCGTTCATCAAGGATCGCGAGGATGCCCTGGGTGGCGCAGACCGCGGCGTGCCGCGGGTTGCGCCCGGTGGCGAAGGCGTTCGGCGCCATCGTCGGGCTGATGTAGAGCCGGGGCATCGGCTGGCCGGCGCGGCTCGCCAGCTCGGAGACGATCGAGTAGAGCTGGGGAGCCTGCTGCGGGCTCACCGGTTCGGCCCGCATGGAACGTAAAGCGATCTTGTCGCTGAAGAAGTAGGCGAAGCCGTTCATGCCCAGCGCGAGGACCAACGCGATCATCAGCCCGCCCCGGCCGAAGAACGAGCCGAAGATGAGGATCAGCGCGGACAACGAGCCGAGGAGTACGGCGGTCTTCACAGCATTGTGCTGGCGGTGCACGGTGTCCTCCCGTTGGGTTTCCCTACTCAGGGCAACCCTGCCCGGACGCCACGCGCTTCCCGGCGGCGCTGAGAACTCGCTAAGAAGGGTCGGTCCGGGCTGGGGCCCGCTCAGCCGAAGCCCGGCACGACACCCAGTAGGGCCTGCGGCCAGAAGCCGAGCACGACCGCGACTGCGGCCGTGATCGCCACGGCGGCGGCGACGGGTGCGGGCACCGGGAGCAGGTGTGTCGCGTCGCCGCGGCCAGGCTCCGCCTGGTCCGGTGACGTGTCGAAGAGGCTGGCCGCCAGCCGGGCGTAGTAGTACAGCGCGATGACGGTGTTGACCGCCATCACCACCGCGAGCCAGCTCATACCGCCGTCGACGGCGGAGCGGAACACCACCACCTTGGCCACGAGACCCACGATGCCGGGGGGCAGCCCGGCCAGGCAGGTCAGGAAGAACGCCAGCGCCAGGGCCAGCGCGGGCGCATCGGCGAACAGCCCCCGGTAGTCGGCCACCGCCGATCGCGGGCGACGCCCGGCGACCGCCACAGCGCAGCCGAAGGCACCGAGGTTCATCACCGCGTAGGCGCCGAGATAGGCCAACGCGGCGGCGGGGTCGGGCACGGCGAGGGGCACGAGGATGTAGCCGGCCTGGGCGATCGATGACCAGGCGAGCAGGCGCACCACGTGCCGCTGACGGAGCGCGGCCACGTTGCCGACTGTCATCGTGGCCACGGCGAGCACGGCGATCACCGGTCGCCAGCTCGGGGCGTACGGAGCGCAGGCGGCGAGCAGCAGGATGAGCCCGGCGAACCCGGCCGCCTTGGACGCCACGGACAGGAACGCGGCGACGGGCACCGGCGCGCCCTGGTAGGTGTCCGGTGCCCAGGCGTGGAAGGGCACGGCAGCCACCTTGAAGGCGAACCCGGCGATGGCGAGGACCACGGCGAGCGCGGCCACCGGCTGGTGCGGCGCGCGGCGCAGCGCGTCGAGGATCCCCCCGAGCTGCACGCTGCCGGTGACGCCGTACAGCAGGCTCATGCCGTACACGGTGATCGCGGTCGCCAGCACGGAGATCAGGAAGAACGTCAGCGCCGCTTCGGCGGCCCGCGGATCGGTACGGCGCAACCCCACGAGGATCAACGCCGGCAGCGTGACCACCTCCAGGGCCAGGAGCAGCACCAGCAGGTCGCGGGCGGCGGCGAGGGTGAGCATGCCCGCCAGGGAGGTCAGCAGCAGGAAGTAGAACTCACCCGCCGGTACATGTTCGGCTTCCACACTCGCGGCGCTGAGCAGCACGATCACCACCCCGGCCAGGCAGAACAGCGCCTGGAGGAAGATCGTGAACGGGTCGACGGCGTAGGAACAGAAGCGAGTGGAGCAGAAGGTACCTCGGGTGGGAGCGGCTGCCGCCGCGGCGGCAAGGGCGCCCAACGCGCCCAGCAACACACCGGCGGCCAGCGCAGGCAGCAGCCGGCGGGCTCGCGGTGCGATCAGATCGGTGAGCAGGACACCGGACGCGCCGAGCGCGCACACCACCGGCGGGGCGATCGCCGCATAGTCGATGCTCTCTGGGTAGCTCACTGTGGGTGGCTCACTGGGCACTCACGGCCGCACTGCTCACCCGAGCAGCCTGTGGACCGCGAGGTCGGTGAAGCCGAACACGAGCCGTGGATAGAGCCCGAGCGCCACTGTCAGCACGACGAGGGGCGTGACCACCGCCAGCTCGACGGCACCGACGTCGGCATACCGGACCTCCCGCCATCGGCTGGTGACGGTTCCCGTGGTCAGCCGGCGGAGCAGGAGGAGCAGGTAGGCCGCGGCGAGCACGGTCCCGACGCCGGCGAGGACCATCAGGGTGAGGAACAGTGGCCGGCTCAGCGTCGGCGCGGGCCGGAACGCCCCGAGCATCGCCAGCATCTCCCCCCAAAAACCGGCCAGGCCGGGGAGCCCGAGGCTGGCCACGGCGGCGAAGGTGAACAGTCCGCTCAGCGTCGGCGCCTTCACCGCCAGGCCGCCGCCGATGTCGTCGAGGTCGCTCGTGCCGTACCGCTCCTTGAGGAAGCCGACGAGGAAGAACAGCAGGCCGGTGATGACCCCGTGGGCCACGTTGGCGAACAGCGCCGCGTTGATGCCGACCGAGGTGAGCGTGGCGATGCCGAGCAGGACGAACCCCATGTGACCCACGCTGGAGTAGGCGATGAGGCGCTTGAGGTCGCGCTGGGCCAGGCAGCAGAGCGAGCCGTACACGATCCCGACGACGGCCAACACGCCGAGCCACGGCGCGACGGCGCGGGCGCCGGATGGGAGCATGGGAAGCGCGATCCGAACCAGCCCGTACGTGCCCATCTTCAGCAGCACCCCGGCGAGCAGTACGGAAGCGACAGTCGGGGCCTCGGTGTGCGCATCGGGCAGCCAGGTGTGCAGCGGCCACATCGGCGCCTTGACGCCGAAGCCGAGCAGCAGGGCCACGAAACACAGCGTTTGGGTCCGGCTCCCGATGCCCGCACCGGCCCGGGCAGTCAGGCTGACCATGTCCAGCGTGCCGGCGGCCGCGTCGATGCCGAGCAGGCCAAGCAGCATGATCGCGGAACCGAGCAGGGTGTAGAGCAGGAACTTTGCACTGGCGTAGCGCCGCCGCGGACCGCCCCAGGTGCCGATGAGGAAGTACATCGGGATCAGTACGACTTCGAAGAAGACGAAGAAGACGAGCAGGTCGAGGGCGAGAAACGTGCCCAGCATGCCGACCTCGGACAGCAGCAGGAGCGCGAGGAAAGCCCGGGGCCGCCCCGGTGCCGGCAGGGTGTGCAACGTGTAGACCGCGCAGAGCAGGGTGAGCAGCGTCGTCAGGACGACCAGCGGCAGGCTGATGCCGTCGACGCCGAGCTGGAACCGCACACCCAGCGCCGGTATCCACCGCAGGTCGACCCGCTGCTGCACCATGCCGGCCGAGACGTCGTAGGCGCCGAGCAGTGCCAGGCTGAGCCCGAAGGTCGCCGCGGCGACCCCAACGCCGACGAGGCGGACGAGGCGCTGCGGGCTCGCCGTCACGGCCAGGGTGCCGAGCAGCGGCACCGCCAGCAGCAGCAGCGGCAGGGCAGCGACGTCCTGGCCGGCAACGGCGCCGCCGCCGGCCGAGAGGATCATGCCAGCACCGCCGCGGCGAGGGCGAGCACGAGCACGCCGGCGAACAGACCGGTGGCGTAACGCTGCACGTTGCCGTTCTGCAGCAGCCTGACCCCGCCGCCCAGGGTGCGGGCGGCCTGTCCGGACCCGTCGACGACCGCGTCGATCCCGTCCTCGTCGACGCGCAACACCGTCCGGGCCAGCCGGAGCACCGGCCGCACCAGCGCAGCCGCGTACAGCTCATCGAGGTAGAAGGCATGCTCCAGCGCCCGTCGTGGCCCGGACGCCAGCACGGCGACGGGGTCCCGGACCGGGTCCCGGCGCCACAGGGTCACCACCACGCCGAGGCCGATCACAGCCAGCGTCGTCGCCGCGAGCGCAATCCCCCACTCCGGGCGCAGCGCGTCGCCCACGGCGCGCGGGCCCCGCAGGTCCAG
>JADGOV010000171.1 GCA_017882785.1 Frankiaceae bacterium
AGGGCGGATAGCGCTAATCGGCCCGTCTGGCTGGGGTCGCCGATGATGGAGCCGTAGCCGGCGCCCATCCCGGCGCCGCCCACGAGCAGCAGCAGGGCCGACCCGACCACGGGGATCAGCAGGCGACGGGTCGCCCAGCGGGTGCGCGACATCGCGCCCGCCAGTTGTGGCTCGATGATCCCGCTGGCCTCGTCGGCTCGCAATGAGACCGCCGACTGGATCGCGAAGACGGTGGTGATCATGGCGATCATGACCAGGAGCAGGGACAGCAGCGCATCGACGCCGGTGCCCCTGAGCAGGTCGGCCGCGGTCCCGCCGGCGTCGGTCATCAAGTCGGTCATCGCTTTGACGACGGAGCCGAACATCAAGGCGGCGAGGACGATCGTGGCGGTCCAGCCGATGATGGGGCCGCGCTGCAGCCGCAGGCCCAGGCCGAGCGGTGTTGCGTACCGTGCCGGAGCCCAGGGGCGACCGCGATGCTCGGGGAACAGTCCGGCGCCGAAGTCACGCCGCGCCTCCAGCCGTGCCGCGAGTGCGAGCAACGCGGCCGTGAGCAGGACCAGAAGCAAGAACGGCCACCAACGGTTCGCTCCCCATGGCTGCATCTGCTGGCCCCACCCGATGGGGGAGGCCCAGGTGAGCCGCCCGTCGCCGAGGTCGCCGACCATCCGCAGGACGTAGAAGACGCCCAGGACGATCGAGCCGAGCGCGTTCGCTGCTCGCGAGGTGGACGTCACCTGACCGGCGACGGCGCCGACGGCGACGCCGACGAGCCCGACACCGGTCATCGACGCCCCGACGATGAGCGAGCCGGTGATCCCCGTGCCGGCCGGGTCGAGTCCGCCGGCCGCCGATACCAGTGCGACGCCCGCGCCGACCGCGATGCACAGGGCCGCGTTGACCAGCCACGACGCGGTGGAGTAGGCGTGCAGTCCGAGCATGCGCGAGCGGAGCAGTTCGGTCCGCCCGACCTCCTCGTCGGCGCGCCCGTTGCGGGTGACGAGGAACAGCACCCCGAACGCCAGCGCCATTGCGCAGGTCATCCAGATCTTGGTCCAGACCGCCCCGCCGAGCGTGTTCGGGGCGGCCGCGAGGCCGGTGAGCGCCTTGATCGAGGGGACGTCGCTGACCGTTGCGAAGTCGTCGAGCGCCGCCTGGGTGGCGAGGATGTCCTTGTAGTACGCCGTGACGTAGGCGAAGAGGCCGACGAGCACGACCCACCACACCGCGAGGCGGACCCGGTTGCGCCGCAGCACGAGGCGGATCATCGTTGCGGTGCCGGCGAGCGTGTCGGCTGCCGGTCGGCGAGCCGTCGATGCGGCCTCGGGGACCGGGTGGTGCGTGGTGGCGGTCACGGGGCCTCCTCGTTGAGCGTGACGAGCTGCGTGCCGTAGTGGCGCAGGAACAGTTCCTCCAACGATGGCGGGTTGGCGACGAGAGATCTGGGCTGCAACTGGGCGACGGTGGCAAGCACTGTGGGCAGCTCCTGGTCGTCGACCGCGAAGGTGACGTGGCCGTCGAGCGCCTGAAGGTCGTGCACTCCCGGCGTCGCGGCGAGCCCGTCGGCGCCGCGGCCGAGGACGACGGTGACCTGGGACCTGGTGAGGTGGCGGAGCTGCGGAATGGTGCCCGATTCGACGGTGACGCCGTCGCGGATGATCGTGACCTGGTCTGCGAGCTTTTCGACTTCGGAGAAGATGTGGCTGGACAGCAGCACCGAACGGCCGTCGGCTTTCACCTCGCGGATCGATTCGGTGAACGCCGCCTCCATCAGCGGGTCCAGGCCCGAGGTCGGCTCATCGAGCAGGAGCAGCTCGGCTTTCGACGCCAGCGCCGCGACGAGGGCGACCTTCTGCCGGTTGCCCTTGGAGTAGGTGCGGGCCTTCTTCGTCGGGTCGAGGTCGAAACGGTCCAGCATGACCTGCTTGCGGTTCGGGTCGAGCGGGCCCGACAGCCGGCACAGGATGTCGATCGCCTCACCGCCGGTGAGGTTGGGCCACAGCGTGACGTCGCCCGGCACGTAGGCGATCGATCGGTGCAGACGCACCGCGTCGGCCCAGGGGTCACCGCCGAGCATGGTGGCCCGTCCCCCGTCGGCGTGCAGCAGGCCGAGCAGGATGCGGATCGTCGTGGACTTGCCCGAGCCGTTGGGGCCCAGGAACCCGGTGACCTGACCGGTCGGGACCGCCAGGTCCAGTCCACGCAACGCGTGGACGTCGCCGAAACTCTTCGTCAGTGCCCGGATCTCTACCGCCAGGTCGTCTGTCACCGGCGATCCCTGTTGTGTCTGGTTCACGTCAACGTCCTTACTCTGGGGCGGGTCTCGCGGGGCGCTCGGGTTCCCGCAGGAATTCGACGTAGTCGTCGAGCATCTCCCGGCGGGCGAGTAGTCCCTCGGTGAGGAGTTCGAGCATCGGCAGGATGGTGTCGCGCTGACCGGCGTGCAGGGAGGCGACGAACTCCTCGGCGGTCGGGCTCGGCGTCATGAGGAACTGCACGAGCAGTGCACCCATCGTCTGGTACACGAGATAGCGCAGCCGCGCCTCTTCATCGCGCGACGGGCGCACCAATCCTGAGGCGACGCTTGCGGCCATGATCGGGCGCGCATCGTCGGTGAGGTGCTCCAGGAAGTCACGCCCAGAGGCCCCGCCCGCATGGATGGCGCGCAGGATGTAGACCAGGACCGTGGCCGAGGCGCCCGGAGCTGTCAGCCCCTCGAGCAGGTGCGCGCTCGGACGCGCGATCGCGTCGAACTTCACGGCACGGTACTGCCGCAGAACCTCGGAGTCGCACTCCGCGCGCAGCGCGGCTTTGGAGCCGAAATGGTGCGTGATCAAACCCGGCGAGACGCCGGCGCGCATAGCGATCGTCCGGAACGACGAGTCGAACCCGTCGTCGCCGAAGCAGCTGATCGCCGCGTCCCGGATCCTCGCGCGCGCCGTCAAGTCGGACGCCTCGCGCCCACCAGCACCGGTGGCTATACGCATGACCCAAATACTATACGCATGACCAGGGAATGGCGTCGCGTCAGAAACCAAACGCTGCGGGCGATTTCGACGGACCCGTGCCACCCCGTCGACAGCAACGAGGACACCGGCACCGGTCCCGGTGGGGAAGCGAGCCGTGCTCGGTGTCGCTCCTCCAGGGTTTCTGGACACGGCATCCTGCCGAAGTTGTCAGGTCGTCGTTGGCTGGCCGGCCGTCATCGCGCGACGGCGGTAAGCATTCGAATAGTGGACTGCGTCGTGATCGCTCAAAACGGCCGTCAGCTCCCAAAGCGCCAGTGGTGCGGACAGTCCGGATCGGATACCGGAGGACGACCTCCGACGATGGAGGTGTAGTCGCCGTCGATCACCTACGCCGGCTCGGCGGTGGCGAGGCGCACCAGGGCTCGGAACATGTCCGGGTCCGCGGGAGTCCAGCCAGGCCCGTGGTAGAGCCCGTCGAGCTCGACATGCGGAACGCCCAGATCGGATGCAAGCGCCGCAGCGAGGGTGGTCTTGCCCGAACCTGCATTGCCGGTGACAAGCACCCGCGGCGGCACGCACACGCCGAAGACGGTACTGCGTCCCGCAGGCCGGCCGCCCGCCGTGTACCAGGTCACGGGCACCGGCAGAAGGGATGGTTCCCCGCGCGGCGGCTTGCTCGACCCAGCGGGTGCTCGGCCCGCGCCAGGCTGACCTGACTGGCCTCACCGCCCGGGGACGTCCGCCGCTGAACACCCGACCTCATCACCGTGACGAGTCGATCTGACCCGCGGCAACAGCACGCCGACCAGTGGGCGCCTTTGGCCGCCGATGCGGCCGGCCAGGCGTGGTGCGAGACTGCGAGACGCGGGCGGTGATCCGGGGTTTCTCAAGGTTCTCCGCGGGTTCGCGTATCACCAGCGGTCCTTTGGGGACCGTATAGGTAGACACCGACACCGACCTGGCAAGCGAATCACTC
>JADGOV010000172.1 GCA_017882785.1 Frankiaceae bacterium
GGCGGGTGGCGATTGGCGTGTTGACGGTGGCGCCGGCGGTTCTGGCACGTTCAGTTGGTGGTTGGTGAGCGGTTTGTGGGCAGGCTGACGCCCGGGTGTCCCATGGATGGCCGTCGGTGGCGGCGCCGGCGGCGCCCCGGTCAGCCTGTCGGGGCTGGGAGCGCTTGCAGGCGTGAGAATGCGGCGGCGAGCTGCCCTGCCCAGGGCCAGTCGCGTGAGAGCCGCAGGATCGTGCGGCGGGCGTGGCGGGCGATCCGCCCTGACTGGTGCAGCAGCCGGTAGCGCAATCTTTTCAGCTCCCACGCGCGGGCTTCGTCTGCGAGGCAGAGCTGCTGGGTCCATGCGACGAGGTCTTGGGCGAGCTGAACGAGCCATAGCCACACCTGGTTGTGGTGAAAGCTGCGGAACGGGAGGTTGGACAGGCCGCAGTCCTTGGCTTGGCGGATGCGGTCCTCAACGCGGGCGTGGCCGCGGTGGTCAAGGTCGAGATGGGGGATGCTCTCGCCTTCCTGGTCGGTGAGGAACACCGCGAGGCGGTAGCCGTCGTGGTCGGCGAACGACTGCTGGTCGCCTTCTTTGAGCTTCGTGCGCCGGGCGATGAGCCGCGAGCCTTCGGGCCATGTCGAGAGGTCGACGCGGTCGGTGATCTCGCACACCTGGCTGTGCTCGCGCTCTGTGCCGTCAGAGCGGATCGCCTTTACCCACGCCGTCTCGGGCATGTTGACGATCGCGTCGCGGACCGGCTCGGAGAGGTCGAACCCGAACGAGAAACGCATCCGTCCCTCACGGCAGTACACGGTCAGATCGTGCGTCGCGCCGGCGCCGTCGGCGCGCACCAGGATCTCGCCCTGCAGCGCGGCGGGGTCGAGCTGCTCGAGCGCGAGGTCGAGCACCAGCTTGTGATCAGCCGCCGTGTTCGACCCGGCGTTCCCGGGCCGCAGGATCCCGGCGGGCGCCTCGCCCGTCCCGTCGAGATAGCACAGCAGCGGATGATGACCGTAGCCGCCGGGTAGGCCGGGCCCATTGCTGGGCCCGGCCCCCCTAAGAACCGGACGAGCGGCTTTCACCGCATCCGGCTCAAGCAAGCCCTCAAGGCCCGCAGGCGCGCAGAAGTGCCGTGCTGTTGCCATCGTCGGCAGCGGGCCGCCGGTGGCAGTGTGCGTGTATGAGACGGGGTGTGGCTTCGTCCGACGCGCCGTGTCCTCGCATCGCGACCGTCGTGGTCGTCTTGCGGGCGACCGCCAGCCAGTGCTCCCACTCGCGCGGGGTCTGGGGTGGGTCGTCGGCTGGCAGCAGCCAATCCCCGCAGAGCGGACAGCGGCCGTCCTGGGCTCCGAAGAGCCGCAGACTGGAGCTGCCGATCGGCGGGGGAGGTGCCTTGCGCCGCCGCCTGATCCAGTAGTCGGCCAGGGCGGGGTCGTCCGGGGACGCCGCGCCTTTGACCATCTGGTGTCGGACGATGCCGGTCCAGGCGAACCTGTGCATGTGAGCGCCGCTTCGGCGGTCGCCGAACACCCACTTGTCACGTCTGGACTTGTTGAACGCGCCGAAGTACCGGGCGATCACCCAGTGCCTCGGCTTGTCCGGGTGGCGGAAGCACGCCCATTTGTAGACGAGCTTCCACATGTAGTGGTCCAGCCCAGCGAACGCCTGGCTGGACACCGCCCCGCGGTAGTAGGCCGCCCAGCCCCGAATGATCGGGTTGAGGCGTATGAGCACCGCCGCTGCGTTGGCCCCACGCAGGGACCGCATCTCGGTGCGCAGCCGTTCCCGGACCCGTCTGATAGCCGCCTTGCTCGGCTTGATCAGCAGCTTGCCGTGGTACCGGCGGACGTTGAGCCCCAGGAAGTCGAAGCCCTCTTCGAGGGAGACGACCCGCGTCTTGTCCTCGTTGAAGACCAGGCCCCTGGGCGCCAGCCAGTCGGCGAGCCGCGCCTTGACCTGGAGCGCCTCGTCCCTTGAGTGGCACAAAGCGACTAGATCGTCGGCGTATCTGATAAGCACTGGGGAGTCCCTCGCGGTCTGACAGGCATCTCTGCCGATCGCTTTGTAGCGGACTCCCGCGGCCTGCTCCATCCCATGGAGGGCGACGTTCAGCAGCACTGGGCTGACCACCCCGCCCTGAGGAACTCCGTCCTCAGTCGGGGCGAACCGACCATTCTCGACCACGCCCGCCTTCAACCACTGCGCGACCATTCCCCTGGCGGGGAACGAGCCGAGCTGGCGGAGGATGTGGGAATGGTCGATCAGGTCGAATGCCGCCGCCAAATCTGCGTCGAGCACCCACCGCCGCTTCGGGCTTTTGCCGTTGGCGGTTTTGTAGATCGCTTCGATCGCGTCATGGCAGCCACGGCCGGGCCGAAATCCGTAGGATCTCGGCTCGAACCGCGCCTCCCACTCGGGCTCCAACGCGTTGACGACCCGTGCTTGGTGCACGCGATCGACGATCACGGGGATACCGAGCGGACGCCGCTTCGCGCTGCTGCCCTGCTTCGGGATGTACACCCGCTTGACCGGCATGGCCTTAAACGGCTCCGTGCCCTGCTGCACCCTGTCGGCCAACTGCATCTTGGCCTCGGGTGTCAGCACCACCTCGCCGTCCACGCCCGCCGTCTTGCGGCCGGCATTGCGCTCCGTCACCCGCCGCACGCTCAACAGCGTGTTCGCGCGTGAGCGAAGCATCAACTTCTGCAGGTTACGGACCCGTCCGAGGTCCCCCGCCTGCGACGCCGTGAAGATCCGCTGCCGAAGCCGCCGTACGCTCGCCTCGCAAGCACGCCAATCAACAGCGCGCCAGGCGTGGGTCGCGTCCTCTGGTCCGTTCACCGCGACGGCTGTCGCGGCGGCTAACTTGCCCTTCAGTTCCGGTGCTTCGGTCATCTTCCTCCTCACGGGCTCACCTGACCGCGTTAGCGCCCTTTCGAGCCGAGCCACACGGGCCCGTATCCGGCCGGTTATCCGGGACGACCGGCTGAAGGGAGCCAGCCATTCATGTCCCGGTTTCCCGCTGCCTTTCGGCTACCGGCATTCGCTTTTCGGTCATCCGATTCCCGCCGAGGAGTTGGGCCTTCCTCACGGTCGGCTTACCGGCCAAGGCCGGACCGCGACGGGGTTACCACGTTCCGCACGCACGAGCTGCGACCGGGGTGGGTGCCCTCTGTACCCCGAGGACGGCGGTACTCATCCCGGTCGACAAAGGCTCTTCAACCGGCGCCTGCCGCTTCTCTGCGGCTAGTCCCTACACCCCGCAACAGCATCCCATCGTGCGGAGCCGAACTTGACGAGGCATCAACGAGGGTTCAAGCAATTCACCCGTCCGGTCTTCCCCTTGCCTGTGGCCGCCGGATGGAACAGCGAGCCCTTGGGCTTTCCCCCGAGCTTCGAACCCCATCGGCTCAGCACCGACGACGCACGTCGAGGTGGGGACAGGCCATCGAGTACGGACCTGGAACGCGCTCACGACATCAGCCGTACCTCCAATCAACGCGTCCGCTCATCAGCGTGCGACCTCGTGTCGCAGGCCCTTGAAGTTCCCGTGCGCCTGCTCCTTCTCCGAGGAGGCGCACGTGAGCGTCGCGTCGAGATCGATCACCGTCCGCTCAGGACGACCGTGCCACCGCGCGAGCGAGCGCTCCGGCCGCGCCCCGACCCTCCACGCCCCCGCCCGTCCGAGCGCGACCGCCGCCCGCAACCGGGAAAGGCACTCCTCGTCGACGGAATCGATCACCCGGAACGCGGTCGAGTCAGACGCCACGTTCCCGTACAGATCGGGCTGATCGCGCTGAGCTCCCAGGTCAGCCAGGCACTCGCCGCCGTCGGCCAGCATCACCGCCAGATCGCGCAGCACCACCCCAGGATCATGCGCCGAGCGTCGCTCCCGCGACGGTGCCATCGCCGCCGACAACGCCCGCGTGAGCCCG
>JADGOV010000173.1 GCA_017882785.1 Frankiaceae bacterium
CGCACCGGTGGCGTGCCCGCATCGGCGACCGCGTCCAACAAACCCCAGCGCTGCAACTGCAGGATTCCGCCGCGCATCAGCGCATGGGTGGACACCGTGTCACCGCCGTACCGCGAGCGGTCGACGCACAGCACCCGCAAACCGGCGCGAGCCAGCAGCATCGAGGTCGCCGCTCCGGCGACCGTCGCGCCCACGACGATCACATCCCAACCTTGGTCCGTTCGGTTGTTGTCTTGCCCCCTCATGACGCCCTCCTTACGTTTTCATCCAGCGCGGTCGTCCAGTCCGCGGTCAATGGCACGACGTAGTCGAGGCGGCGCTCCGGCCAAGGCTGTCGTTTCCGTCACGGTGTGGCAGAACACGCAAGGGCAGCGACGATCAGATCCAGCCCTACATAGACAGCACCGCCGGTCAATACAACAAGTGTCATCGACCCACCTCGCCAGGCGACAACCGCGCCGACGGCCACTGCGGCAACTGCAGACGCGGTGGTGCAGAACCCATTCCCCGAGCCGATCCCGACGATGTTCGAGACCAATAACGCGGCAATCCCACCCATTCCGGCGTGCCGGAGAATGGCCTGGGTTCGCTCGGGCACCTCAAATCCGGCACCAAGCAAAAGGGGGGCTGCCCGGAAAGCAAAGCTACCCAGACCGACGGCCAGTACACCTATCCAGATCATCGCGACGACCTACCTGATGTCAATGCGCCGCAGATCGCGGCCGACGCCATGGCCAGCATGGTGCTCGACCCCGATGGCATCGTCGTCGTTCCCAGAGCGACTGCGGCGGCGACGAGGATCGCAACAATGCCGCCTGGCATTCGTAGATGGGGCACCAGGATCGCCGCGAGGCACAGCGGCAGCGCGATTCCAAGCACGGCGGTGGCCGCCCCGGACGGACGGAGGAACATTCCCGCCGTGACGGCGGCGATCCAGCCGACGGTGAGAACGGTTGCGGCTCCGGCGAAGTGCACCCGCTGAAGAGCGGTTGGGCCGCCGTGCTCGGCGCGCCGACTCGCCACGAGCCATGTCGGGTCGATGATCACGGTGGCGGCGAGCAGTCGGATCGGCAGGCGCGCGGAACGCCACAACGGCATCAATGAAGAGCTGTAGACCAGCAGCCGGGCGTTGATCAACAACGCAGCCCCGACCGCCGCCCACAAGCCCGACCCGGTGCGTAGCATCTCGATCAGCGTCAGGTGCGAGCTGCCGCCGTAGATCAGCCCGGTGCCTGACCAGGCGGCCCACGGGTCTGTGCAACGCGCAGCCGCGGTACCGAGCAGCAGCCCAAAGGGCAGGTAGCTGACCATCATCGGCGCCATCGCCCGGGCGCCGCTGGCCATCTCGCGGCGGGCGGCGGTGCCGGCGGTCGGCCGAGAAAGTGAGGAGGTGTTGACGGTGGGAGTGTGCATAGTTGACATGCTCCGACGTCGGTCTTCCCGCGACCTTCCCCCGCGGCAATCAGGTGTGTCTGAGCGGCTCGCAGTCGGGAAGATCCACGGAGGGTGCTCCTCCTACCGTGCTGACATCGCCGGCCGACGTGGCCGACAAGGAGCCCAGGAGAAACCCATGAACCAGGAAGCGATGCTCGCCTTGGCGCGGATCTCGTAGTTGAAACGTGAAATTTCCCAGCCGATGTTGCACCATCGGTACGTCGCGGACCAGCGGAGAATTGCCGCCGGTCGAGCGAAGCGGCGAGCAGAGGTCAACAACGTCGGCCGAGCAATACAAATTGTCGTCCGTGGCTTGCGGACCGGCCGCACGGTGGCCACGACGTGATTGATCGGCTTCCCGTCGATAAAGGGAAAGCCAGGTCGCTTTTCAGCAAATCCGGCCGTCAGCTTTGAACCCGAGTGGCGCGGCACCATGCCACATCCAAGGGCTGGTCAGCCACCTCGAACAACCGGCCGCCGGTCGGCCACCATTGCCGGCTTGGTCATCCCGGGTGCTCGGGTCAGTCTGCGCGGTAGATCCAGTGACGGGTGACACCAACTCCTGGCGAAGCTGCGGGTTTGAGGGCCGCTTCACCTGACTGAGTCCCTGCGGTAGGGCGTAAGTGCTTGCTTGGCCGGCCTTCCCGCGACCTTCCGTCGAGGGTGGCCCGCCGTCATGCCAGTGGGAAGGTCCGAGGAGGCCGGGACCGGACGATGCTTGCCCAGGTGACCCTGCACTCCCGGGGCGTGTACGTGTGGAGCCTGCTCGTCCTCGCGGTCGCCTACCTGCAGCGGGGTGTCGGAGACGTGACGAAGACGTGGGTGACCTGGCTCTCGCCGCTCGGCTGGGCCGAGAAGGCCGCGCCGTTCGGGCGATGCGGTGGTGGACCCTGCTCATCCCCTGGCCGCCGCCCCCAGCTGATCAGGCTCGGCCGCCGACTGCGTGCCCGACCTGCGGCGCCCGTACCCGACCGGCCGGTACCCCGACGGCTGGGTCTGCCTGCACCCAACGTGTATGTGGTCCGCGCCGGCGCTGTGTGGGGTGCACGGTGGCCGCGGCCGGCCACCGGCACCGTGCCGTGGCTTGTCCGTCGCGTTTCCCGAGGTGTGCCGGATCCCCTGATCGAATCCGACCCTTCGACCTGGAGGAGGCGCTGTTCCTGGCCAACGCGCAACACTGAGCAGGCGTCAGGCTGCTTGCCCCAGGAGGGCCAAGGTCTCCACCTCGTCGGTCATCGCGGAGGACATCTGGCGCACCACGTCCCGGATGCGATCCAGGTCCCACCCGAAAGAGGCGATCTCATCGGAGGTCTCGAGCATGGGACGACTGATCCGGTCGCGAGTGTGCTGGTAGCTGCCCGCCGTGCCGGGCTCCACGGCCACGGGCGAGGTGATTGCATCCACCAGCAACTCTGCGTCCCGCAGCGCGGAGGTCATCCCGTGGGTGCTCATCGGGTCCATCCAGTGACCGGCATCGCCCACGAGGGCCCAGCCGGGCCCCTGGGCGGTTCGGAGGTACCCGGGGGGCAGGGACCGGGCGAACCGCACGGCCTCGATCCGGTGCGCGGACCGCAAGCGTTCGCCCAGACCAATCTGGTCTGCGAGTCCGTCGAAGGCTGCGGTCGGCGACCCGTCAGCACCCACCGCGGCCCCGATCCGGGCCGGGGTTCCGCCCACGAACACGCAGGTCGCGCCGTCATTGGTGGGGATCATCCCGGCGGCCAGGCCCGGCCGATAGAACCACTCGTAACCGTCGGACGGGAGATCGCGCCAATACCCGTACAGATAGGAACCGGCGTGCTGCCCGGCGAACTCGTTGGTAGCAGACACTTCTCGGGCCACCAGCGACTCCCGGCCGTCGGCCCCGACAACGATCGCGGCGTATTCGGCGCGCACCCGGCCGGTCCGACGATCCTGTAGCAGTACGCCGGTCACCCGATCGTCGGCGGCCCGGCAGAGCCCGACGACCGGGGTCCCGAAGTCGACGATGACGCCGGACCGCACTGCCTCATCGACGAGCAGGGCGTCGAGCACCGTGCGGCGGGGTGCATACAGGGCGTCGGTGCCCGCCGCAGGCTTGATCGACACCGCAAACTGTTCCTCGCCGTAGTGAAAGACGGTGCGCCGCACTGGCGGAGTGCCGGCCGCGACGACGGCGTCGAGCAGCCCCCACTTCGTCAATTGCAGGACACCGCCACGCATCAGGGCGTGGGTGGACAATGTGTCGCTGCCATGGCGTGACCGGTCAACGCACAGCACTCGCAGCCCCGCTCGGGCCAGCAGCATCGCGGTCGCGGCTCCCGCGACCCGTGCCCCCACCACGATGACGTCCCAGGTTCGGTTCATGACGCTCTCCTTGCCGAGCCGGCAAGGGCTCCGTTGATCAAGTGGTCGACGACGAGCGCGGCGTCGTGCCGGACGCCGTCGAGAAACGTTGAGCTGCGACGGGTCTGGGAGCGCAT
>JADGOV010000084.1 GCA_017882785.1 Frankiaceae bacterium
ATACCCGAGGCGAGATCGACGAGGTGGTTGCCGTCGACGTCGACGAGGATGCCCCCACCCGCCCTTTCGACGAAGACCGGCAGGGACGTGCCAATGCCGGCCGGAAGGACCTGCTCGCGACGCAGCTGCCGCTCGCGGGAGAGTGGGCCGGGCAGTTCGGTGCGCAGGATTCGACGCTGCTGCGGCACGTCGGGGCCCGCGTCGGGCGGATCCTGCAGTGTCACGTTCCGGTTCACAGTGTCCACGGTCATAGGTCATCCTCTGGTCCTGAGCCGGTGCGGGGCCCGGCAGGTCCCGCAACCGTAATCCGAGCAGCGACCCGTGACTTAGGATAATTCGACGAGTTACGTCGCGAGGTCGTGCACGTTGCACTGGTGCAGTTTCTGCACTGACCTCTGGTCTGGTTGGAGCTGGCCGTGCCCACCCTGGCGGATCTTCGGCGAGCTCTCGGTGACGACCTCGCCCAGGTCTCGTCCGGCCGGCTGCCCGACCGCGAGGTTTCCGGCGTCCACGTCAGCGAGTTGCTCGACCCCACCCCCTATCTCGAGGGTGGCGAGCTGCTCCTGACCATCGGGATTGCCCTCACCGGTCACACGTTGCAGGCCCGGGCCTATACCACCCGCCTGGCGGAGTTCGGCGTGGCCGCCCTCGGCTTGGGCCTCGGTCCCGTCTACGACACCGTGCCCGACTCCCTCCAACGAGCCTGCGAGGTCACGGATCTGCCGCTGTTCGTGGTGCCCGCGCCGACCCCCTTCCTCACCGTTTCCCGCACGTACTGGTCGCTCATCGCCCAGGCGGGACAGGAGGAGCTCAGCGCCTCCCTTGGTGCCCACCGGAACCTGGTCAGGGCGGCGGCCGGCCCCGATCCCGTTTCGGCAGTGGTGCGTACGCTCGCCAGCGCGGTCGCGGGCTGGGCCGCCCAGCTCAGTCCCGACGGGGAGGTGCTGAACGTCTGGCCCCGCGCCCGCCGCCGCGCCGCGAACCACCTCGCCGGAGAGCTCAACCGACTCGGCGCCGGCCCGCACTCCTCGGCGACGCTGACCGTCGAGGGTGACATCGTCGTCCTGCAGCCGCTCACCAGCCGCGGCCGACTTGCGGGCTTCGTCGCAACAGGTTGCCCACCGCCGATGCGGACATCCGCCCGGCAGATTGTGCTCACTGCCTGCGCCCTGCTGGCGCTGCAGGCAGAGCAACAACGCCGGGGCACCGCCGGACCTCGCGCGGCGCGGGCCTGCGTGGCGCGGCTCGTCCTGGCCGGCTATCTCGACGCGGCCAGGGCGCTGGCTGTGGAGTGTGGGATGTCGGCCCCTACCTCACGGGTCCGGGTCGTGGCGTTGTCGGGACTCACGGGCGGCGCCACCACCGAGGACGTCCTCGATGCGCTCGACACGGCGCTGCCCCGCTCCCTCGAACAACTTCTCGCCGCGGCCGATGTGGATGAGATCTGGGCGATCCTCCCCCTTTCCGACGCGCCCGGCGCTCTGCAGTGCCTGGAACGCGTCCGCGGGCTCCGGGCACCCGATGCCCGCCTGCTCGTCTCCGCCGAACTTGAGGTCGCCGAGATCTCCGCGCATCGTCCCGGGCTACGTCGCCGCCTGCAGGAGATGGCGCCCGGGACGGTGTGTGATCTCGCCCGACCGCAGGCTGCAGGCAGGTCGGCAGGTCCGTCCCTCGAGCCGCTGCTGCACTACACACGCAGTGACCTCATCGGCGCCGTCACTGCCTACCTGCGCCATCGCGGACAGTGGGAGGGCGCGGCCAATGACCTCGGCGTACACCGCAACACCTTGCGTCACCGCATTGGGACGGCCATGCGGGTTCTGGACGCCGACCTCGACGACCCTGACGTCGCGAGCACCACCTGGCTGGCGCTGCGCGACCGCGGCCTGGCCTAGTTCCGGAGGGCCCGCCCGCCGGGTCAGGCGCGATGACCCTACGAACCTGCGTAGTTCCACAGGCCGAGGTGTCCGGTCATGGGCACCGGGCGCCGGAGCCGACGAGGTTGAGCGAGCACCCAATGCCAATGGTCGGGTAGGGCCCAATCGCTGCACATGCCGCGTTGACAATCGATGATCTCCACCGTGCCGAGTAAGGCGCCGATGGGCACCTGTGCGGGGAGGAGATGGCCGTAGGTCCGCATCGCGTCAGCGTTGACCTTCTGACCGGCATGGATGCCGATCCGTCCCCGGTAGTTCGTCGCTTTCGACCGGTTCTCCACGTCCTTGATTCCGGACACGATCAGGGAGGCCCAGGGCTGCCGCACCGTGAGGACCTTCATGGGCTGCCGCAGGCTCGAACGGGACGGACCTGAATCACGAGTGCTACTTCTAGTCATTGGACGATTACTCTAAGCCAGAAGGGGGCGCACCTACAACAGATGGGCAACAGGTGCCCGCCTGCACAGCAAGTTTGTGCTTTCTACGAGGCTTGCGCAGGTGTGAAGCTTCCGTCACAGTGCGCTTATGAGTAACTACCTTCTTGTCCATCCCGCGTGGTGCGGTGGCTGGGTGTGGGATGACGTGGCGCCGCTGCTCGAGAAGGCGGATCATCGGGTGACTGTGGTGGATCAGCTGCCCAGTGCCGGCACCGACCCGGCTTCCTTGGGTGATCTGAGCGCGGATGCGGCCCATGTGCGTCGGATGCTCGACCACCTGGACGACCCGGTTGTCCTCGTCGGGCACTCCTACGGCGGCATGGTCATCACCGAGCTGGCCGATGATCCGCGCGTCCGCCACAGCGTCTACCTGGCTGCGTTCTGGCCACAGCGGGGTCAGTCGGTGATGGACATCTTCGGCGATGGGCCGCTGCCCGGCTGGGTCGTTCCGCGTGACGACGGCACGCTGGCAATCAGCGACGACCTGGAGGCGGTACGCGAGGCTCTGTGCGCGGACCTGGATCGGGAACGCGCCGCGGAGCTCCACTCCCACGTGGTGCTTCAGTCCGCTGCATCGTGGAGGAGTCCAAGTACGGCGCCCGACCGGGCCCACCCGACCACCTACATGATCTGCGAGCAGGAATCGGTCAACTGCATTCCGGTACCGGCGCAGGAGGCGATGTCCGCGAACGCCGACAACGTAGTTCGGTTGCCGTCGGCGCACTTTGCCCAGCTGTCCATACCCGACGATCTGGCGGAGGCGCTCGGGCGGATCTAAGGTCTTCCACTGACGCGAGTACTGGCCACCAGTCGGCGGCGAGTGCTCCTATTCGTCCTCGGCGGTGGCGATCGGCGCCGAGATGGGGACGGAGCCAGCAGCCAGCCACGCCAGAGGCGGGGCTGTTGGATCAGAGGTCGATGACGACGTCGACCTCCGGCGCCGCGCAACAGATGAGCAGATGGCCGTCCGCGGGAACGTCGACCGGCGGCGGCTCGTAGGACACCTTCCCGGCGAGGAGTCCGGACTCACAGGTGTGGCAGACCCCCGTCCGGCACGACCAGCGGGTGGGCACGTCGCACGCCTCTGCGAGCTCGAGGAGGCTGACGAAGTCCTCCCGCCACCGCACGGTAAGGCCACTGCGCGCGAAGGTGACCCCGGGGCCCTGACCCGAGTCGCCTCGGGGTGGGTGCGGCGAGGTCATCGGACCGGCCGCGATGCCGGGCGTGAGCGCAGGACCGGCACCGAACACCTCCGTGTGCACGCGTGCGGCGTCCACCCCGAGACGGTCGAGGGCCGCCAGTGCATCGGTCATGAACACCTGCGGTCCGCAGATGTAGGCGTGCGCGTCGGGCGGGAGGACAAGCGCGTGGAGAACCTCGGCCGAAAGTCGGCCGTGGTCGGTGTAGTCCCGGCCGATCCGGTCGGTCGGCAATGGCGCGCTGTAGCAGATCCAGGCCCGAGCGTTGGGCAGCTGCCCGAGAAGCGCCCGGACTTCGGCGGCGAACGGATGCTCACTGCTGTTGCGCGCGCCGTGCATCCACCACACCTCGCGGGTGGACCGCGCCGCAACCAGGGCGTACAGCATCGACAGGACCGGGGTTGCGCCGATGCCGGCCGACAGCAGGAGTACCGGGGCGTCGCCGGTGTCCAGGGTGAACCGGCCGCGAGGGGCGGCCACCTCCACCACCACTCCGGCGCGAAAGGTCGTGTGCACGAATGTGCTCACTACTCCCCCGGGTTCACGTTTGATGCTCACCCGGTACTCGGGCGAGCCCGGCAGGCCGGACAGGGAGTAGCTGCGCGACGTGGCCGGCTCTCCGTCGGCAAGCGGGACACGCAGTGTGACGAACTGCCCGGGTAGGGCAGGCGGCAGGGCCTGGCCGTCCGCCGCGGCCAACCGCAGCGAGTCCACCGTGCCGGTCTCGCGGACGACGGCAACGACGCGCATCGGCCTGAACCCTGACCATGCCGGAGATGGTGCGCCTGCTGTGTCGCTGAGCCCCGCGTTACCGGTTGCATCGTGACCGGTGCGCAGAAGAGCCTCAAACGACCCCTGCCAGCCGGGGCTGAGGGCCGGGATCCGCAGCGCCCGGGCGACGGCGTCACGGTCGTGTCCCGGGAGGTACAGCAACGCGTCGACATCTGCCACGGTCATCCGCTCCGGGCCTGGCTTCACCCGCACGATCGGGTCGCCGGCCGCGACGAGGCCTTCGCGCAGCACCCGCAGGTAGAAACCGGGTCGCCGGTGCGCGACGAGCAACGACGGAAGCTGCGGCTCGCCCAGCCGCAGCCCGACGCGATAGCAGGTGACCCGCGGTTGGCTCACCTCGAAGAGGGCGCCGCCGATGCCGTACTGGTCACCGATGCACACCTCGTCGTCAGGCAACCCCTCGACGGTGAAGTTCTCCCCGAACTGCCCGTAGTCGAAGTCGTCGCGTCGGAACTCTCGGCGCCAGTGTTCGTAGGAGTCAAGTTGGTAGACGAGCACCGCGCGGTGTGGCCCACCATGGCCCTCGAGGTCGCCCTGGCCGTCACCGTCGATGTTCAGCTGTCGCACCATCTGCGGCCCGTCGACCGCGCGCTTCCACACGCCGGTGTGGACCCTCCGACCGCGCCAGTCGACATCCCGCGGAAGCCCGACGTTAACCGCCACCAGCCGCCCCACACACGGAGAGTTCCCTACGTCGGCGACGTCATTCATGCGAGACCTCACAGGCGGTCGGGCGGACTGGGTGACGGAGTTGTTGGCCAGGTGAACGGTATGACGCGCCGGGTGGCGCACCCCGGACCGGTAGGCCCCTGTGTCGGATCAGCGTCGGGGCACGTGGCGGTCGGGCCACGAAGCATCGGCGTTCGGAGTCGCGGTCCGCGCGTAGCGTGTCCCGGACGGCTTCGAGGAATAGGTTGCGATCATGCCTGAATTCGTAAACGTCCGCCGCAGTCCAACCGAAGCGGATGGTCTGAAGGCTTCGGCCGAGGCCGACCGTCGTCCGATGTCCTCGGCCGACGCCGGTGACCAGCTCCGCGCTGCCCAGGCCCCGCTGAAGGGCCGGTACCGGCAGGAGCCAGCGGCGGCCCTGGTGACGCTGTCCGCGAAAGGCGAGGTGGGCGGGGAGGGCGAGGAGGGTGTCTCATGTTCGGTCCAGACCGGGCGAGCCCTCATCGAGGCCGGACTGCACCCGGCTACCGGGGGCACCGGCAGCCTCGCGTGCTCCGGCGACATGCTGCTGCAGGCGCTGGTGGCCTGTGCCGGGGTCACCTTGCAGGCGGTGGCCACCAACCGCGGGATCCCGATGGCGGGCGCGACCGTGCACGCCGAAGGGGACCTCGATTTTCGCGGCACTCTGGGCCTCGACGGCTCCGTCCCGGTGGGGTTCTCGGCGATCAGGCTCAGCTTCGACCTCGACTCCGACGCCGACCCCGGTGATCTCGACGCGCTCATCGCGACGACCGAGCGCTACTGCGTGGTGTTCCAGACGCTCGCCCACGCACCAGAGCTGAGCGTCGCTCGCAGGCCGCCGACAATCCCGGCCCGGATTCACCCATGACGCAACTATTGTTGCGAAAAGACCGCTCCGGTAGGCGGCCCTCGACTAGAGTGCGCGGACAACAGTGGCAAGCCCGAGACCGTCCACGAAAGGACGCCTGATGTCATTCATACAGATCATCGAAGCTCGCACGAAGAACTTCGACGAGCTCAGGGCGCTCGACGCGGAGTGGGAGCAGGCCACCGAAGGCAAGCGCACCCTCCAGCGCTCGCTGTTGACCCGGGACCGCAACGACCCCGACCACTACGTCATCGTCGCGTTCTTCGACTCCTACGAGTCGGCGATGGAGAACTCGAGCCTCCCCGAGACCGCCGCTTTCGCCGAGAAGTACGCCGCGCTGGCGGACGGTCCCATGGTCTTCCAGGACCTCGACGTGCTCGACGACCGGTCCTAGCTGGTCTGAGAGCGACATGACTGACATCGCGCAGCTGCATCGCCGCGCGCTGGACGCGACTCACAAGATCGTGGCTGGGATCCAGCCCGACCAATGGACGCTGCCGACACCGGACGAAGGCTGGGACGTACGGGCTCTCCTCAACCACATCGTGTCGGGCAACCTGTGGGCGGTCGAGCTGACCGCAGGCCAGACGATCGACGAGGTTGGTGACCGCCTCGACGGCGACATGCTCGGCGACGACCCGCTCGGCGCCTATGACGCCTCTGCGCAGGCCGCCGCGGCAGCCTTCGAAGTAGCGGGTGCTCTGGACGCGCAATGCGCGGTGTCCTACGGACCGGTGCCCGGCTCGGTCTATGCGGGCCACCGCTTCATCGACGTACTCATCCACGGCTGGGACCTCGCCATCGCGACCGGTCAGGACGCCACCCTCGATACTGCCCTGGTCGCGGCGTGCCTCGCGGTCGTCGAGCCGCAGGCAGGCCTCATGCAGGCCAGCGGCAGTTACGGTAGCCACGTGGACGCGCCGGCCGACGCCGATCCTCAGACCCGCCTGCTCGCCCTGCTCGGCCGGCGGCCGCCGCACGAGTGACCCCCGCCGCCCCCGTCGCGCGGTGCGCGGGGTCAAGGTTTGCGGGCCGGCTGCGGCAGGAAAGGTGACAGCTCGGGCTCGCCGTAGCGGAAGGGAAAGGCGCCGTCCCGGCAGCGGATGTGCTGGACCTCCATGGTGAGCAGGCGCTGGGCGCCCGGATACTGCCCGATCCGCGGCGAGTCGTAGTCGACCACGGCGTACCCGCTGAGCTGGAGCAGGTCTCCCGTAGCGAAGTCGATGACGAGCAGACCGACGCGCGGGTCGAGGTGCAGGTTCCCCAGAGTATTGAACATGGCGTTGCCGACATAGTCCGGCCACTCCACCGTCCGCGGCCCCACGGGGCGCAGAAAGCCCGGTGCGCCACCACGATGCGACACGTCCGCAGGTCCGTCCGGATGCGCGCTGGCCAGAAAGAAGGTGTCCACTCCCCGCAGCGCCGGCAGACCCTCCAGGCCCCCGTGGGGAAACGCATCCCCGACGTCCGAGCTGGCCGGCGGGAACGAGGGAGGAGTGTCCAACAGCGTCCGCCGCTGGATGTACTTCATGCAGTTTGGATACACCTGCTGCACGTCGACAACCAGGCTGTCCGCCTGCGGTCGGCACAGCCCGTTGATCCGCACCCGCCGCCGACGGCCAAGGTCGATGACCAGCAGACCGACGTGGGAGGGCTCGTCTGCAAGGCAGCGCAGGGGATCCGCAGGGGCGGGCACTGCCTGGATGTGCACGGTGGTCGGGTCCGCGGCGGTGACGAGGCCCGGTGGACCGGCGAGCACGCTGGCCCACATCCCGCCGCCCTTGTCCCGACCCCCGATGACGATCCAGCGCTGCTCCCGCAGCATCGCGGCCACGGGTGGGACGAGTTCTGCCCGGATCGCCCCCGCCATCTGTACGGCCCGATCGAACTCGTCCGTGCGAGCCTGCACCTCGAACTCGCCGTCGTGGTAGGGCAGCGACACCGGATACCCTCCGCAGCCGCCGGCGGGCGGCGTCTCGACAACGGCCTGGCCCATCGTAGAACTCGGGGAGGGTTCGCGACGCGCTCCAGCATCGGCAACCCAGCATCAGCAACGCCGGCCGCCGTTGACACAGGCAACCACCCGGTGCATAAGGGCGTCCGGCATGACGTTGATGAAATCCGCATGGTCAGTCGTGGGGCTGCGGCGCTGATCGGGGAAGGTGTCGATGGCGAAGCTGCGCCCGGGTGGGACGGTGTACGCGACCCGCAGCCGCAGTTGGGGAACCGGGAC
This sequence comes from Frankiaceae bacterium, assembly GCA_017882785.1. GTDB lineage: Bacteria > Actinomycetota > Actinomycetes > JADGOV01 > JADGOV01 > JADGOV01. The sequence continues at coordinate 8,157 of JADGOV010000084.1, forward strand.
GGTGTTGCGCGGACATCTCCCGTTCCCCGCTGGGAAGACGACCTGCCTCCGGTGGTTGTCACTGTCGATGCGTCGGCCGTCCCAGCAACTGGGGTAGTCGAAGGTTCGCACCACCTGCTGGCCTTGCGCGCACAGCGGGTAGAGCTGGGTGTAGCGGTCATGCAACCCCGAGCAGCTCCACCGCGCCCGGCCAAGGGCGCCCGCGCCGGCCGTGGCAGCGTGGGCATCGCCGGTAACAATGCGCAGGAACCGCGGCATCGCGACCACTTGGCGAGTGGGGTTACCGCGGAACTCGACCAGGACCGTCGTTGGCGGAACCCGCGTGCCCGCGTTGCCGTCCGAAGCTTCGCTGTCACGACCTGCCTGGTGAGTGACGGCGGCGCCGTCCTGGCCGGGGAGCACCCGGAGAACAGGCCAGTAGTAGACCGAGAGGTCCCCGTTGCTGCAGGTCGTCCCGGCCGCCGCCAGGGTGCCGTTGGTGGAGAACGCATCGGTGGAGAGGTTGCCCACGTACTCGTGGGCGTGATGGGCTGCGCCGGGCGTCCGCGGTGACGAGATCACGTTGTCCGCGTTCTGATGACCCTGCATGTTCAGGCCACACCCCGACACGAACGAGCCGGTGGAGGCGTCGGGGCCGGCTGACGGCACGAAAGGTGGCAGCGGCATTCCGTTGAAGGCGACGTAGTCATGATCCGTGGGCAGGTTCTTGTGGTCGGCGGGAGCGGAGAGCAGGGTCGCTGCGCCTGCGGCTGCAACGAGCAGGATCACGAGGACGAGCCCGCCCAGCATCGCAGCGCGGTCTTCAGGACGGTGGCCCGGTGAGGCCCAGGCGGCTGTCAGTCGCCTAATACCCTCACCTCCGGTGTGCGAGATCTCGCGTGATCCACCCGACATCCGCGGACGATGCGCGTCGGATCTGGCTGTCACAGGCCAGGCTACTCAATGGGTTCAATAGGGACGGAACGACCGATCCGCCACCCGCTCAGAGTCCGCGGGCGACGGTGTCCAGGACGACGCGGAGGGCGTGCTCGCGTTCGATGGCGGGGAGGTCGCGGAGTGGGCCGTCGTTGAGCAGCGTCGACAGCCCGTGCACCGCCGACCAGGCGGCGTACTCGGCCCCCGGGCGGCGTTCGGATGGGACCGCCCCGACCTCCACGAGCTCGTCGAGGCGCGCGCTGAGCAAGGCGTACGGGCCGAGCCCGCTGGCGCCGACCCCCTCGCCGAGGCCGAAGGAGTCCAGGGTCGGGGGGACGGCGAAAGCCGTCCGGAACCAGCCGGGCTCGGTGGTCGCGAACTCCACGTAGGCCCGCCCGATCGCATCGAGGCGGGCCCAGGCGGTGGCCACCGGGTCCCGGTCTGCAGGCAGGGCATCGATCCGGGCCTCCATGAGCACCGCCAGCCGGCTCATGCACTGCTCGCAGACGGCGCGCAGTAGCTCGTCGCGGTCGGCGAAGTGCCGGTACGCCGCGTTATGGGAGACCCCGGCGGCCCGACTCGCAGCACGGAGCACCACGGCCTCGGGGCCGTCGGCCCGGGCGAGCCCGAGCCCGGCGACGAGGAGCGCCTCCCGCAGCCGGCCGTGGTGGTACGAGCGCTCAGACGCCGTGGCGGACATTGTTGACAGTGTCCACTTCCCCTGCCATGCTCGTCAATGTTGTCGCTGTCAACATCAGTCAAGGAGCGGTCCGATGCCCCCCATGAGCTCCCGCCGCCGGCTCACGGTCCTCGCGACCGTCTGCCTCGCGGTCTTCGCGATCAACCTCGACACCACGATCGTCAACGTCGCCCTGCCCGACCTGGCCCGCCAACTCGGCGCGACCACCCGTGACCTGCAGTGGATCGTCGATGGCTACAACCTCGCTTTCGCCGCGCTCGTGCTCACCGCCGGCTCAATCGGCGACCGCTTCGGCCGCCGCCCGGTGCTGCTCGTCGGGCTACTCGGCTTCGCCGCCGCGAGCGGAGCGGGAGCGCTCTGCGACAGCGCGGGCGCACTCGTCGTCGTCCGCTTCGTCATGGGCGTGTTCGCCGCGCTCATCTTCCCGACGACCCTGTCGATCATCACCAACGCCTATCCCGACCGCGCCGAGCGGGCCAAGGCGATCGGCGTCTGGGGAGCTGTCACCGGGCTCGGGGTCGCCGTGGGACCGCTGACCGGCGGCTTCCTCCTAGCGCACTTCACCTGGCCTGCGGTCTTCCTCGCCCTGGTCCCCGTCGCCATCGTCGCTGCGGTGCTCGCCGCTGTCCTCGTGCCGGAGTCCCGCGACCCGAGCGAAGCCCGACTCGACATCCCCGGCCTCCTCACGTCGTCGGCAGCGATCGGCCTGCTCGTCTACACCATCATCGAAGCGCCGAACCGTGGCTGGGCCTCCGCGCTTTCAATCGGCGGCTTCGCCGCTACCGCGGTCATCGTGGTCGCCTTCATCGCCATCGAGCGGCGCCGGAGGAGCCCGATGCTCGATGTGAGTCTCTTCCGCACCCCGGCGTTCTCGGCCGCGAGCGGCGCGGTGACCGTCGCGTTCTTCGCGCTCTTCGGCTTCATCTTCCTCATCACGCAGTACTTCCAGTTCATCCGCGGATACGGCACCCTCTCGACCGGCGTTCGCATCCTGCCGGTCGCGACGACGATCGCGGTCGGCTCCGTGGTCGGGGCGCGCCTCGCCGGTCGGCTGGGCACCCGGGTCATCGTCGTCACCGGCTTGGTCCTCTTCGGTACGGCGTTCGCGTGGATCGCCGTGTCGCCGACGTACATGCCGTACGGGCAGATCGTCGCGCAGATGGTCCTCATGGGCACCGGGCTGGGCCTGACCACGGCCCCGGCGACCGAGTCCATCCTCAGCGTTCTGCCGCCGGCGAAGGCCGGCGTCGGGTCGGCCGTCAACGACGCCACCCGTGAGGCCGGCGGCACGCTCGGCGTCGCCGTCATCGGCAGCGTGTTCACCTCGATCTACGCCCACCATCTCGCGGGCACCTCGGTGGTCGGGCTGCCGCCCCACGTCGCCAGCGCGGCCCGCGACTCCGTCGGCGCGGCCGTCGCGGCGGCCACCCACGCCGCACCGCCGCTGAGTTACCGCCTCGCCACCGACGTCAACGCGTCGTTCATGGGCGGGCTGCACGTCGCGTGCCTCGTCGCAGCCGGCGTCTGCTGGCTCGGCGCCATCGGCGCGCTGGCCTTGCCGGGCCGCCGTGACATGCGCGTCGGGCTGCCCCAGCCGGCCGTCGCCGTCGTCGCCCGCGAGCCGGTGCCCGCCGGCTGACGCGCGGGCCGCACGGAAGCTCTCGCGGCACCGCGGCCCGGTCGCGATGAGTTCAGCGCATGCCGGCCGTCTACACGGCAAGACATGGCGTACACACACGGGCTACACAAGGAGACGACGATGCGGCTCACGCTGCACACCTTCCTCACCCTGGACGGAGTCATCCAGGCACCGGGCGGGCCGGACGAGGATCCGGACGGCGGGTTCCAACACGGCGGCTGGTCGGCCCCCTACGGCGATGAGGACTTCGGGACGGCCATGGTCGGCTGGTTCGCCAATGCCGACGCGTTCCTCCTCGGCCGCAAGACCTATGAGATCTTCAGCGGTTACTGGCCGCGCGTCACCGCCGCCGACGACCCGATCGCGAGCAAGCTCAACGCGCTGCCGAAGTACGTCGCATCCAGGACCGTCGACTCCGTCGACTGGCACAACTCCGCACTCCTCGGCGGCGACGCCGCCGCCGAGGTCGCCAAGCTCAAGGAGCAGCCGGGCAATGAGCTGCAGGTCCACGGCAGCGGCGGGCTCGCGCAGACGCTCATCGAGCACGACCTCATCGACGAATACCGCCTGCTCTTCTTCCCCGTCCGTCTCGGCTCCGGGAAGAAGCTCTTCCGCGACGGCGCGACAGCAGCCGCGCTACGACTGACCAGCACCACGACGACGGGCACCGGGGTCATCATCGCCACCTACGAGCCGGCCGGGCGGGCGCAGTACGGCTCGTACGCTCTCGACGAGTCCTGAGCCCAGCCCTCGCCGCCCATCTGTGGTCAAAGAGCCGGTTGCGCGAAGGGCCGGCCGCCGAAGCCTGGCGCCGTGCGGCCGAAGAGTCCGGCCTGGGTCGTCCGGCAGCTCGGCGGGCCGTCACTGCACACAGTCTGCTGTACGCCACCTCCATCACGGTGTCGAGGTAGCGTCGGACCGGGCCAGCAGGCGTTACACACGTGCCGGGGCGGCGGCTGAGGGGACAGGTCGACATGACGTTTCCCAGCACCTACCGGCTCGCCCGCCATCCGCGCCGGGAAGCCGAAACCCTCGCCGGGATCTCCCGGGTCCTCGAACCGTCGCCCCCCGCCGTCGACGACGGCCGCTGGTATGCCGATGATCCTTTCACCGCCGACGACGGCGACTGGGCGCACTGGCTGCGCGAGCACCCGGAGCACGCCGACTGGACGGCCCGACGGTGGCTCGCCGGCTACACCCCGCTGCCCGAACCGCCCCCGTCCTACCCGGCCACCCGCCTCGCCCTGCACCGGCTCGCGGTCTACGTCCTATCCCCGGCGCGCCGCCGGGTCACC